>NZ_JAFBGL010000009.1 GCF_016811075.1 Oceaniferula flava
AGGGGGATTTGTTTGTTCCTCCGGAGCTTGCGCCCTCTAAAAAAAGTAACTGTTAGGCTATAGTGAAAATGAATTTTCAACTTTGCTTTTGACATGCCTTCTCATGGAAGGGTTTGCACCCTTCGTTTGTTAGAGGTTTGGTCAGCCGTGAGCGCACGAGGGCTGCAAAGCCTTCGTTATGAAGATCCGCTATATGGGCAGGGCATTAGATGCCTAAGACGTCATTGGCCTGCTTGCGGATCTCGCGGTAGGCTTCGATGTCTTGTTTCATGTCCTTGCTGAAGCCGGGAACCATGGTGGTGAGTTTGTCAGCCCATTGGTCGAGCTTGTCCGGGAAGCATTGTTTCAGGACGTCGAGCATGACGGCTACCGAACAGGAAGCTCCGGGGCTGGCTCCTAACAGGGCAGCGATCGAGCCGTCTTCTGCGGCCACGATTTCGGTGCCGAACTGCAGCACACCACCTTTTTTCTCGTCCTTCTTGATGATCTGGACCCGCTGACCGGCGGTCTCGAGGTGCCAGTGTTCGAGCTCGGCTTCGGGGAAGAACTCGCGCAGGGTATCGATCCGGTCCTCATCGGTGAGCATGCACTGCTCGATGAGGTATTTGGTGAGGTCGAGGTTGTCTTTGCCGACAGCCAGCATCGGGATGAGGTTGGAAATTTTGACCGAGCTAGGCAGATCCAGCAGGGATCCGCTTTTCAGGAACTTGGGTGAGAAACCGGCGAAGGGCCCAAACAGCAGAGTCTTCTTGCCATCGATAACGCGGGTATCGAGGTGGGGAACGGACATTGGCGGCGCGCCGACCGCGGCTTTGCCGTAGACCTTGGCCTCATGTTTGGCGACGATTTCAGGGTTGTCGCAGACTAGGAACTGACCGCTGACCGGGAACCCGCCAAAGCCTTTGCCCTCGGGGATGTCGGATTTCTGCAGCAGCGGAAGGCTCGCGCCGCCGGCGCCGACGAAGACGAAGGGCGCTTTGATCTTGCGATTGATGCCGCGCTCCATGTTGCGGACCTTGATCTGCCAGCCGCCGTCTTTGGTGCGCTTGAGGTCTTTGACGATGTGATTGGTGGCCAGCTTGATGCTGTCCTGCGCTTCCAGATAGCTCACCAGCTGCTCGGTCAGTGCGCCGAAGTTGATGTCGGTGCCGCTGTTCACGCGGGTGGCCGCGATCGCTTCATGGGCGGGGCGACCCTGGGTGAGGAGGGGAGTCCACTCGCTGACGGTCTCGGCATCATCGGTGAATTCCATGTCTTGGAAAAAGTGGTGCGCTTGCATCTTCTCGAAGCGCTTTCTCAGGTAGCCGACGTTTTTCTTGCCGCGGACAAAGCTCATGTGCGGCACGGCATTGATGAACTCCTTGGGATCGCCAAGGATGCCCTGCTCGGTGAGGTAGGCCCAGAATTGCTTGGACACTTGGAATGCCTCGTTGATCTCCAGCGCCTTGGTGATATCGACGTCACCGTTCTCGAGCTCCTTGGTGTAGTTCAGCTCACAGAGTGCGGCGTGGCCGGTGCCGGCGTTGTTCCATGGATTCGAGCTTTCGCGTGCGACGTCGGCCAGGGCTTCGACGATTTGGATGTTCAGGGTGGGGTCCAGCTGGTGCAGCAGCACACCCAAGGTGGCACTCATCACACCGCCGCCAATGAGAAGCACATCGGCCTCCTCCATGGTTTCCCGACGCGCATCAACATCATTATTTTTCAAAGCCTGATCGTGAGACATGGTCGTGCATTTGCCATCCACCTGACTCGCTGTCAAGACTATCGCCTTACGGAAATGGTCACTTTCAGCGGTGGCTACTCGCTTTTTGGCTCCTCAGTCGCCTTGGGCGCGGTGGCGGTGACGGGGAGGACCGGAAAGAGCGGGAATGCGGCGTCCAGCTTGATCTCGGCAGGAGGTACCAGATCGAAGGGGCCTTCATGTGGCGGGCGCAGCTTGGAGGCGAGGCTGACGGCGGTGACCACCACGATGGTGTCGTCGTCTTTTACCGCCACTTTTCCTAGGTGCAGCAGGGAGGCAAAATGCGGCGTGATGCCCAGCTCAATCATGTCGCCCTGATGAAACCCCTTGTAGGAATCGGCATAGGGAGTGGGAAAAATGATCTCGGCGACCACCGGGTAGGGGGAGAGCTGGGTGTATTCATCCGGCTGCATGTAGGCACGCAGTTGGACGGCAAAGCCCTCGCTGATGATGTCGTCCTTCGTCAGTTTGCGAGCCCCGATCACGCGGTAGTTGCCTTCCAGATAGGTGCAGAAGGTGTTCTCGCGGAAATTCGTCAGGTAGCTGTGCAACAGGCTGGTGTTCACCTTCTCGAGCTCGCCGTCGGAGAACTCGAGGTAGCTCTTGCGCAGCACCGGTGCCGATCCGGCAGGCAGGCCAGGGGCGGTCTGGGAGGTATAGGCCTTGTGCTCTGGCAGTCGTCCCAGCTTACGCAGGATCTCGTAGTTGCGCGGCACCTCCGGATGGTTGAAAATGCTGAAGCAGAGTGACCAGGTGAGCACTGTGAAGCAGGAGGAAAGAATCAGGATAAGCATCCACCAAAACCACGGGGGACGGCTGTTCGCCATACGCTCCATAAATGTTGGTTGTGGGTCTCTCGGCACGGTGGGTTAATGGATAGTGGATAATGGGTAATGGACAATTAAAAAATCCGCGGATGGGAAAACTACTATTGGCTTCGAGGCGTCGCTACGCATAGTCTGGGGCAGATGCCAGCCCGCTCTGGTGGCATCCTTTCCAATCTCAACTTTTCATTCGCCGCGTGCCCAAAATTCAAATTCTCGACGACACCCTAGCCAGCCAGGTCGCAGCCGGGGAGGTGGTGGAACGACCGTCCTCGGTGGTCAAGGAACTGGTGGAGAATAGCCTGGATGCGGGGGCGAAACACGTCACCGTGGAAATCCAGCGCGGCGGCACGGCGATGATCCGGGTGACCGATGACGCCTGCGGCATGAACCGCGAGGACGCACTGCTCTCGCTGGAACGCCACGCCACCAGCAAGCTGAAGAATAGCGAGCAGCTGGAATCGATCCTGACCCTCGGGTTTCGCGGCGAGGCGGTGCCGAGTATTGCCAGTGTGGCGCGGTTCAGGATGACCACGCGGGAAAAAGGCAGCGTCGCAGGCACCGAAATTCAAGTCGACGGAGGCACGCTGCGCGACGTCCGCGATGCTGGGGTTCCGGAGGGCACGTCTATCGAGGTGAAACAAATTTTCTTCAACGTGCCGGCTCGGCGCAAGTTCCTGCGGGCGGAGAGCACCGAGTTCGCCCATGTCGAGCATCAGGTGCGCCTGCATGCCTTGGCAGCTCCAGAGGTGCGCTTCACCCTGATCAAAGATGGTCGACCCGTCTTCGATCTGCCGGCGGCCAGCGATTGGCGGGTGCGCATTTCGAGTCTGGCCGGGAGTGAGGCGGCGGGGAAATTGATCGAGGTGAAACGCAGTGCCGGCCCAGGCATGGTGCTGCGCGGATATCTGCTGCCTGCGGACTATGCGCGGAAGGGGAGACGACAGCAGTTTGTCTTCCTCAACGGACGCCCCATCGAGGACTCCGCGATCTCCCGAGCTCTACGCGATGGTTATAAAGGGGCGGTCAGCGATGGCGTGCACCCGGCGGCTTGGCTGTGGATCGATATGGATCCCTCACTGGTGGATGTGAATGTGCACCCGGCCAAAAAAGAGGTGCGATTCCGCCGTCCCTTCGATGTGCGCAATTTGATTGCCGAAGCGGTGGAGCGATCGCTGGCTGGCGATCTCGAGGAGCCGCCACCAGCTACTGATTTCCCCGCGACACCAGAGCGTGCGGAGACCACCGAGCAGCCAGTGGGCTCGCCGGTGGCGCCGACAGGTAAGAAACCTTCTGTCTCCGCTGTGGGGGCATCCTCGCAGCGGGTGCCTGTTTCGCCCCCTGCAGCACCGTCGCAGCCCAGCTCGCCGAGTCGGGAAACCTCGACATCTCAGCCGGTTTTTCCCCATCAGGTGGAGCAGCAGGAAGAGTTGACTGCTCCCTCGGGGAAACCCGTGGTGGAGCAGCCGGACTTCCGACTGATCGGGCCGTTGCACGATCGTTATGTCGTGTTAGAAGGTGACGAGGGAGTGGTGCTGCTGGACCCGGTCGCCGCGCGCGAACGAATCGTCTACGAAGATTTGTTAGCGGCGGGCAGTGGCGCGGCGATCGAATCCCAAGGCTTGTTAGTGCCAGAGCTGTTGGAACTGGATGCCGTGGATTACGACATCGTGCTGCGCCACGCGGGCCACTTTGCCGAGGCGGGCATGCAGGTGGATTCCTTTGGTGGCACCACGGTTCAGGTCAGCAGCATGCCGGCCTTCATCAAGGTGTCCGACGTCCGCGGCTTCTTGCTGGAGCTGGTGGACGAGCTGCACGAGACCGTGGGGTCGCGTCGTGGCAAAGCGATGGCGTTCGAGGCTTTTGCCACCGGTCTGGCCAAGCGGGTAGGGCGGCGGGAGCCATGCCGGATCGATCATGCGGAGTCCTTGCTGACCGCGATGTTTGCCTGTGACCTGCCCTATTGCACACCGGATGGTCGGCCCACCCTGATCCATATTTCCCTCAATGAACTCGACCGCAAGTTCGGTAAATAAGCTTCCGCCATGCTCCTGATCATTCGCAAACATAACGAAGCCGCTGCGATGACTCGCTGGGGTGTGCGCATTGCCCGCGCCCTCGACAGTCCGCTCAATATTCTCTGGCTGGAACAAGGCGGTAGCGATCAATCGGCGACCGATCTCAGCTGGAAGCCATGGGGGGTGGATCTTTTGGACGAGGAGGCGCAGTGGAGCCATCTGGCCGATGCCCTCATCGACTGCGGCACCATGGAAATCAAGCTTTGCCGAGTGAATTGCTTGAGCCGACACGAAACCGCGCTTTCCGTGGAGCGATCGCTCACCCCGGATCTGATCGTGGTGGGGCGGCATGATTCGGCGCGCGATGGATCGATGACAGGAAAGCTGGCGCGTGAAATCCTCGACGACGCGCACTGCCCGGTGCTGGTTCTGCGGCTCGGCAGTTTCAATATCGAAGAAAACACCGCCCCCTCGATTCTCGTGCCTTGCGCCGGAGGAAGTCACTCGCGATTGGGGCTCAGGTTGGCGGCGAAGATGGCCGGCAGCGAGGCCACTGCATTTTACATTGAATCGGATACCGATGAGCTCTCTGCGGATGTGGGGCGCGAGCACCTGCGGCGTGCGGTGCAGCGAGCTGGCGTTTCCGAAGAGGAGATCAGCTCCAAGGTGGTGCTTTCCGATAGCATTTCCACAGCTCTCAAGGCAGAGGTGAAAAGTGGCCAGTATGGGCTGTTGCTGATTGGCGCTACAGGCGGTGGCACGCTGCGGCGGAAGCTCTTCGGCACGGTGCCGGAGCGGCTGATGAAAGGTGACGAGGGGATGAGCGTGGGCGTGATCCGCGCGGCCCGACCCATGGGGCATCGCTTGCGCGAGAAAATGGGGCAGCTGCTCAGTCTGAACGTGCCGCAGCTCGAGCGAGACGAGCGGATTCTTCTGTTCACCGAGATCGAGGGCAAGGCGCGCTGGAGCTTTGATTTTGCAGTGTTGATGATTTTGGCCACGGCCATTGCTGGTCTGGGGCTGTTAGCTGACAGCGCGGCGGTGGTGATCGGTGCGATGCTGGTCGCTCCGCTGATGACCCCTTTGTTAGGTGGTGGTCTGGCGGTGGTGCAGGGGAACTGGCCGCTGTGGAGGCAGTGTCAGAAGGCCGTCCTCTTGGGCTTTTTCTCGGCTTTACTGATCGGCATTGGCCTCGGCTTTGGTGCGCGTAGCATCGGTATGGGGATCACCGGTGAACTTCTCGCGCGGGGCGAGCCGACCCTGCTGGATTTGGGTGTCGCGTTTATCTCGGGCATTGCGGCATCGTATTGCTTGGCCCGACCGAAACTCAGCAGCGCGCTTGCCGGTGTGGCGATTGCCGCCGCTCTGGTGCCACCGATCGCGACCACTGGCATCTGCCTCGCCTTGAACGAGCAGGACACAGCCAAGGGGGCGGGCCTGTTGTTTGGCACCAATGTGGTCGCCATCGTCCTGGGATCGGCGATGAACTTTCTCATTGCCGGAGTGCGTGGGAAAAAAGACGCCGCCCAGCTGTGGGCGCAACGTTTGGCGATTGTTCTGGCTCTCGTCTGTGCCGGCTTGACGGTTCCGCTGGCATCTGTGCTGGTCAGTAAGGCGGCGAAAACCAACCCCATCGAACGCAGCATCGCCGAGGTGCTCGTGGCGTCCGATCTTCCCGCAGCGCAGGATTACCGACTGCTGAGCACTCAATTTCATCGCAAAAAGAACCAGTCGGGAGTCATGGAGATCCACCTGGAAGGTCCCGGATTTCCTCCCCCCGAGCTCGCACAGAGCATTCAGCGGGCTGTTGAAAAGAGTCGTGGAAAAGGAGTGAAAACACGCATTCGGATGTCCCTGATCCGCGATGTGTCGTCCATCAATTGAGCGGGTTTTGCGTAACTTGCTGAAAAAGATGTATTTATGGGTTTTTCGCGGGTGGCTGAAATCCATCTATTCTTCTTGCCAAACCGGTTGATTTTAGTAAGTTCCGCCCTCTGATTTTCTTTCGTCCTGCGGATTGGCGCCCCGTATCTGTAGGACATCATGGGGCAACGCTGCTGAGTAAGATCAGCGGTAAACGGAAAGAAATTAACCAAGGAACCTAACCTTAACCACAAAACCAAAACTAATGACTGCTACTGCAGAACTGGAATCTTTGATCGACTCAAAGTTCCGCTCATTCGAAGAAGGATCCGTTGTCAACGGAACCATCATTGCCATCAAACCTCAAGTTGTCCTCGTGGACATCGGCTACAAATCCGAAGGCGCTATCCCAGCGGCTGAATTTGAAGACGAGGAAATCGAAGTAGGCGATGAGTGCGAAGTCCTTCTGATGAAACTCGAAAACGATGAAGGCATGGTCGTGCTCTCCAAAGAGAAAGCCGCCCACCGCAAGAACTGGGAAAAAATCGTCGGTGTTTACCACGACGGTGGACTCGTCAAAGGCAAGATCAAGAGCGCCGTCAAAGGTGGTCTCATGGTCAACGTCGGTGTCGAAGCCTTCCTTCCCGGCTCACAAGTCGACATCATCCCACCCAAAGACCTCAACGAATACGTTGGTAAGGTTTACGAATTTAAGATCGTCAAGGTCAACGACGAGCGCAAGAACATCGTTCTTTCCCGCCGCGAAGTGATCGAAAGCGAGCGCGCCGAGCAACGCCAGCAGTTCCTCCAGTCCGTCAAAGTTGGCGACAAGGTGGAAGGTCAGGTCAAGAACATCACCGACTTCGGTGCATTCGTCGACCTGCAAGGCATGGACGGCCTGCTTCACGTCACCGACATGAGCTGGGGTCGTATTTCCCACCCATCCGCTCTGGTCCACATCGGCCAGACACTGGAAGTGCTCATTCTCGACGTCGATCGTGAAAAAGAGCGTGTTTCTCTGGGCCTCAAGCAAATGGAGGACAACCCATGGGAAGACATCGAAGCTCGTTACCCAATCGGCACCGAAGTTACCGGAAAAGTCACCAAGCTTCTTCCTTACGGTGCGTTCATCGAGATGGAGAGCGGCGTCGAAGGCCTCGTTCACGTTTCCGAACTCTCTTGGGTCAAGCGTATCAACCGTCCAAGCGATGTGCTTGAGATCGACCAGGAAATCAAAGCTGTCGTCCTCGGTATCAGCATCGAGGAGCAGAAGATCTCCCTCGGCGTCCGTCAGATGGAAGAAAACCCATGGGACATCCTTGAGACCAAGTACCCAATCGGCACCCAAGTCAAAGGCGAGGTGCGCAACCTCACTCCTTACGGTGCATTCCTCGGAATGGAGGAAGGTATCGACGGTATGATCCACGTGTCCGATCTCTCTTGGACTCGCAAGATCAACCACCCAAGCGAAGTCCTCAAGAAGGGCGACGAAGTGGAAGCCGTGGTGCTCAGCATCGACAAGGACAACCAGCGTGTTTCCCTTGGCGTCAAGCAGCTTGACGGTGATCCATGGGCCGAAATCGAAAACGACTTCAAGGTCGGTGACCTCGTTAAAGGTTCCGTTGCCAAGATCGCTAGCTTCGGCGCATTCGTTAACCTCGAGAATGACATCGATGGCCTCATCCACATCTCCCAGCTTGCTGAGGGACACGTCGAGAAGGTCAAGGACGTCATCAAAGTGGGCGACGAAATCGAAGCCCGTGTCATCAAGGTGGACAAAGTGGAGCGCCGCATCGGTCTCTCCATCAAAGCCGTCAACTACGACCCAGAGCAACTCGAGAAAGAGTCCGCCAGCTTCGAGACCCTGCGTCCGTCTGGTGACCTCGTCGGCCTCGAGCAGGCATTCAACCTCGCTTCCTCCGGAAGTTCCGAGGAGTGGAGCCCAAGCTCTGACGACAAGGAGTAATCTCCGAGTCGCTTAAACGACCCAACAACAATCATCACGCCGCCGAGGGGAAACCTTCGGCGGCGTTTTTTTTGAGTGTGGTAGCTCGACACCGCTTTGTATTCTATGAATTTGGACAGCATTCATGTTGGAACCCTCGCCGAGAGCCTCCAATGCACCACTTTGGGGCAGGGTTGCCTGGAGGGGACATGGGGGCAAATCGCAAGAGTCAACCGCACCCTCCACTCACCACTTTGGGCGCAATGACGCCAGCAAGCTCGAATGGTGCGGCCCTTGCCTCCGAAGTGGCTTTCGAAGGAGATGGTATGGAGATTTTTGGCGAGGGCTCGGAGCTGAGTGACGCTCCACCCGTGAGATCGCAAAGCGGTGTCGAGCCACCGCACTCAAGATTACTCTCGCTTCGATCCATCGATTCAAGTTAGGTTCGACCAATGGCTCATCGTGATTCCATACCTTGGCCTCATGCGCCCCCGCATTTCAATAAAGCATCAGGGGTGTATATGGTGACTGCCGGAACCTACCGCAAACAGCACTTTTTTAAGAGTCGCTTAAGATTGAAGTTTCTTCATGAACAGCTGATGACTTTATCAGATCGCTACGGGTGGCAGCTCCAGGCTTGGGCATTATTTTCCAATCACTATCACATGATTGCCACCTCACCGAAGGAGGGTGGAGGCAATCTATCGAATATGCTTAGCCATCTCCATACGGTGAGTGCTCGTTACGTGAATAGCTTGGATGAAACTCCGGCACGCAAGGTGTGGCATAACTACAGGGACACGCCACTGACTTATGAGGCGTCCTACTTCGCGAGACTGCATTATGTAATAGAAAACCCAGTTAAACATGGATTGGTAGCTGTCGCGGATCAATACCCATGGTGCTCGGCTTCATGGTTTGCCCAGAAAGCCTCACCAGCTTTCCAAAATACGGTGCGGTCTTTTAAATACGATAGAATCAAGATCGAGGATGATTTCTGAGTGCGGTGGCTCGACACCGCTTTGTATTCTATGAATTTGGACAGCATTCATGTTGGAACCCTCGCCGAGAGCCTCCAATGCAACACTTTGGGTCAAGGCTGCCTGGAGGGGGCATGGGGAGGCAAATCGCAAGAGTCAACCGCACCCTCCACCCACCACTTTGGGCGCAATGACGCCAGCAAGCATAAATGGTGCAGCCCTTGCCTCTGAAGTGGCTTGCGAAGGAGCTGAGTGGCGCTCCACCCGTGAGATCGAAAGTGGTGTCGAGCCACCGCACTTATAGTAGAGCATCTACTGCGCATCCATTTTACTGAGGCCTCGTTTGGTGAGCCGCACGGTGAGGTCTTCACCTGTTTCTTCCGGGTTCCAGCCCATGGCGCGCCCTTCTTCGATGATGGTTTCCACCATGTCCGGTCTGAAAATGCGGGGACATTGGGCGATGATCATCTGACCGTCGGGGAACTCGTTGAGCTCGATGCGGACTTCGGTGAATCGATCGGTGCTGCGCTTTGCCCAGCGGTATTGGAGATCGTAGAAGCAGATGACTTCGCTGCGTTTGAGGGGAAGGGCCATGCAGGAATTCTAAGCACTAAGTGGTAAATTCTAAATGCCAAATAGTGGAAATAAATCAGTGCCAAAGATGATGGCTTCAGGGATGATGGGCGCGCGATGGCATTGACGGCTTACCAACAAACAGCAGAGGTTTTACGCGAGCTGGTGCGCGAGGCGGTGCTGGATCACGAGGCCTTCGAGCAGAAGGTGCGCGCCTGCGAGCTGGATCGGTGTCGGGCGACTTGTTGTCACGATGGCGTCTACCTTTCACAAGAAGAGGCTGAGGGCCTTCAGCGACTGATCGTAGATCATGCGGACACCTTTAAGGACTATGGTTTAAGTTTGCCAGTAGAGCCGATCGTTTCTGTCCGCGGAGGAAGATCATTGAAAACGGCGACCCGTGAGGCTGACGACGGGGAGCTGGCGGATGATTACCCGGCGCATTTTCCCAAGACCCGCTGCGTGTTTCTCGACCGGCAAGGTCGCTGCGGCATCCAACGCTTGGCGATGGAGCAGGGAGGGGAGCCATGGTTTGACAAACCGCTGACCTGCTGGATTCATCCGATTGTGGTCCAGCCGTCGAACCGAGAGAGGTCTCGGCCTGTGGTGAGTCTGGTATCGCCAGAAAATGATCCTCAGAAAAGCGGAGGCTATCCGGGCTTTGCCTCCTGCACTCACTGCGGCAGGCCGGATGAGGGTGGAAAAAAAGCCCGGCAGGTGTTAGCTGCCGAGCTTGAAATGTTAGGGGCGATTGCAGGTCGCGATTTATTGGGCGAACTGAATGCCGAGAATGTTTGATTGGAAACCTTAGAATGGCTCATGCAAGGGCATGAGGAACGTTCAGGGTCCGAATATCGTTAGACATCCAAGCTCGTCCACGCTGCATTCTTGGCGCTGGATCCGACCACGGCTTCAATGAAGGCCATGCCGCGAATGCCGTCGTCAATGCCTGGGTAATCGGTGGCGATCTCTGACGGTGTCTCACCAGCTTCTACCGCGCGAATGTGGTTGGAGAAATTCAGGTAAAGGTTGGCAAAGGCTTCCAGGTAGCCCTCTGGGTGGGCTGGGGGAGTGCGGGTGCCCGCTTTGGCGGCTTCGCAAAGGTAGTCGTGACCGGTGCGGTAGACTTCGGCTGGGCGGTCGTTGTATTTCACCAAGAGCGTATTCGGCTCGTTCTGATGCCATTCGAGCCCCGCCTTGGTTCCCCAGACGCGGATGCTGAGATTGTTCTCTTCACCAACGGCAATCTGCGAGGCATGTAAGACGCCCTTGGCACCGCCTTCGAAGCGGAGTAGCACGTTGCCATCGTCGTCGAGGCGACGACCGGGAACAAAGGCGGTGAGGTCCGCGGCGAGTTCGGAAATGTGCAGGCCGGAGATGACCTCGGCGAGGTTCTCAGCGTGGGTTCCGATGTCGCCCATGCAGCCGGCAGCGCCGGATTTTTTCGGGTCGGTGCGCCATGCTGCTTGTTTTTGGTCGTCCGACTCAATGGCATCGGCAAGCCAGCCCTGCGGGTATTCCACCACCACCTTGCGGATTTCACCAAGATGTCCTTCCGCCACGAGGTGGCGTGCTTGTTTCACCATCGGGTAGCCGGTGTAAGTGTGGGTCAGACCGAAGAGTTTGCCTGATTTTTCAATGATCGGCTTGAGCTGTTTGGCCTCGGCCAGGTCAAGAGTGGCGGGTTTATCACAGAGCACGTGGAAACCGGCTTCCAAGGCAGCCTTGGCGGCAGGGAAGTGGACGTGGTTAGGTGTGACGATGGCGACAAATTGCATGCGCTCATTTTCAGGCAGCGCACTTTCTTTTTCCATCATCTCCTCGTAAGTGCCGTAACAACGGTCGGCGGGGAGGAACAGGTCAGCGCCGGAATCTTTCGAGCGCTGTGGGTCAGATGAGAAGGCACCACAGACGAGCTCGATCTGTTGATCAATGGCAGCTGCGATGCGGTGCACTGCACCAATAAAGGCACCACGGCCACCGCCGATCATGCCCATGCGGACTTTTTGAGTAGGAATCATAATGAGTGTGTTTTGTTAGGTCGCTAGGGTCCGTTTGTTAGGCGGGTTTACTGATTGTCGTTATCAAAAGCAGAGTCAAACAGCCCACCGGTATTACGCGGGAAGTCGAGGTTTTTGACGTAAGCGCACGACTCGGTGGCGCCGTGGAAGCGGTCCATGCGGGCATCTTCCCATTCGACGGAGAGAGGACCCTCGTAGCCGGTGTCACTGAGAGCGACGATGATTTCTTCGAAATTAATATCGCCACGACCCACGGAACGGAAGTCCCAGAAGCGGCGGGCATCAGCGAACTCGGTATGACCCCCAAAGACCCCTACGGTGCCGTCACCGTGCCCCCACCAGGCGTCCTTCATGTGGACGTGGTAAATGCGATCCGAGAAGGTGCGGATGAATTTGACGTAGTCGACGCCTTGGTAGCCGAGGTGTGAAGGATCGTAGTTGAAGCCGAAACGCTTGTGCCCCTTGACGGCCTCGATGGCGCGTTCGGTGGAGGCGATATCGAATGCGATTTCCGTGGGGTGCACTTCGAGGGCGAAGTTGACATCGACTTCTTCGAAGACATCGAGGATGGGGATGAAGCGCTTGGCGAAATCGTCGAAGCCGGCTTGCAGGTATTCCTGAGATGTCGGTGGGAAGGAGTAGAGCGCGTGCCAGATTGAGGATCCGGTGAAACCGTTGACCGCTGGAGTGATGGGGTGTTTTCCGCCGGGGCGGGCATCCATGAACTTGCGGCAGGCACGGGCGGCATTTGCCATGTGCTCGGCGGCGCGCTGGCGCACACCTTCCGGGTCGCCATCGCCCCAAATGTCCTCACTGAGGATCGCTTTGTGGCGCTCATCGATGTTATCGCAGATCGCTTGGCCGACGAGGTGGTTGGAGATGGCGTAGCAGTCGAGGCCGTTGTCGTTGAGCAGCTGCCATTTCTCGGCGATGTAAGCATCATCGGAGAGTGCGGCATCGACATCAAAGTGATCGCCCCAGCAGGCGAGTTCAACACCATCGTAGCCCATTTCCTTAACCTTGGGCAGGAGATCGGCAAGCGAGAGATCGGCCCACTGGCCGGTGAAAAGAGTAACTGGTCGTGACATAATTGGATTCGGTTAGGTTGGTGTAGAGAGGTGTTGTTTCAAGGTGGCATCAAAGCGTGGTGCCATCCTCTGGTATATAGCTACAGCATTAGCATCGGGTGTGACAAGCGAGTCTTGCATTGGCTGCGTGAATGATGCTTCCAGAGCTTCCAGCGAGTAGCCGGGGGCATGACCCGCACGCATCGCCGCGCCCAGTGCGGCGGAGGCGTTGGTTTCCATGCGTTGCACATTGGCATTGAAAATGTTAGCGATGGTCTGGCAGACGCCGTGGCTCTGAGAAGTGCCACCGGTGACGTAAATGCTGTTGGGCACCGTGCCCATCCACTGGCTACGAGCCAACATGTTAAGAAATTGTCCGTCGAGCAGGCTGCGGATGGTGGTGGCGTCTTGCGGTGCCGCCGGAGCGAGCGGGGTGATTTCTGCTTCGAAAAACGGCAGGCTCGGCTGACTGTCGGCGGTCGGTGGCACCGAGGCGTGCTGGTCGAACTCCTCCCAGCTCAGACCGAGTGAGTTTTTCAGGCGTTCCGAGCAGAGTGCTCCATTGTGGAAGCAGATCAGACTCATGAAATTGCCGCAGGGGTTGCCGAATACGTGACCGTAGCCATCCGGATCGGTCCGTGGCTGGTCCATGGCGGCGAAGAGGGTGTAGCTGGTGCCCAGGCTGATCACCATTTTGCCCGGTGAAGCGGCACCCATACCAACCAGGCTACAGGGGTTGTCGCCCGACCAGAGAATGACTTTGGCCTTGGGGCTGAAGTGGTATTTTTCCACGAAGTAGTTAGCCAGCGTGCCGGCTACGGTGGACGATGCTGCTAGCGGGGGAAGCTTTTCAGCCAGACCGGGTGCGGTCGCAGCCAGCGCGGTCTCGTCCCACTCGCCGCTGCGGAGGTTCATCAGGTTCATACCGGCGCCGTCACCATGGTCGATGGCCACGGACTTGCCTGCCAGCACGGAAGCAAGAAACGAGCTGGTGAGGTGGATGCGATCGGTCGCCGCCCAGGCGTCGGGCGATTGCTTGAAAAAGCGGCGGATTTGCGGGCCGGAAAAGCGTTGGGTGGTGGTGGAGCCAGTGCGGCGCCCCATTTCCTCGTCGCCACCCATGGCGGCTGCGATTTCGGCGCATTCCTCAGAAGTCGAGCTGTCCATCCAGATGGGGGAGAGCGATCGGCTGAGGCAGGGAGCGAGCTGGGAGGAAAGGTCGCTTTGAGGATCCAAAGCGGCCAGTGTGTCAGAAAAAGTGGAGTTCAGGTAGACCGTGGCATGCTGCTGCCCGGAGCCTGAAATGGCGGTGATTTGAGAAAGATCCATGCCCTCGTCAACCAGACGGGAGAGAAGCAGATCCAGGGCGTCCAACCACATTAGGGGGCTGGAAAAAACCTCGCCATCATGGTCGCCGCGGACAAAGCCGGAGGTGGTTTGATGCTGCGGCAGATTGGCTTCGAAGTTCACCGATGACTGCGTGACAATCGTGCCAGCCTGAGTGTCGAGGATCAGGGCCGAGAGACTTTGGGTGGAGCAGTCTAAACCAAGGAGCATGGTGGGAAGGCTGAATAGTGGTGTGAAAGGGGGCGACTTGTCACCAGCAAGTGAAAGGGAAGACGCCTTCTCCGCTGGAGACGGAGAAGGCGTGATAAGAGACAGGTAGGTTTAGTCGTCAATCTTGACTGGCTTGTAACCACCGATGGCTTTGAAGTAGAGCATCAGCAAGAGGTAGATCACAGCCATGGCAGCGGGGATAAAGGAATCCACTTTCAAGGTGCGACGGTTACCTTCGATGTCTGCAGCGACCACAGTTTTCTGGGCCTCTGTGCGCTCATCGACGGCTGTTTTCTTAGCTTCTTCCAGACGTTTGCCCTCGATTGGAGTGACGGTATCGAACTGGAGGAACTGGCTCTTCTGCTCAGGTGCTTGCCAATCTGCGTAGAGTTCGGTGTCGGCTTTCTTGAGCTCTTCAGCGGCGTAGCGGTCTTTGAAATATCCGAGACCAGGGGTGCCGATGAGACCGGCGGACATCATGCCGATACCACCCATCAAGCTCATGGCGATAGCGCCAGTGGCAGGGAAGCGATCGCCAACGACGGCGAGCATGGTAGGCCAGAAGAAGGTCTTACCGAGAGCGTAAACGAGCAGGGCTCCGAGTGCTGGACCGAAGGAGGTGACAGCGGAGACCAGGTTCAGGCCAAGGCAACCGAGCAGGGCACAAACAAACAGCAGGCTGATAGGTTTGAGACCTGCTTTTTCCTCGATGAAGTGAGCGCAGAAACGCAGCAGGAACATCATGGCGGAGGTGAAGACAAAGAGGATCTTTCCTTCTTTCTCACTCAAGATGGCACCGGTGATATTCTGGATCCAACCGTCGGTGCCCAGCTCAACCGCGCCGACGAGGGCGTGGGTGATGAAGAGAACAAACAGCAGCCAGTGGCCGATGGCGAACTTGGTGATGGCTCCAATAGAGACCAAGGTGATGATGGCGATGAACAGCGAAATCAATTTTGGAGCGTTGGAGTCAGCTTCGAAGAATGGTGCGATCGTGCCCTGGAAGAACAGGTAGAGCATGAAGGAAACAACCAGTCCGCCGAGGATGCCGACGTCCTTGAGCATTTCACCAAACTTGAGGCCCTTCGCAGTAGCTTCCGACTGAGGAAACTTCTGGCCGAAGAACATCACACCGTAAACGATGGTAGGAACGAGGTAGAGTGCCAGCTGAGCTTTCCAGCCCCAGCCGCCTTCGCCACCGAGGAACCAACCGACCATGCCGCCGAGGATCATACCGAGTGGCCATGATGCGTGGAGGATGTTGAGGTAGTGGTTACGGTTCTCAGGGAAGAGGGTTGCCACCAGAGGGTTGGCCACCGCTTCGAGCGTTCCGTTAGCAAGCGCGAACACGAACATGCCCCAGAACAGGAACTGGTAGGCCGTGGCACTGTCCTGACCTTGCATCGCACCAAAGGTGATAAAGGCAGAGAGGATGTGGAAGAGGAAGGCGGCGATGACCAGCTTGCCGTAGCCGATTTTATCGACCACCACACCACCGATCATGATACCGAAGCAGAAACCAGTGAATCCAGCACCACCGATGGCACCTAACTGGGCTCCGCTAAAGCCAAAATCAGCGGCCCAGTTGGCAAAGATGCCGCCTCGGACACCGAAACCAACACCGGCTGCTAGAATCGCTACAAAGCCAGCCCATAAGAGCCGTTTTGCATTAATATTGTTATCGTTACTCATAGGGTAATATTAGTTTTATTTGTCAAATCGCTGAATGCGATTCACGTCTTCTATGCAAAGAAAAACGATTAGACCAGATAATCATTGATAATGTTTTCCAACATTTCTTGGCGTCCGCTAGAGAGTTGTGGTGGGTCAATTGACTGAGCGTGAGCGTCCAAGCTGTCGAGAGAGGTGGAGCCGGATTCGATCTCGGCACCAATGCCACTGTCATAACTCGAGTAACGTTCTGTGATGAAAGCATCCATCCGACCGTCTTCGATAATCTTGTGCGCGATCTTCAATCCGCGGGCGAAAACATCCATGCCACCGATGTGGGCGTGGAAGAGATCTTCCGGCTCGTGAGATTCACGACGACGCTTGGCATCGAAGTTCAAACCACCGGTGGTGAAGCCGCCCATTTTCAGAACGCGGATCATGACCTGGGTGGTGTCGTAAACATTGGTCGGGAACTGGTCGGTGTCCCAGCCGATGAGTTCGTCGCCACGGTTGGCATCGATGCTGCCGAGTGCGTTGGCACCGATGGCGACGTCGAGTTCGTGCTCCATGGTGTGGCCGGCGAGGGTGGCGTGGTTGGTCTCGATGTTGAGCTTGAAGTGGTCTAACAAATCATACTCACGGAGGAAATTGAGACAGGCAGCGGAATCGGAATCGTATTGGTGGGTGGACGGTTCGCGCGGTTTTGGCTCGATGTAGAACTGACCTTGGTAGCCGATCTTCTTGGCGTGATCCACGGCGAGGTGGAGCATGGCGGCGAGGTGATCGAGCTCACGTTTCATGTCGGTATTGAGCAGGGTGGCGTAACCTTCACGGCCTCCCCAGAAGACGTAGCCTTCACCGCCGAGACGGTGGGTGGCTTCAAGTGCGTGTTTCACCTGGCTGGCGCCGTAGGCAAAGACATCGGCATTCGGCGAGGTGGCTGCGCCGTGGGCGTAGCGCGGGTGACCGAACAGGCAGGCTGTTCCCCAGAGAAGTTTCTTGCCGGTTTCGCCTTGGAATTTTTCCAGCTCATCGACCACGCGATCGAGATTCTTGTGAGTTTCCGCGAGGGTGGCTCCTTCAGGGGAGATGTCGCGATCGTGGAAGCAGTAGTAATCGATCTGGGATTTGTTGAGGAACTCGAAGAAGACAGGCACCCGGTTCAGGGCGTTCTGCAGGGTTTCAGAGCCGTCGTCCCAGGGCATCAGTGCGGTGCCGGCACCAAAGGGGTCGCCCAGCTCGTTGCGCATGACGTGCCAGTATGCCGCGCCAAATCGCAGGTGCTCACGCATGGTTTTATCGCCAATTTTCTCGTCCGGATTGTAGTGACGGAAGGCGAATGGATTGGTCGATGACGTTCCTTCATACTGAAATTGAGGAACGTTAGGGAAGTATTCTGACATGTTTTTTTTATGTTGGGTTGATGTTGGTTGGTGAGGGTTATTGGGTTTTCCTAACGACCGAAAAGCTGGAGTTCATGGATGGACCAATAATATTTTGGACTCTTTCCTTGCTGATTGATGCGGATGAATCGAGCTTTGGTAGGCGTCGTGAAGAAGCTTGTTGTGGAGGCTGAACCTTGCTGGTTGCTGGTGGTTTTCCAGCTTTTTCCGTCCATGGAGAAACTGACGGTGTAGGTGGCTGGGAAGTCATTGGGCGACTGGGAACTGTCCATGGTGATGCGTTCGATCTCGACGGCGCTTGGCAGCTCGATCTGGATCCACATTCCTGGTTCCATTCTATGTTTCGAGCTGTAGCGGGTCTTGGCATTGCGATCGATGGCATACTTCAGGTCGTTTTCTCTGTGGCTGGCGGTGAGTTTCCACGATTGATGGTTGTTTAGCTCCTTGGGGGCTAAAGCATCCAGCTCTTTCTGTGTCCACATTTCCTTGCGACCGGAATCGACCTTGCGGATTCCTTTCACCATGGAAGGCGTGATCATCGAGGCTTTGTTGCCGAAGCTGTTACGCACGTAGGTGGCGACATCGGAAATCCATTGGTCGCTGTTGCTTCCTTGTGGTGGCATGATTCCGGCAGGGTAGTTCTTGCCATCCAAGGGACCTTGCAGACCGTGCAACAAGGTGCGCACCAGGGTCTCTCCGGAGCCGGTGACTCGCCCGGAGCTCAGCGCCGGAGCGAGAGTGACGCCTTCCTGACCTGCCATCGGCGA
The DNA here is from genome assembly GCF_016811075.1 of Oceaniferula flava. NCBI lineage: Bacteria > Pseudomonadati > Verrucomicrobiota > Verrucomicrobiia > Verrucomicrobiales > Verrucomicrobiaceae > Oceaniferula > Oceaniferula flava. The sequence goes on from NZ_JAFBGL010000009.1 coordinate 18,434, forward strand.
CCCTTGACCCTTGTCGCCGTGACACTCGATGCAGAGCTGGGTGTAGATTTTCTGACCACGGGTCATGGCGCGATCCATGGGCGTGCTGGCTTTGCCCCGGCGAGGGTTGGCCAATTGTTCGCGGACCTTGATGTTGGCCACGACGGCAGGGAGATCTCCATGATCGGACATCAGCTGATCGCGCGTGCTGGCGAGGCTGGCCGGGTTACCGCAGTATTGCAGGGAGTTCAGCAGCTGGATGGCAATTTCGGGGTTTTCGGTGTCGGCGAGCTTGTTGATGGCAGCGAGCACAGTGGCATCGTTTTTCTTGATCCAGGCTTCACTAACGCGGATGGCATTGCAGACGATGCGTTGGTCGGAGTCGGTAAGGAGCTTGCCCAACAATTCCGGCTGAGCGGCTGACATGCCTTCGAGCGTCCACAGCGCGGTGATGCGCGTTTGTGTTTTGACCTTCGGGTTCAGCGTGGCTTTTTGCAGCTGCGGAGCGACGGATTCGCGGTCGTCACGGAGGATGATCAGGCGCTTCGCGGTGTCGCGCCACCAGCCGTTGGCGTGGTCGAGGTATTTAAGCAGTTCCACGGTTTTCAGTCCATTGAGTTTGGGTTTGGGCCCCGGTTTATGGTCCTTGTGCACCAGACGGTAGATGCGTCCTTTGCCGATGTTTTTGTTGAGCCCCCAGTTGTCGATGATGCCGCGCAGGTAGCTGCCGGGTTTGGTCCAGTTTCCTTGCTGGATGATGCCGCGGTGCATATCGACGATGTAAAGGCAGCCGTCCGGACCGGTGGATGTTTGCACCGGGCGGAAGTTGATGTCCCTGGTGCGAATGAATTCCGTGCCAGGCTCGGTGGCGCTGCCGATGACGGTTTTACCATTCGAGCGTTCGACTTTGGCGCGGCGGATCAGACGACCGACCGGTTCCGGGACGAAGAGGTCGCCGTAGACATCGGACGGTAAGGCATCGCCTCGGAAAATTTCCTGACCAGCGCAGCCGGTGAAGTAGTTCAGGCCTCCAGTGGGTCCCACGCGGCGTTCGCCACCTTGCACATCCGGCACGGGGGCCATCGGGTAGACTTTGTAGAAGGTTCCTTTGAATTCGTTCGGCACACTGATCATGCCGTATTGGGCAGGCTGCTGGAAACCTTCGGCCGGACGCTCGCGGCCGGCACGGGTGTAATACATCCGACCGTCGTCGTCCTGGGTCAATCCCCACTGGCCGTTGCCGCTTGGGATTTTTTCCACTTCCAATTTACCATCGGTGAAGCGGTAGCGAACGTTTTCGTAGGTGAGATAGATCCAGTTATCCAATGCCCAGATCAGACCGCTCGGCTGGTGCTCCATATTACCTCCCCGGTGACCACCTTCGTGAATTTTGACTTTCTCATCAGCCACTCCGTCGCCATCGGTATCGCGGTAGTTCCATAGGTCAAGGGTGTGGGAGACACCCACCATCAAGCGATCGTCGAGTGGAAGAATCATGCGAGGCAGCACCATCTTGTCGATGTAGACACTGTGCTTATCATACACGCCGTCGCCATCGGTGTCCTCGTGACGGGAGATTCTGGAAACCGGTTCGTTCTCGCCGGAGGCATCGGCATCCTGCATGTAGCTGCGCATTTCCACCACATACATCACGCCATTGCCATCCCACGCGACGGCGACAGGTTCGTGAATAATCGGGTCGCTGAGGACCAGTTGAAGCTCGTAGCCTTCCGTAACTTGAAGCGACTCCAGGGCGCCCTTTTTGCTGAGGAAGCCGCGTTGGTAGATTTCTTGATCCTGGTCCTGATCCTGAGCGGAAAGCGGAGAGAGGGTGGCGAAGCCGACAAGAGCGGCGGTGATGCTGTAATTACGAAATAATTTCATGCGAAGAATGATTGTTTCACCTAATACGGAAGCTGTCTATTGTTTCACACGTCAAGAGGTTATCATTTTTCGTCATTGAATCGGCAGGGGATTTAGCCAGTGTAGGCCCATGGATGAGCACCCGGAACTCGATGCCAAAGGCTTCACCGCGACGCTGATGCCGGGCCAAATCGCGCCGGCACTTTTTCAGGCGCTACCGGATGTGATTTTTTGGATCAAGGATGCTGAGGGCCGCTTTGTCTATGTCAACCAGGCCTTCTGCCACGAGGTGGCGAAAATGAGTGAGGACGAGGTGTTGGGTCTGAAGGACGGAGATATCTTCCCGCCCACTCTGGCGAAGGTCTTTCTGCGCGGCGACCAGCGGGTGCTCAAGTCGCGAAAACCGAAACTCAACAAGCCGGAGCTGCTGCCCAATCGCATGGGAGGGGTCGAGTGGCGATCGACGAGTAAAATCCCGCTGCAAGATCTCGAGGGCAACTGGGTGGGCACGGCCGGGATTTCCAGAAAAACTGGATACAGCGAGCAGCTCCCCACCTCGGGCGGCCAGCGGAAGCTTTCTGTGATCGTCGCGGCGATTCACGATAACTTGCAGCACCAGGTGAGTATTACCAGTCTGGCTCAAGCGGCCTCGATCTCGGTGAGCACGCTGGAACGTTTGTTCCGTGAGCATATGGATACCACACCGCGGCAGTTCATTCTGCAGGTGAAGATGTCGGCAGCCTGCGATTGGTTGATGAATACGGAGATGCAGGTGAGGGAAGTGGCCAATGCGCTGGGTTATGAAGAACACGCCAATTTCACCCGCGCCTTCACCAAGCTGATGGGGATGTCTCCGCGTGCGTATCAAGAATTTTACAAAAAGAGTTAGAAAATGGAATTACCGATTCATGCCTTACGTGACGAGATTGGCGAAGCTGTGCAGCAGAGCGGGCGTTTGCTGCTGCGCGCCCCCACGGGATCAGGGAAATCGACCTGTGTTCCGTCGATGTTGTTAGAAAGTGGGGTCGAGGGACTGATTGTGGTGGTGCAGCCTCGCCGGATTGCTGCCCGACTGCTGGCCAGACACGTCGCGGCACTGCGTGGTGTGAAACCCGGTGGCGAGGTCGGTCACGTGGTGCGCTTTGAAAACTGCATGAGCGAGCAGACTCGCATCGTTTACGTAACCGACGGTGTGCTGCAGCGCTGGCTGCAAGAAGATGCCGATCTTCCGGGCGTGGGTGCGGTGGTCTTTGATGAATTTCACGAACGCCGCATCGCCAGTGATGTGGCTTTGGCACGGTGCCTCGATTTGCAGGAATCTTCACGGGAGGATCTCAAGTTGGTGGTGATGTCCGCGACGCTGGAAACTGGCGGCCTGCGCGAGTATCTTCAGCCCTGCGAGGTGCTGGAGGCAGATGGGCGTGTTTTTCCTGTGGATATCAAGTATCAGGCGATCAGTCAGGGGGCGCAACGCGGCGCTCAGGGGCCACGTGCAGGACTGTGGGATCACGTGGCGGCAGCGATCAAACAGGAGGTCGGCCGCGAGGATGCGGGGCATATTCTGGTCTTTCTTCCCGGTGTGCATGAAATCCGGCGGACGGTGGAGCTGGTGGAGCGCGCGGCGTGGTCGCGTGGCTGGAAAGTCTGTCCGCTATACAGTGGTCTGTCGCCCAAGCTGCAAGATGAAGCGGTGGCTCCTCACGGAAGTCCGCGTATCATTGTCTCCACCAATGTGGCGGAGACCTCACTGACCATCGATGGCGTTTGCACGGTGATCGATGCCGGATTGGCGCGTGTCGCTCGCTACGATCCCGTGCGAGGGATCGATACCTTGATGATCGAAAAAATCTCGCGCGCTTCAGCGGATCAACGTGCCGGTCGGGCAGGACGGACGGCGCCGGGGAAATGTCTGCGTCTGTGGAGTGAGAACGATCATGGTCGGAGGGTGGCCTTTGAGCTGCCCGAGATCAAACGGGTCGACCTCGCAGAGGTGCTGCTCGCACTCAAGGCGGCGGGCATCGACGATGTGGCGAAGTTCCGCTGGTTGGAAGCACCCGATGCCCATGCTCTGGAGGTGGCGACCCAGCTGCTGCATCAGCTCGGCGCGCTGGATGTTCTCGAAGAAATCACGGAGCAGGGTAGGGCGATGGCCCGCTTTCCTCTGCATCCACGTTATGCCCGACTTCTGTTAGCGGGGCAACAGCACAACTGTGTGGCCGAGGCTGGTTTCATTGCCGCGGCCGTGCAGAGCGAGGGTGTTTTTCTACGGGGGAAAGGGGGGCAGAAAGCATTTAGTGACGACAGTGATCTCACCGATTTCGCCGCCGAGTGGCGTGCCTTCAATGTGGCACGCGATATGCGCTACGATCCCCGACGCTGTGGCGATTATGGCATCATGGCGCGTGGTGCACGCGAGCTGGAGAAGGCACTGAAGCAGTTGGAGCAAATCGCTCGAAGGTCAGGGCTCAATTGGCGCCCTCCGCGCGATGCTGAATTCGATCAAGAGGCGGTGCGCCATGCGGTGTTGGCAGCCTTGAGTGATCGCTTGGCAGCCCAGCTGGGTGAGGCCACCTTGTCGTGTCGGGTGGTCGGAAACCGGAAAGGGAAAATCGATGCCGAGAGTGTGGCTAAGGGCGCCGATGCCTTTGTGGCTGCCGAGATGACCGAGGTCGAGGGCCGGGAGGTCTCGGTGTACTTGAACCGCTGCACCAGGATCTCGCTCGAGTCGCTGCAGGCGCAATTCCCGGAGGACTTTTCCGATCACGATGGGGCTGTTTATGACGAGTCGGCACGGCGTGTTGTGAGGCGACGCGAAACCCGCTTCCGTGACCTCGTGCTTGCCTCCAAAGAAGGTGGAGAGCCACCGCTCGATCAAGCCGCTCATCTGCTTGCTCAACGGGTGGTTTCCGGAGAGCTGAAACTCAATAAGTGGGACCGCGCCGTCGAGCAATGGATCGCACGCTTGGTGAACCTCAGCCAGTGGATGCCGGAGATGGAGCTGCCCGGATTCAGCGAGGACGATCATCAAATGGTGATTGAAGAAGTTTGTCAGGGAGCGAAATCCTACAAAGATATCAAAAACCGCGACGTCCTCCCGGTGCTTTCCAAATGGCTGTCCGGACCGCAAAAGGCGGTGCTCGATGCCTATGCGCCGACCGAAGTGAAGCTCTCGAATGGGAAGTCCGCCAAGGTGAAATACAAGCGTGATGCCGAACCCTGGATTGCGATGAAAATGCAGCACCTTTACGATGTCACCGAGCTTCCGAAAATCGCCGATGGCAAGGTGAAGTTGTTAGTCCACTTGTTGGCACCCAATCAACGTCCGTGGCAGGTGACAGGTGATCTCGAAGGGTTTTGGGAACGCGGCTATCCCCAGATGAAAAAAGACCTCGCAGGAAGATACCCCAAACACGAATGGCGATGATGATGGAAAGATTCGATTGAGTTGAACATTATCTATCGAACTCCCCCTGACTATGCACGATCGATCGAACCAACTTCCCACCCGGCGCCAAGCCTTGCTTTTCTCTGCCAAGGTGAAGCTACTGCAGGGGCGGCGCATGCTGATGAATCTTGCAGACGGGGTGAGTCGACATCCTCGATCGGACGCTCTTAGCGAGGCACCAGTCATCGCCAGCTCGTCCACTCCGCTCTGGACCGAAGAGCACGCAGCCGAACGCGACCTAACAGCAGGCAAGGTCCAGAACCTTCGCATGGCCTGCCGGGCGCTGCACGGCACGGTGATTCCGGCTGGCGAGGTGTTTAGTTTTTGGAAGCAAATGGGGCGAACCACCCGAGGCAAGGGATACGTCGTAGGTAGAGAGTTGAGGGAGGGTTGCATGATTCCCAACCTTGGTGGTGGGCTGTGTCAGCTTTCCAACGGACTTTACAATGCCGCGCTCAAGGCAGGGTGCCGCATCGTTGAGCGCCATGCGCACTCGCAGGTGGTTGCCGGTTCTCTTGCGGCGGTGGGTAGGGATGCGACGGTATTTTGGAACTATGTTGATCTACGGTTCAGCTACCATGCCGCTCTGCGCCTGGAAGCCTCCTTGAGTAAAAACCATCTTCACATCCGCTTCCTCAGTGAGCAAAGCGGAGATGCGATGGCACCTGATTCAGGTTCTTCTCCGCAGCCGATTGAAGAGGTGGGAAATTGTTTCAGCTGTAATGTCGGTGGCTGTTTTCGGAACGCTCCTCAGGATGCAACAAAGCAGGACTTGGGTCGCACGGCGGTGTTGTTAGATTCGTATGTGCCCGAGTTCCAGCAGTGGTTAAACACCCACCTGCAGGCTGACGACCGGGTGCTGTGTCCTATCAACGCCCGTCGATACCGAGCTCCGGCGTATCGGTGGAAAAACCCGACGGCGACCCCTTTCCGCTACGCCACTGCTCTGACGCTTCTGAGATCGCTTCGGCTCCGTTTTCTGTCCCAGAACGGCGGAGCGTTGCAACGGACCTTGATGGAGTTCGATCAAAAACTGGCTGCTACCTACGCCCGTAGGATCGATTTCCGCGTCACTCACCTGATCGTTAGCCAGAACCTTCTGCCGCACCTCTGGCGGCTCGGAGTGATGGGTGGACGAACCTTCGATGTTCTTGCTACGCGCTATCCTCTGGGGGAAATACAAAGCCGATTGAACTCTGCTCATATCAAACACGCTCGGAGCTCGACCCTGAATGATTTTCGCGTGGATGCATCTTTGTGCGAGATCGAGCAGGAAGCTTTATCGCATGCTCAGCGGATCTTCACCGCCCACCACGGAGTGGCGGATGCCATGCCCGGCAAGGTGACTCGCTTGCCCTGGGTGGTTCCTCAAGTTGAAGTTCGGTCGCACACGCCGCACTCACCTCTGATGATCGGGTTTCCCGCTTCACCTCTTGGAAAAAAGGGCGTGTATGAGCTGCAAGAAGCGCTGCAGGGGATGGATGTCACCGTGCTGGTCTTAGGAAACGCCGATGAAGGTGTAGACTTGCCGAATAGTCGTCAGGCTAGCCTGTCTGAGATCATGCAGTGTGACCTTGTCGTCTTGCCAGCTCACATCGAGCACTCACCGCGACCTCTGCTTCGGGCACTTGCGATGGGCGTGCCGGTGATTGCAACCAAAGCTTGTGGGTTGCCTGCTCAAGAGGGACTCACCTTGTTAGAGGAACCTGATGTGACGGCTCTCAGGAAGCTCATTCAGACTTTCGCCCAGAGCGTGCGGCCTTGAGGTCGTCCATGGACGACCGCTGCGATTACACGGCGTCAAATGGCCAAAGCAGTGGGATCAGGCAGCTGGCCATGAGCCAGAGGATCACGGCGAGCGGGAAACCGGCGCGGAAAAAATCGCCGAATTTATAACCACCGGCACCATAGACAAAGGTGTTGGTCTGATAGCCGATGGGGGTCGAGAAGCTGGCGGAGGAGCCAAACATCACGGCAATGACAAAGGGGATGGGGCTCACCGGTTCGCCAATGGTGAGACTCAGGGTATTGGCCACAACGATGGCGAGCGGGGTGAGCAGCACGGCGACAGCATTGTTGGAAATGATCTCGGTCATCACCGCCGATAGCAAATACATCAGCGCCAGCATGAGGTAGGGGTTTTCAATGCCCAAACCGTTGGTCATACCGTTGGCAATCAGTTGGGCGAGGCCGGATCGCTCGATCGCCATCCCCAGCCCTAACATTCCAAAAATCAAAAAGACCACCTTCCACTCAATCGCGCGGTAGGCTTCCTGGGGCTGCACGCAGCGGGTCACTAGGACGAGTAGCGCTCCGGTAATCGCCAGCTGCACAATCGGGATCCGGGGGATGCCAAAGTTGCCACCGATAGCGCCAACAATCATGAACAAGAGCAGCGCACAGATGGCAATAGGGGCTTTGCTTCTGCGGAAGGTGGTGTGATTGGGTTCGCTGAGGTTGATGAAGTCGCGCTGACGGAAAAGGGTGCGCATTTTTTCCGTCGGACCCTGCACGAGCAAGGTGTCACCAAAGGCGAGCTTTTCGTCTTCAAAGCGTTCGCGCAGGTTGCGTCCGCGGCGGTGCACCGCTAGGATCAGGACGCCGAAGCGTTGACGGAAGTTCAGCTCCTTCAGGCTTTTTCCGGTCATCGTCGATTCCGGTCCGATGATGCCCTCCATCAGCAGCGCACTCTCGGTGCGGATGCCTTCGAGACCTGCCGATTCCTTACCGCGGACATCGATGCCCTCGGTTTGAGAGACATCCATGACACCTTCCAACACCCCTTTGAAGACGATTTCATCGCCCGCTTGGAAGATGATTTCGTTGAGTGGACGGCGCAGTCGTCTGCCGTCGCGCAGCACTTCCAGCACCCGGGCTTTTTTCATTTTCGCCAGATCAGTTTCTGGAAATGCCTTGCCATCGAGGTCACTCTCTTTGCGCACATAGGCATGGGTGATGAACTCTCTGGAGTTTTCGTTATCGAGCAGAGTGGCCAGGGTGACGCGTGTGGGCAGCAGCTTCTTCCCGATCGTCAGCATGTAAATAAATGCCGTGGCCACAAAGACGAGACCGAGTGGAGTGATGGAAAACATGGTGAAGCCCTCCAGTCCCTTTTTCTCGGCGATGCCGGTGGCAATGAGATTGGTGGAGGTGCCGATGATGGTCATGGTGCCGCCGACGATGGCTGCGTAGGAAAGGGGGATGAGATACTTGGAGGCGGTGTATTCGCGGCGACGGCAAATGCCTAACACGATGGGCATGAACACCACCACCACCGGCGTGTTATTGACGAAGCCAGAGAGGAAGGCCACGAGTGACATCATCACCACGAGCATCTTGACCGGGGAGCTGCCGGCCAGTTTTTCAAACCAATTACCCAGCGCTTCGATCACCCCGGTTCGCTCCAGTGCGGCACTGAGCACAAACATGCAAGCCACGGTGATCGGGGCGGGGTGGGAGAAAACTTTCAGCGCATTGTAGGGGTCTTCAACATCGACGCTGAGAATGCCGGTCATCACGCAGGCAAGCAATGCCGACAGAGCCACCAGTTCGGCTGAGATCCACTCTTTGACAAAACAGATAAAGACCAGCACCACCAGCGCGGCGAGGAATCCCTGTTGCCATGTTTCGAAGATGAGCATTGCGGTGTGAAGTCTATGACATGTGTGCACAACTTGGCCAGAATCGATTGATCCCAGGGCGCAGCAAAAATGGGGGAAGCGACTACTGCGAAGTCAACTGCTCGGCCCACACCGCTTCTTTGAAGCCGGTGAGTGCGGTGGTTTCGCCAACCAGAAATGGGCGTTTCACCAAGTTTCCGCATTCGTGCAGTGTCTGCAGTGCTTCTTGCTCGGACATGGCAGGGAGCTTGTCCTTCATGCCCAGCTTGCGGTAATCCATGCCAGAGGTATTGAACAAGGCCTTGAGGCCTAATACCTCCTTAGCCTGTTGCAATTCGTCAAGCGACGGCGGTTGCTCGCGCACAGGGATCTCTTCGAATGAAATATCATTCGCTTGCAACCACTTGCGTGCCTTCCGACAGCCATCGCATCCCTTGTAAGCGTAAAAACGCAGCATGGTGAAAAAGGAGGAGGGGTTTGGTAGGGGGGGGGGATTTGGGTGAGTCCGATCGCGTGATCAGACTGAAAAATCATCCCCGCAAGAATTTAGCCCACACGGAAAACGATCCGGGCTTTGCTGGTGTCATAGGGAGACATCTCCATTTTCACCTTGTCACCCACCACCAAGCGGATGAAACGTTTACGCATTTTCCCAGAGATGTGTGCGAGGACTTCGTGTCCACTAGGCAATTCCACCTTGAACATGGTTCCAGCGAGGACGGAGGAAATCGTTCCTTCTACCTCGACAGCTTTATCTTCACGGCCGTCGTCTTTTCTCTTACGGGGGCCATAATTGTGTCGGTTCCGGCGTCGTCCGCCGCCTCCTGGCCTTTTGGGTCTTCCTGCGATAGTGTGCTCCTTTGTTGATTCATTATCCACAGTGATCAGAATGAACGCCGTGGCGATCACATCATCATAGATTATCACGAATTCGCAACTCTAAATTCTTAAAATGTCAATGAGTCACGGACATCAGAGGCTGGAAGAATGATGTTTTTTTCCGCCCGGGCACTTGTATGGCCGATGTACAGGGTGTCCAGTCTGCGGAGAGGATGTGGCTGTTCCGCTATCGATTCATCAAGCGCCTGAATGCCTGATTTTTCAGTGATTTTCGGCTATTTTTCCTCAAGTTCTGATTGAGTTCCGAAAGAAAGGCACTAAATTTATCCCAGTGGACGCTTCATTCGTTGTTGCCCTGAGGCAGCAAAGCTTTAGTCTGGCTGAAGCTGAAAGAAATTCACACACCGTCCTTCCTTCCAATATTAATCCAAATCTATGAGTCTTCACGCAACACTGAGCCCAGAAGCACAAGCACGTCTTGATGCGCAAAAGAGAAACAGCACCATCAGCAGTATCATTATTTCCCTGCTGGTTGTGTTATTGGTAGGCATCGCTCTGATGTTCTTCCTACTGCCGAGCGTGGATAACTTCACTCCGGAGATTGTTTCTTATCAAGGACCTCAGGAGGAAAAGGAAAAAGTCACCAAACGCGAGATCTCTCGGAAAGTGCAGCCGAAGCCTTCCTCTCCTTCGTCTTCCATGGCTAAGGTGATTGCGGCCAATGTCACTTCGAACATTGCCATCCCCGTTCCTGAAACCAACGCTGAGATTTCCCTCGAAATGGGCAACGGCGATGACTTTGGTGACGGCTGGGGCGACGGAGACGGCTGGGGCGACGGTGGCGGTGGAGCTACCTTCTTCGGTCAGAAAGTGCAGGCCACCCGCGTTTGCTACGTAATCGATTACTCTGCTTCCATGCGCGGTAAGCGGATTGAGTTGCTGAAAAAAGAGCTGACCAAATCTGTCAAAGGTCTCAGCCCAGGGGTGCAGTATCAGCTGATCTTCTTCGCTGGACCGGCATGGCTGGCTGGTGACGAGGTGGAAATGGCGAAAGACCGTTCCGGTGCCATCGTGAAAAGCGGCAAGAACGAATTCAAATGGTCGTCACCCAAGAAGAGTGCCAGCAGCTGGAAAACGACTGGCAAAAAGCAGCCGGTCTCATGGCTCGAAGCTTCTCCTCAACAGATTTTCAAAAGCCTGAAGGCAGTGAAAAATACACCTCTCGTCTGGGGCACCGCATGGGAAGATCCACTTAAAATGGCTTTGAATATGGATCCTGCACCTCAGGTGATCTTCTTCATGACCGATGGTCTTGCCGGAGGTAGCTCCGATCAGGTTGCACGCAACGTCGCAGCACGAGCCAAGACCAAGGGGATTCAAATCAACACCATCGCCATGATGGAGCCGAAGGCTGAGAAAGCGATGAAAGTCCTCTCCAAGAACCACGATGGCACCTTCACCCTGATTCAGGAAGACGGTAAGGCGGTCAAGAAGTAAGGTTGAATGGCCGAAAGGCAGTTGAACCTACAAATAGCAGTTCATTCGTGGTGACTCAAATCACGAATGAGCTAACAGCCTCAAGGTTGGGGTAATCGAGTTCCCCAAACAGAGCCAGTGATGAGCCCTTCATACACTGGCTTTTTTGTGCCTTTGGGGGGCGAGCAAGCGGCACCTAAATTGACCTGATGGAATATCGCCTCAATAGCGGGCCGCGGTGAACGTGGTCGTCCGAGACCATCGCAGAAGAGGTCTAATCAATCAGTTCCGGATAATGGCGGTAGGCCATGTTCTTGGAAATCTCGGCGATGTCGGGGCTGGTGCGCATTTTGAGCACCTGCTGCATCATCTCGGCGCATTCTGCCTGGGACAGTGAGCGCACCGCTTTTTTAATGCTGGGCACCATGTGAGGGCCCACCGAGAGTTCATCCACTCCCAAGCCGACCAAGAGCGGAGTGAGTAGCAGTTGGGCTGCCATTTCACCGCAGACTCCGGTCCAGATGCCGTTGTCTTTGGCGGCGCGCACCGTCATGTCCATCAGACGGAAAACCGCCGGGTGGGTGGGTTTGTAGAGATTGGCGACGTAGGGGTTCACGCGATCGACGGCGACTGTGTACTGGATCAGATCGTTGGTTCCGATGGAGAGGAAATCCACTTCCTTGGCAATTTCATCAGCCATCACAGCGGCAGAGGGGATTTCGATCATCACGCCCACTTGAATGTTTTCATCGAAGGGAACTCCCTCACGGTGCAGCTCGTCCATCGATTCCTTGAGCAGCTCTTTCGCCGCCAATACTTCGGCAATGCCGGAGATCATGGGGAACATGACGCCCAGTTTGCCCGCGGTGCTGGCACGCAAGACGCCACGCAGCTGTTCTTTGAACAGAGCGGTTCGAGTCAGCGAAACCCGAACGCCACGCCAGCCCAGAAAGGGGTTGGGCTCGGGACTGGACAGGGGTTCGGCGGAGATTTTGTCGCCGCCGGCGTCGAGAGTCCGGACGATGGTGAGGTGCGGGTTCATCGCCTTGGCGACCTCAGTGTAAACTTTTTCCTGCTGGTGCTCGTCTGGCATCTCACCGCCGTTGAGTAGATAGAACTCGGTGCGGAACAGGCCTACCCCTTCGGCTCCCGACTGCGCCACCTGGGGGAGTTCGTTGGTGAACTCGATGTTGGCGGAAAGCGTAATGCGGTGACCGTCCGAAGTGGCGGTGTCTTTTTCCCGCAGTGTCTCCAGCTCTTTTTGCGCCTGCTTCTTGCGCAGCGACTTTTCCTGATACTTTTTGATCGTCTCAACCGAGGGGTTGAGGATCAGGGTGCCGTTGTAACCATCGAGGATGCCTCCTGAGAGGGTGGTGATGTCGATCACTGCGCCTTCCAGTCCCACAATGGCGGGAATGCCAAGTGATCGGGCTAGAATGGCGGTGTGCGAGTTCACGCTTCCTTGCTCAGTGGCGAAGCCTAACACGTGATTGCGATCGATCGATGCAGTGTCACTGGGGCTCAGGTCGTAGGCCACCAGGATGTGCTGGTGGTCAGGGCGATCGGAGGCGGGAGAAGTGGCATCTTGGGTGAAATTACGCAGCACTCGCTGACAGACGTCATCGATGTCGGCTGCCCGTTCGCGCAGGTAGGAGTCGTTGACCCGACGCATCGCCTCCAGGAAGGTTTGCATCACCGCGTAGAAGGCATACTCGGCATTTTGCCGGCGCTCGCTAATGGCGTGGCTGACCCGCTTGAGCAAGGTCTTGTCCTCTAACACCATCAAGTGGGCATCGAAAATTTTGCCTTCCTCTTCGCCGGACAGGTTTTCGATGTGGACACGCAGCTGGTCGAGCTGCTCCTTGGTGATCTCCAAGGCTTTTTCAAATCGTTCCTGCTCGCGCTCCACCTGATCGTCTCTGATCTCATAGACATCAGGAGCGGAAAAACCACGCGCCATCACATGCACGGGTCCAAAGGAAATCCCAGGCGAACCAGGAGAGCCTTGAATAATGATTTCCTCAGTGTTGACGTGCATCCCGGTTAGTTTGTACGGAACTGGGGCAGTGGTCAAAGCTGAATCTTGCATGCTGGCAAGATGCCTCTAGCAGGCGAGGGCAGCCGTTGTCTCTGGCAACTGCCTATTCTTCAAAGTTTTTTTCGATCAACTCACCCAGTGCATCCAGGGCGGAATCTGCATCTTCACCGTCGGCTGAGATGGTTAGAACGGAGCCGTGGCCGGCTGCGAGCATCATCAGTCCCATGATCGATTTGCCGTCGGCTTGCTCGTCATCTTTTTCCACCTGAATATCACAAGAGAAGCGGCTGGCGGTCTTAACGAATTGAGCAGCGGGACGGGCGTGGATTCCCAATTTGTTGGTTACAGTGAATTCGCGGGTAGGCATGTTGAGCGATAGGTTGGATCGTCAGGGGGCTTGTCTGCTGCGGACTCTAGCTATCAGCCCGCTGCGGGGGAAGGGATTTTTTTCCAAAATGCGAAAATTTTGGAAGTTTTGTGACGCAATGCGTTGATTGTAAGGCTTACTAGGCGGCTAAAGTCCTGGTCCAAATTGGCTGGAGTTCATCTTATCGATCAAACGCTGGTTGAACTCGGCTGCCATGTCGTAACCCATGATCCGCAATTGGTGCTCGAGACAGGTGACCGCCACCAGGCGGGTGGTATCGCGTCCCGGAGCGACAGGAATCTCCACATGGGTGACGCCGTGGCCGAGGATACGGTAGGATTTTCGGTTCACTCCCAGACGGTCCACATTGTTGAGGTCCGCCTGGGGTTTCAGGGTCACGACCAGATCGAGTCGCTTGCTGGGACGAATACTGCCGAGACCGAAGATATTGCCAACATTGATGATCCCCACGCCGCGCATCTCGATGAATCCACGGGAGAATTCCTTGGTGCTGGCGACCAGTTCACCGCCGATCTTGTGAATGATCACCATGTCATCGGCCACCAGAGCGCCACCGCGTTCTAGCAGACCGATGGCGACCTCGCTCTTGCCCGCTCCGCTATCGCCCATGATGAGCACACCGACACCGCGAAAATCGACCATGCAGCCATGGCGGGTGGTCGACTCGGCGAAGTCTTTTTCCAGATTCAGCGTGGCGGCGTTGACAAATTTCATGGTCACCATGGGAGTGCCAAAGACGGCGATGCCGTGTTCGTTGGCCACCTTGAGCAGGTCGGGGGTGAGTGCTTTGCCGCGTGAGGTGACGATGCAGGGGATATCGCGCTGACAAATGATGCTGAAACGTTCGATCCGCTCGGCTTCATCCAGCTTGTTGAGATACGATTGCTCGGAGTTGCCCAGCACTTGCACACGTTTGTAGGCAAAGTAGGAAAGGAAGCCCGCGAGAGCGAGGCCGGGGTGGTTGATGGTGGGCTCGAGGATTTTGCGTTCGTAACCCACTTCATCGCCGAGCAGCTCCAGCTTGAGAGATTCGCCGTGGCGTTTAAAGAAATCTCCCACGCTGAGATGGGAGATACGCTTTCGTTTGTGTTTCTTCGGCATGTTGAGGATGTTCTAACGCAACATGCGGTTGATTGCACGTCTGCTGATGAGTTTTTTGTCACAGCAGAGAGAGGTAGTCGGTGCTTGAGTGACTCCTCGTTCTTCTCCATGACTAAGGCATGCCCAAGACCTACATAAGCCAAGCCACGCGCCGGACGCAAAGTTCCCGCGCCGTGGCCGAGGAGCTGCAGATCCCGGTAAGCTCCCGAACCGATGCAAAAATGCTGATCGGCCGCAGGGAATGGTTTTCACTTCCCGATCTGGGGGTGGATATTGTGACCGCGAAAGTGGACACCGGTGCCTATACCTCCAGTCTTCATGCCCACGATATTGAGTCGTTTGAGAAGGGCGGCGAGGAGTGGGTTCGCTTTGTCTCCTACAGTCACCACGGCGAGGCAGTGCATTGTGAGGCTCCCTTGGTGCAGCGGAAAAAAATTAAAAGCTCCACCGGCCAGGGGCGCGAACGCATGATTATCAAGACTGTGGTTCGTCTGGTCGGAGGATTCGAGTGGGATGTGCTTTTCAGCCTTGCAGATCGATCCGTAATGAAGTGTCCTCTGCTTATCGGGCGGCGCGCTTTATCTGGTTACTTCGTCGTCGATACTCAGGCTTCCCATTTGTTTGGAAATATCTCGAGCCTGACTGGTCACTCCCACCACAAACGAAAATGAAAATAGCTATTCTCTCTCGAAATCCGCGCCTGTATTCTACGAACAGCCTGAAAGTGGCTGCTGAAAAAGCAGGCCATGAGGTGGATGTGATCGATTATCTTAAGTGCCACATGAACATCGCCTCCAGCGGTCCGAGTATCTTCCTCGGTGACAAGGAGCTGAACGACTACGATGCCATTATCCCTCGCATTGGCGCATCGCGCACATTCTTTGGAACCGCCGTGGTGCGCCAGTTTGAAATCATGGGCGTTTACTCGATCAATGAGTCCGTGGCGATCTCTCGTTCGCGTGATAAATTGCGATCTCTGCAGCTGCTGGCACGCAAAGGCATCGGCCTGCCGGTGACCACCTTTGCGCACGATACCCGGGCCACTGGGCACATGATTAAATTGTGCGGCGGCGCTCCGATTGTGATCAAGTTGTTAGAAGGCACGCAGGGGGTGGGTGTGGTATTGGCTGAAACGGCCAAAGCTGCCGAATCCGTGATCGAGGCTTTCCGCGGCCTGGATGCTAACATCCTTGCCCAAGAGTTCATCAAGGAGGCTGGTGGCGCCGATATCCGCTGCCTGGTGGTTGGCGGTAAAGTCGTGGCTGCGATGAAACGCCAAGGTAAGGAGGGCGAGTTCCGCTCGAACCTTCATCGCGGTGGCAATGCTGCGGTGGTGAAAATAACTCCTCAAGAAAGAGCCACAGCCGTTAGGGCCGCCAAGATCATGGGACTGAGCCTGGCTGGGGTCGATTTGCTTAGGTCCAACCACGGTCCGGTGGTGATGGAGGTGAACTCTTCACCGGGGCTGGAAGGGATTGAAACAGCCACGGGCAAAGACGTCGCCGGACAGATCATCAGCTTCATTGAGAAAAGCGCCAAGGTCACCAGCACCCGCACTCGTGGGAAAGGTTAGGCTCTGAAAAATTCAAAGCTTCCTCCGTCGGACGTCGTTCCGGTGGAGGAATTTTTTTGTCCGAGTGGCGCTGCGACTTGGCCGGTCCACATCGCGCCCTCCTTGCTCCTCTTGGCTTAAGTCGCGGGAGTGATCTTTTGCAGCAGTAGTGCGAGTCCGAAGAGCGCCAGGCAGATCAGCGGCACGGTCACCGAGTAGCTGGCGGCGAAGCTGGCGTCTAACAAGCTAAAGCCAGCCAGTGCGCGCGAGACGAAGGCCGGTTTGTCGTTAGGGAGCGCACGGAAGGCGAATAGCATCCAGCTGCAGTAAATAATCAGGACGGTGTAAAATAGGGGCCGACTGGTCTCTGCCGTCAAACTGCTGTTGCCCCACGGATAGGAGTCCTGTTTGGGCTCAAAACCAAGCGACAACATCAAGGCGATGGCCAGCAGGGGGAGCAAGAACATCGCGGCTTTCAGGAAAAGCGAATACTTGATCTTCTCCTGATTCGATTCCGTCGCGGCAACGCTGGCAAGCAGCAGTGTGTAAATCCCCACAGCGGCTCCGGTGATCAGCACGGGGGCGATGATCCATTGCCCGTGGAAGGTGGGAGTCGTGCTACTGGTGGAAAAAAAAGCTGGTAGAGCGGCGGCCGCAGCAAAGATCACCAGCTGAGTCCGACACAGGGCCATGTTCACCAAGGCCAGAGGTCGGGACCTTTTGTGGAAGAGGGCGTAGACGACGATGAGAGCGACCAGCACTCCGAGCAATGCCAGCTGATCCGTCTGCACCAGGGATTGCAGATCATTTCCACTGGCGCTCTTCAAGGCATCCCATGGCACCTTGAAACCGTAGATGATCGCGACAGGAAAAGAGGCCGCTCCAACGACGAGACCAAGCCCTAACAGCGTGATGGCGGAGATGGCGACGAAGCTGGGTGAGAGCACTCCCGATGGAATCGGGCGTCCTGGGCGGTGTTCCGTATCAAAGGGGATGTCGCGGTAGTCGCCTAGCATGCAGCCACCGACATAAAGCAGCGAACCGGCAAGCATGATCAGCCCTAACATCCAAAGCTGGAAGGTTTCGACGCCGTTGAAGTAGTAGCTGTGGCCTGAATTTTGAAGTGTCTCGGCCATCAGGTAGGCCATGAGCACATTGCTCCAGACGGTGGGCAAATTCGCCACCCGACCCGTTGCCAGCACGGCACGGAATTTTTCACCGAAAGAGGCGTTCATAAAATGCAAAGCGGATGCCGTCCGCTGTTACGGTTAGAAGCGAACGACAAACCACAGACCGCCGAAGACGCTGTCGTCGTTGATCACGCCAGGCACGGTGCTTTCATCGTCGATCAAGAAGGAGGCACCGACGAATGGTGTGACGGAGACAGCCTCGGAAACATGGTAGGTCAGGGAAAGACGGGTGTAGGCATCGTTGAAGCCATCACGACCATAGTAGTCGCTGACGTAGCTGATTCCGGTTTTCAGCGAGATGTAGGATTTGTCCGAGAGTGTCTTGGACCAGTTGCTCTCCACATGGCCATACCAGGCATCGGCACCTGTGTCGTAGTAAGCTCCAGTGGTGATGCCGAAGTCATCGCAGAACTGATAGGTTCCGAAAATGCCGAGATCGACACCGTCTTCGAAGACATCGCTGCTGAAGCTGCGGTAGGTGGCGCTCAGCCCCACGGTCAGTTTGTCCGATTTCAGGAAGCGTAACTTGGCGAAGGCGGCGGACTCATCGTAGTCGCCTTGGCCGGTTTCCGTGGCATACCATCCACCGACGTTGAGCAGGGTGTAATCGTTCAGGGCGATTTCCGTTTCGATTTGGAAATCCATCACGCTGTCCTCCGCGAGGGTGAATCCCCGATAAACATATTCGCTGCGGATACCGGTGACGGCCTCGATGCCGAGCGGGATCTCATTTTCCACATCGGCGGAAAGGGAAGCGGGCAGGGAGCTGAGAACTAGAGCGAGAGGGAGAATACGTTTCATGGTTGGAAGTCAGATTATGATGATTTGGAGCTTAGGCAATGACATTAGCCATTTTCTCGAGGCCTTCAAGCACACGGCTGTTCGGACAACCGTAGTTGAAGCGGACGTGGCCGGGTGCGCCAAAGTAAACGCCGTCGGAGAGGTAAAGTGTCGCTTCTTTTTCAAAGAAATTCGCAGGGTTGTCTTTTCCGAGCGCCCGGCAGTCGATCCAGGCGAGGTAGGTGGCTTCAATGTCGGGGATCACACAGCCTGGCAGACGGGTGCGGACGAAGTCGGTGACGGTGTCGCGGTTCTTGGCCAGATAGGCGAGCAGCTGCTGACGCCATGGCTCGCCGTGACGGTAGGCGGCCTCGGCGGTGTAGTAGGAAAGGCAGCCGATCTCTGGCTGGCTGTGCCCCTTGGCCTGGGTGAATTTCCGACGCAGTGCCGCATCGCGGATCACCGCAAAGGCGTATCCCATGCCGGCGATGTTGTAGGTCTTGCTCGGTGCTAACAGGGTGATGATGCGCTTCTGCAGCTCCTCCGGCAGGCCGGCGGCGCAGACGTGTGGGGTCTGTGTTTCATCGAGAATGAGATCGCAGTGGATCTCATCGGATACCAGCACGATGTCATGCCGATCGCAGAAGGCGGCGAGCTGCTCCACTTCTTCGCGGGTGAACACGCGGCCCAGTGGGTTCTGCGGGTTGCTGAGGAGGAAAATGGCGGTGTCCTCGGTGACGGCGGCTTCCATGGCCTCCCAGTCGAAGACCCAGCGACCATCCACCTGGATGTGGGGCACGGTGAGGCACTCTTTGTCCGCATCGTGGTGCACGCTGAGGAATGGTGGGTAGATCGGTGTGCAGGTCATGATCTGGC
This sequence comes from Oceaniferula flava, assembly GCF_016811075.1. Taxonomy (NCBI): domain Bacteria; kingdom Pseudomonadati; phylum Verrucomicrobiota; class Verrucomicrobiia; order Verrucomicrobiales; family Verrucomicrobiaceae; genus Oceaniferula; species Oceaniferula flava. The sequence continues at coordinate 37,582 of NZ_JAFBGL010000009.1, forward strand.
CGCCGGGTTTACCGATGGCGCGGGCGATCATGGAAAGCGCGCAGACCAGGCCTCCGAGGTGGACAATTTCTTCTTCCTGAATGCTGAGCTGGTGACGCTTCTGCATGTATTCCTGCAGCGCATCCATCAATCCTTGGTGGGGGACGGCGTAGCCTAACACTCCGTGCGCCACACGCTCTTGTAGAGCCTCCAGCACTTCAGGCGGCGAGGTGAAATCCATGTCCGCCACCCAGAACGGGTCGAGCTCAGGGAACTTGTCCCATTTCAAAGAACCGGTGCCACGGCGCGGAATAATGCGGTCGAAATCAAAAGCCATGCCCATGTGCTAGCGAACGCACTGGTGATGGCAACGATAAAGACGGAATTCTGTTGGTAGTGCTCTTATTGGCTGCCGCGTTGGCACCAGCACCTATCGCTTTGCCCCACTTGGTCAGTTGACATCCGAGCGAACGTAGTTAGTTGGTGAGTATGACCACCAGCTCCTCTGCCGTTATCCGATCAGCCTTTCTGGCCGATGCTCTGAACCTCGGCCCCCACTGGGTTTACAATCAATCGGCCATTGCTCGGTTGTTTCCCGATGGGGTATACAATGTGCATGATCCGATCAGCCAATACCACCCGGGTAAATCGGCCGGTGACTTGACTCATTATGGCGATCAGATGATGTGCCAGTTGAACGCCTTTGCTGCTGCGGGTCATTGGGATCAAGAGGTCTATCAACAAAAGTGGCAGGCGATGTGGCGTGACTCCGAGAGCTACATGGACGGCGCCACCAAGGAGACCTTGGCCCGTTTGGAGGACCCGTCGTCGCCTGCCTCGATGTCAAGCGATATGGCAGGGGCATCGCGCGCCTTGTTAGTCGCTGCGATGATCGATGAAGCCTCGCTGGACGAGCAAATCTCTGCCGCCCGGACACTGACCCAATTTACCCACGGTGACCCCGAGGTGGTTGATGCGGCTGAGCTGTTAGTTAGGATGAACTACTTGCTGGTTTCAGGAACCAACCTGCCGGACGCGGTGCAGGAGGCCTGTCAGCACCCATACCCGGAGCTCAATGCCAAACAATATTTCGAAATGGCAAGTTCCAGGCTGGAGGCCGATCCGTTGCAGGCGGCGGAGGATTTGGGGTTAACTTGCCATACTTCCGAAGCCCTACCTGTGCTGCTCTTTTTCCTGCTTCGCTATCCCGACGACATCGCGAGTGCGCTTTCTACCAATGCGCTGGCCGGCGGGGACAACTCCGCGCGTGCGATTCCTCTCGCCATGTTATTGACCCAAGCCAATGGGTGGGGGAGCTATCAGGAAAAGGTCTACGCAGAGGTGAATCAGCGTCGCCACATCGATGATATCCTGGTTCAATGCGAGTCTGAAAATTAACGGTTCTCACAGCCTTTTAATATGCCCCGTTTAAGCATGGGGTCGACAGGTGGAAAATTACGGAAGATAGAGTGCCTCAAAGCGATAGAAGGCTTTCGGTGCCGGAGGGTCGAGGTCTTCGATTTCGAACTTGGTGTTGATGTTGACGTCGAGATTGCCATTCGTCTCGGAGCTGGTGTGATCCGCGCGATAAATCTCCTCAAAATCATTGTTCAGAGTGGTCGAGCGAGTGAGCCTCCAGATTGTTCCTACGGGCGCGTCATAGTTAAAGCCAAATTCGAGTTTGGGGTGACCGTTGCTAAGCTGAGTGATGCGAAGATTGCGAGGATCTCCCGCATCGGCGAGATCGGGGTCCGTGCCGAGTGCGACCTCTACTCCATAGAGGTTGCCATCGCCATCATCATCGGTGAACCAAAGGCGGGCGACATCGGTGACCACCCCCTCATAGGCTCCTATGTCGATGGTGCCCACCTTGCGAGGATCTCCCGCGAGGTCGGTGGAGAATGGGTTGGCCGAATTGTCGCCCACATCAAGAACGGGAGAACTAGCCCTCAGTCCCGCGTCCCCATGATCAAGCGATGGAGCATCATTCTTGTTTAAGGGAATTAGAAAGCGAGGGTCGAGGCTTAAGTCCGTTCCGTCACGGTTGTTGGGGCTGCCGAGATCGGTGGTATTCCAATATTGAATCAGACTATAGGTGACGGAGATGCCCGAGTTATAGGGGAGAGAAGCGTATTGGTGATTCTGATTATTGAATCCAGCATTGCCCCAAACGAGGCAGTTCTGCAATGAAGACACTCCAGACTGAATCACATTTGAGTGCTCCGCCTGATTCCCTTGCCAAGTGCAATTGACAAATTCTGCTTGGCCAGTGTAACCCGAGATCGTGCCCGCTCCGTGGTTTGAAAGAAATAGGCAGTTGAAGAACCGAGAGCTCGAGAAGGCGTTGTAGTATGCTGAACCTGTTTCCGGCACACTGTTACCTTGGAACTGACAATTCAGAATCAACGACGAGCCATACCTTTCAAAAAACGCACCGCCCCACCTCGCCGTATTCCCCAAGATGCGACTGCCTTCGAGGTAGATATCCGATCGGCTCACCGCGATGGCCCCACCAAAGCTGCCTGAGTGATTCCCTTGCAGCACGCAATCGGTGAGCGAGAGGGTGTTGTCACCAACGAGAAAAACGCCCCCTCCATCGCGCCCTGAACTGGCGTCATCGACCGCGATAAGAGCGCTGTAGAGCACAGCAGCGGAACCGATGTAGTTTTCATCCCCCTCCTCGTCATCCTCATTGGCATGTCCGCCCTCGATGACCACACCATCCAGGTGGTCTAAGGGGAGGGAATCCGGCGCGACAATCACGTGATAGGCATTGCCGGAGTTGTCGCCGCTAGAGTGATCATTTTGGTCGATATCGCCTGAGAGCACAGTGCGGTAAATCTTGGGATTCCGCTCGGCCAAAGTGGGGTTCCCCTCGGCGGGAAATCCTCCACGGATGAGGAGTTGCCCTTGGAGCGCGAAGCTGGCAGTGCGTAGATCACTGTCGGTGGAGCTGGTCTCGTCGGGGTAATAAGTTCCCTCCGCGACGTAGATTCGGTGTCCTTCAGGCGTCTGACTGAGAGCATCCTGAAGCTTTGAGTAAGCATTCGCCCAACTGCTGCCGTCTCCAGTGCCTCCAACCACGGCGGCGTTGACATAGACAGGACCTTGAAACTCAAAGGCACCGAGGTCGACCGTTGTCACGATGCGCGCATTCCCCATGACATCATCAGCACTCAGAGCCTCACTCGACAAGCCTGCATCAATCATCGGTGAGTTCGCCGCGAGTCGGAGGTCGCCACCGATCTTCAAAGGCGCGATCAAAGGTGTCAGCGGAGTGATGAAGAGGGGATCGTTCGCCGGCAGTGTGCCGTCGAGATTGCCAAGCCCTCCCAAATTTCCAGCCGACCAGTTCTCGACGAGGCTTTGGGTAAAGGCCGGAGACCCGGTCCCTGATTTTTCAAATGACGCCGACATCGTGGTCGGGTTTTCTAACGCTGCGTTTTGCCAGATGAGGCAATTAAAAAGCTCGGGGGCCGAATCCTCGGAGAAAAATGCGCCACCATTTTGCGAAGCATGATTTCCCTGAAATGTGCAGTTGCGCAGCTTCGGCGAGGAGTTTTCCAGGTAGAGCGCGCCCCCCTTGGAGAACGATCGGTTGCTGAGAAAGAAGCAACTATCGAAAGTGCCACCTGTGGCTTTCAACGAAACGGCTCCTCCTTCGTTAAATACCTGAGCCCCTTGGAAGGAACTGCTCGTGAGGTTCAAGGTTCCGGATTCCGCACGGATAGCGCCACCAAAGTCCTGCGCGGAATCTCCCCGGAAGATCGATCCGATCACCTGAGTCGACGTTAAGTTGGTAAAAATGCTACCCCCGGTGGCGGCCTCATTGTCTTTGAAACGACAGTCCGTGTAGGTTTCACTCGAACGGTCGCTGCCGATTGCGCCGCCTGAAATGGAAGCGACGTTTTTGGAAAAGCTACACCCCGCGAATTCCATATTGAACGCCTCGTCATTGTAGACCGCGCCCCCACGCGCGGATGTGTTGCCCTCGAAGACTGAGTCGAGGAAATCCGTAGAGGAAAGCGAGTTGTAAACCGCGCCGCCATTGAGCGTTGCATTGTTTTCGGAGAACCGGCAGGAGGTAAACTTCCCTCCAGAGTAATAGCTGTAAACCGCCCCGCCACGAGGGGCTGAGTTATCGATAAAACTGCAGTTTTCGTATTCGGGTGATGATGAACTTTGGTAGACCGCCCCGCCTTTGTCAGTGTCCGTCCCTTCGGTAAATACGATCCCTCGAAAGACCGTATCCGAATTGTTAAGATTGAAGATTCTAGAGGTGTTGTTGCCTGTGATGGTAACGACTGAGCCAGAAGTAGTTCCGTCGATGATGAGGTTCTTGCCCGTGATGGCAATCTCTCCAGTGTGAAGGGACACGGTGGGGGCATTGGAACCTGTGTATGTTGCGAAATCGAACGTGATCGTCTCTCCATCCACCGCATTGGCAACTGCCTCGCGCAAAGTGCCCGAGCCAGCATCATTTATGGATGTGACCACAGCAGCAGGTAACAGAGTGGGGAGGCTGATCAGGACGAAAAGTAAGGTTTTCATAGAATAAGGGTGCTGAAAATTTGATGCTGAGGCCTGTCGTTCGCTTTATGGTCCGAGGTCGACCTGTAGCAGATGGCTAGCAGAGTAGTCTAGGCGAGGAGATGGTTGCTAGGATTTGCTTTTCAGGAGGGTGTTAGAGGGAACCATCATGGAGGCGTTGGCGGGAGTAGCTAAAGGCACAGGATCTATTCTTGCGAAGACTCAAGTGTTGATGGTTATGAAAAACCCCGAAGCAAATGCCCTGAGTGTTGGTGTAGATGTGTTTATGGGGCGAACTGATACTCACACTTGCCTATTCTAACTTGCTCACTCGCCATGCCAAGGTGAATTCTGCCAGGCCTGTATTTTTAAAAGACAATGGCCAATGAGGGGATCAACGCGACGTGGAACGGGTCAAGTATTGGGAACAATGTCTTTTGTGCGGAACGTGTTTTCTCGGTTGCGATCTCATTTTTACCACGTATTAAAAATCCATGCTCGAGCGACCATTCGTCACCACTGTATTTTTTCTTAGCCTCATCGTCACATCTCTCCATGCCATTGAGAAAGATAACCGGGGGCGCTGGGAGCAGCCGTCGAAACATGGGCCGGATACAGAAGTCCCCGGGTTTCTGATCAATCTGGGGCCTACCGGAGCAAGGGCCACGATGGAGGCCCAGTCGTTTACCGTGAAATACATCTTCGCTGACTCTCCAGCCGCAGGGAAACTTGCTCTGGATGATGTGATCACGGGTGTCAATGGACGCCCTTTTGACGTGCCCCACACGTTCGGGCACCACATGACACGAATGAAAGAATTTCCCACCGTCGGATACGAAGGCCCGATGATGGACTTTGGCAATGCCATCGAGGAGGCTGAAGGCGGTGATGGTAAACTCATCCTCTCGGTCACCCGTGCAGGGCAGCCCATCAAGGTGACCATTCCTCTGAAAGCCATTGGTAAGTTCTCTGACACCTTTCCCTTGAATTGCCCCAAATCAGCCCTTCTGGCGAAGCAGGCGTCTAACTACCTCAGCGGCCCTGGTTATGACTACATCCAAAAAGAAAAGGTCCACGCCAAGGGAATGAGCGCGCTGGCATTACTCGCAGCCGGGAAGAGTGCTCAAGCCAAAGAGCTTGCCCACGCATGGAATGAAAAACCTCACAAAGGCATCTGGGTCTGGCCTACCGGCTATCAATGTATTTTCCTCTGTGAATATTACCTTCTCACCAAAGACGAAGCAGTTCTCCCCACCATCCAAGCACTCGCTGCGAAATTGGAATACGCCCAAGTGGATGACATGGCGAACTACAAAGACCGCACCCACGGGAAGATGGGCAACGTTGGACACAAGTTCCGCACTGGCGGCATGGGGCACAATACCGAAGTTGGCGGATATGGAACCATGAACATTACCACCACCTTATCACTCGCTGCATGGGAACTCGCGAAACAGTGCGGAGTCGCTGTTGATCAGAAAAAAGTCGACCTTGCCTTCGACTATTTACGGTCGAGCACGGACAAGGATGGCTACATCGGCTATCACACCAAAGCAGGAGCATACGCCGCGGGTGGACGTCAGGGCCTGTCCATTGTCGCCCATCATCTCGCAGGTGAATCACAGAATAATCCGGAGTATCTCAAACGCGTCACTCATGGGCTCAAGAATTCCAAAAAATACCTGCCGGATGCTCACGCTGATGGCATGTTAGCTGTCTGCTGGGGCCTGCTCGGCACCCGCCTCTGCGGCGATGTTGAAACCCAGCGTGCCATCATGGATTACAACAAAGCCTGGTTCAACATGGCCCGTTGTCACGATGGCTCCTTTGTCGCCCTGCCTGGTCGCGATATGTATGATTCCTGCTACTACCTCTCTTCCCGACATCAGCTCACCGCAACGATGGCCCTCGTCCTCGCCAATGGTGAACCCGTGCTCAAAATCCAAGGTAAGTAAACGCCGCCTACGATCAACCGGTTAGAGGCCTGGTTTCGATCGGCGTCTTCTTGGCATTCCAAAGTGATGATTGCCCCGAGAGCTCGGGGCTGGAGTTACTTGTGTCTGGTCCAGCTGCTTGTGCGCCCGATCAATGAGACTCCGATGTAGCCGCGCATGATCAATTTTCCTTGGTCCAACCAGATCTTTCCTTGGTAGGTTTTTCCGCTTGAGCTGTCGTAGACGGTGCCGCCTTGCCACATCTTCCCCTTCTTGGTGAAGCCGCGGATGATGACGAGTCCGAGCAGTGGGCGCTTGCGTTTCGAGACGTCCGGATTGTTGCTGTCGTGCCTGCGTTTTGGATCGCGGACGTAAGAAAGCGCTCCGGTAAGTTGACCCTTGTCGTTCACCTTGATTTTGATCCGCGCCGAGCCATCGCCCTTTAGCCACTCGCCCTCGATAGGATCGGCCGCCCAGCTCTGGGAACTACAGAGCAGCAGCACAGTGAGGAACATTAATGGTAGGCGCATTGGGGATGGGGGAATGGTTCGAGGGGACGATGAGACTGGGTGCGGCCGTGGACGCTAAATTCCCTGCAGCACCCCACTGGAGTCCCCGACCCGACGTGCATTCACGTTCATCCGCTCTAACATAGCGAGGTAGAGGTTGGTCATCGGTGTGCCTTCCTTGACCCGGTGGTAGCGGCCTGGGTTCAAGCTGCCGCCGCCACCTCCTGCGAGGATCAGCGGGAGATCGTTGTGGTTGTGGCGATTGCCATCGCCGATGCCGGAGCCGTAGACGATCATGGTGTTGTCTAACATAGTTCCGTTGCCTTCTTGCATCGATTTCAGACCGGCGATGAAGCGGGCGTATTCTTCGAGGTAGAATTGATCGATTTGGGCAATCTGCTCCAGGTTCTCCTCGTTGCCTTTGTGGTGGGAAATCGAGTGGTGTCCCCCGGAGATGCCAATCTCGTTGAACGAGCGGTTTGATCCGTCGTGGGCGAGCAGGAAGGTGCTGATGCGGGTGGAATCGGTGCGGAAGGCGAGCGTCATCAGCTGATACATCAGGCGGATATGTTCGCGGTAGCTGGCGGGGATGCCGCTGGGGCTCTGGAAGTCCGTGGTGGGCACTTCGAAGTTTTCGTGGCGACTGATACGCTGCTCGACATCGCGCACCGCGGTCATGTATTCCTCGAGTTTGTCCCGATCCTCAAAGCCGGCTTTTTTGCGCATGCGCTTGGCGTCCTCGAGCACGAAATCCAGCACGCTCTGCTGACGGGCGCGCCGTTTGGCATCGGCCACGGCGTTGCCGGTGCCGAAGAGTTTTTCGAACACAGCACGCGGATTCCGCTCGGCTGGCATCGGGGTGCTGGCGCTGCGCCAGGAGAGGTTGTACTGGTAGGCGCAGGAGTATCCGGAGTCACAGCGACCCGATTTCCGCGGTGGATCCGTGCTCAGCTCGAGCGACGGCAGGCGGGTTTGATGGCCGATCTGTTGGGCTGCGATTTGATCGACGGAGGTGCCCACGTGGATGTCGTCTCCGGCTGTCTTTCTGGCCTGGCAGCCGGTCAGGTAAGTGGCATTGGCCCGGGCGTGATCGCCTGCGCCGTCACCGTTGGACTTGGCCTTGTCGTGATCGAGTCCGCCGATGATCTGGAAGCTGTCGCGCAGCTTTTCCATGGGTTTCATCGACTCTGCCATCTGGTAGCCGGATCCGACACCGGACGGCATCCATTTTTTCAAATTCACGCCGTTGGGCGCGTAGACGAAAGCCATGCGGAGTGGCGCGGCGGGAGCGCTGGCGGCCTGGGCTGCGTGGAGCGATTCCAGCTGAGGAATGGCCAGGGTGGCTCCCAGGCCTTTGAGAAATGTTCTGCGTTGCATGGTGTTAGGAAGTGGTGGGTTTATCGACGTTGTTGTTGGAATGGAACACTGTGAATGATTCCACGGATTAAACTATGGGCAGTATAATCGTCTTTCTGGAGCTGCGACAGCACTTTATCGATATGCAGTCGATCGAGCCTGCCGATGCCCCGACCGGTGGCGTAGGTCATCATCTTAATGGTCAGGCAGCGGAGGAATTCATCGCGCTTACCATGGAGGATGACCTGGCGCAGCGACTCGGCATTTTCTAACTTCTCACCGGTGACCAGCTGGCCGGTGGTGTCGATGGCTTCGCCTTTCACGGACTCGCGATAGATGCCGATGGCGTTGTAATTTTCAAAGGCGAAACCGATGGGGTCCATCAGATTGTGGCAGCCGGCGCAGGCGGTCTTGCTGCGGTGTAGTTCCAGTTGTTCACGCACGCTCATTTTTTTGCCCTTGTGGCGGGCGTCTTCCAGCTGCGGAAGCTCCGGTGGTGGCGGCGGCGGGGTGATATCGAGAATGTTTTCGAGGATGAACTTGCCGCGCAGCACCGGCGAGGTCCGGTTCGGCTGTGAAGTCACGGTGAGAATGGAGGCATGGCCGAGAATGCCACGGCGCGGAGTGCCAGCCATGCTGACGCGGCGGAAGTGATCGCCCGAGACGCCGGGGATGTCATAGATCTCAGCGAGGCGCTCGTTGATGAAGCTGTAATCGGCATCCAGAAATTCCAGCAGGTTGCGGTCGCCCCGCAGAATATGGTCCGCGAGCATCTCGGTCTCGCGGCGCATGGCATCGGCGAGGCTGGGGGTGTATTCGCGGAAGCGTTTTCGGTTTGGCGTGATGGCGGCAAGGCTGCGGAGCTCCAGCCACTGACCGGCGAAGTTCTCGACCATCTGTTTCGACCTCGGGTCCTGCAGCATGCGGGTGATCTGTGCATCGAGCTGCTGGCGAAGTTGTTGGCGATCAGCCAAGGCTAACAATTCTTCGTCTGGCATGGTGCTCCATAGGAAATACGACAGTCGGGAGGCGAGGGCGTGCTCGCTGATGGGGGCCGGTTTCTGACTGGATTTTGCGGCAGCCGTATCCGGAGCAATGAAGAGGAAGGACGGGGAGACTAACATCGCCTGCAGGGTCGATTTGATCCCGGAGCTGATGGAGTTTTCAGTCTGGGCAATTTTCTCCGTGAGCACCAGATAGTGATCGATTTCCTCCCGGTTAGGGGGACGGCGGAAGGCGCGGCGTGCGAAATTTTTCAGGACGGCGCGGGCGTAGGCTCGGTCGTCTTGGCCCGGGGCGTGGGGGATGAAGATCTGGCGATGGGCGAGGGGTTTCTGGCGTTTAATTCCTAGGGGGCCTTCAAGGCGGACGCGGTGAATCATCAGATTGCGGTCGCGGCGTTTCGGATCCTCGTGCTTGGGGTCATAAAAATCTCTGGGGAAATCGAGGGTGATCTCGGTGCTGCCGGCGGGGAGATCCAGCTCGACCGAAAACTCTTTTTCCGCATGCAGTTCGTTTTTTACTTCGAAATTGGCCACCTGTTCCTTGTCCACGATGATGTCCAGCGGGGTTGCTTCCGGGCCGGCTTGGCTGGCGGAGGCGGTGACCACCAGCCGGTAGCTGCCCGCTTGCCTCAGCTTGGGCGTCACATGCGCGCTGCTGCGGATGTAGAGGAAGGTGCCGTCGCCAATGCGTTTGCCGCCACCTGTGATGTCGCGCGCTTTGAAGTGGATGACCTTGGGTGGCATCGGACCTAACACGATCGCTTCGTCCAGTGCCTTTTCTGCGGCGCGGAGATATTTATCGATGTGTGCCGGCGAGATGCTGAGTGCGCTGCCGTTGTTGTCGAAACCGTGGCTGGAGTCGTCCGGCGGCAGCAGTTCCCGCACGGGAATGGTTATGCCGAGCAGATCCTTGATGGTGTTCTGGTATTCGATTCTGTTCATCCGCCGCATGACGCTGTGGCCAGGGTCGGTGGTGGAAGCGGGGAAGATGGCTTTGTTGATCCAGTTGACCAGCTGGTGCCGTTCCTTGGCCTCCGGCTGCTCTTCCTCGGGCGGCGGCATCAGGTGGTAATCGGTGCGGGTGAGAATGTGTTCCCAGACTTTCGGGTCCTTGCGCATGCTGGCCAGGTCCGGATATTCATCGAGGTCCAGAGAGCCCTTGCTCATGCCGTCGCCATGGCAATCGTAGCAGTAGTATTCCAACATCGGTTTGATGTCTTTGTTCCACTCGTCCATCAGCGGTTGGTCGCCGTGCACCTGTGCTGGCGCTGGGGTGGTCACGCTTTCCTCCGTTTCGACCTCTGTTTCGACCGCCATCACCGGTTCGGGTAAGCTCGGTAGCAGGAACCAGCCCGCGACTGCCGCGAGGGAAATCGAGACAAGACTGAGCCAGGTGCTGCTTTTCGCCAAAAACATCTTGCTGGGTGCATACGCAGGTTCGGGCGTATGCATTACAAAGAATACGGAGAAATCCAGTCCGCTGGCGTGGAGCGGTGCAAGCGGACGGGCTTACAGGTATTCCATGGGCTCAATATAACCCAGATCGCTGACAAAGGCATCCATGGAATTGAGCACGATTTCGAAGTGCTTGGCGCTGACGTTGAAGTTGAAAAAGCTGTGGTTCGCGGCTTCAAAATCGATCAGTTCACAGGCGTTCTTTTTTCGCTTCATCACCTTGGTGAATTTCTGCACCTGCTCGAAGGGCACAATGGTGTCGGATTTTCCATGGAGAAAGAGGCTGGGGACCAGGCGTCGGCGAATGTGGCTTGAGGGGCTGAGCTTGGTCGCCGTTTTCAGATCCGGGAAGCGACCGCTCTCGATGCCTTTGCGCGTGGTGTTGACCAGTGCGCTGAGTGCGATCACCGCTTGGGGGCGTGGGTTGTATCCTTCGACCTCCAAGACCTCCGGTTGCATGGCGAGGGAGAGAGCCATGTGCGCACCCGATGCGGCGCCTACAGCGACGATACGTTCCGGGTCGATGCCCAGGCTGGCGTGGTTGTGGCGCATCCACAGCATGGCCATCTGAGCGTCTTCGAAGGCGTCGACCGGACTGGCGTTGTGCTTCGGCCCAATGCGATACTCCACCGTGATGGCCACCATGCCTCGGCTGGCGAAGTGCATGCAGTGCGGCGCAAACTGAGTGGGCATGCTGACGTCCCAAAGGCCGCCGTGGAAAAAGATGATCGCCGGTTTCGGCTCGTCCACCGAATGATTGGGCGGGTTGAAGCAGTAGGCGTTCAGCTGACAGCCGTTTTCAACTTGGTAAACATGAGTCTGAGCGTCTTTGAGAAGTTCACGTTCGCGTTGTTCTAACAGTGGCTCGGTAGGCGCGCTGTTCTGAGAAAGGGTATCCATGTCGATCGAGTATTTCCGCCACTTCTCGCCGCAATGGGGGGCTTTGGAGAGCAAGTGCTAAGAAATGGTTTGCCCTTGTCTGGATTTATTGTCCAATGGAAAGCGTGAAACGGATGCAATTAATTCTCTTGACCTCGGTCGCCCTTCTTTCGCTTGGCATGGGTTCCAAGCTTTCCGCCCAGGCCGCCAGCGGTCAGCCATCGGCTGCCTTGGCGCAAAACCTCCAGAACGTCTATCAATACTGGCGCAATGCCATGGTGGGTAAGAACTACAATGCCTGGAAACAATCCACCGCCGAGCACCGGAAACTCGCCATTCAGAATCGCATCCTCTCGGAAAAAGGCCGTTTCCCCACTGATATCTTCAAAACACCAACCCCTCCGCCATCGATCAACGGGCTGAAGTTGCTGCGCGCTAACAGTCAGGGGGTGACCGCGAAGCTCATCTACTTCGGTAAGGTGGACTTCGGTATCGGCGGGCAACCGACGGATAACATACTGGTGCTCAACTTTGTGTATCAAAATCGTGGCTGGAAATACGACAATGCGGAGTTCGTCAATCTGAGTGTCTTGAAGGATGTGCGGAAACAGATTCAGTCTGGAAACCTCAGCTACCTCGATGATGCCGCGTTTAAGCCGAACGGTAAAATTCCGCAGAACCCCATCGTGGTTCGTGCGGCAAAATACATCACCAAGGTATACGCCTTCTGCCCGGGCCGCGAGGTCAAGGTCTCGATCAATAGCCTGAGCAAGCACCGCTTCCAGGACACCCAGCAGGCGGAAGTGGTGATCGGTGGCGGTCGCGATGGCGTTAATTCCATCTGGTATTCCATCAAGGATCTGCCCGGCTACAAGGGCGACGATCCTTTGACCCTGCGGGTCTATGTTTTCTCCCAAATCAATGGGGTGAAACCGGTGAAGGTGTTTCAGTATCAGGTGGAAAAGGGTAAGAAACCCAAGGCCACCGGCAGTGAGCGTTTCACCATCGATGCCGCCACCGCAGCCAAGGTGCTGGGGCGCCGATAGACCCCTGCGGACTCCGCAGATTCTGTCAATGTCACCGCAATCTCGGATATCGGCTTGAATAAATGCCGGTGGAGGTGCATGGAGTCTCCCGCCATGGATATCTGGATGCTCATCATCGCCACCATACTCGCAGCGGCTGCCGCTGTGCAGGGCGCGAGCTATGTGCACCGTGGTGTGCGCTCGCGCTGGACCATGGTCTGGATGTTACTCAGTTTCATGGCGCAGCTGGTTTTACTGGGGATGCGTGGCGAGATGCGTGGTGCCTGCCCGCTGGGCGATACCGGCGAGGCCATGATCTTCTCCGCCTGGTCGCTGACCCTGCTCTACCTGATGGTCGGTTCTGTCTTCCGTCTGTCGCTGCTGGGTGTGTTCACCGCGCCCTTGGTCGCCTTTTTATTAGCCGTGGCGCTGATTCCCGGCATGCTGGATCCGAATCCACCACACGTCGATCACATCGACCCCTGGGGCGAGAGCCACGCGGCATTTTCCGTGCTGGCCTACGGCGCACTCGGCTTGGCCGCCGTCGCTGGGATGATGTTCCTCGCCTTGAACCGTCGCTTGAAGGATGCCGACATGCAGAACGGCTTGTTCAAAAATCTGCCACCCGTCCGTGAGCTGAACCGCGTGGTCATGCGGCTCCTCGTGCTCGGCTTTTCCATTCTGACCTTGGGGATCATTTGCGGCTTGATGATGGAGCGCGCGGAGACCCTGAGCACCCACTTAATCGTCGCCGTCTTCCAGTGGCTGGCTTATGCCGTGTTATTGTTCATCGAGTGGCGACGGGGGATGCCACCCAGGAAGTTGTCCCTGGCGGCGGTGATCTTGTTTATCCTTTCATTATTGATTTTCCCGCTGCTCTAAGCGGATTTTGTTAGATGGAACTTGTTTGTCTTGGATTGAATCATGAAACCGCACCTGTCGAGGTGAGGGAGCACTTTGCCGTGGCCGCTGATGCCCTGGGGGAAAAAGCCCGCGAAATCATCGAGCTGAGCACCATCGCCGAGAGTGTGGTGCTATCCACCTGCAACCGGATGGAAATATACGTCGCCGCCGAACACGCCGATTACGGAGCGAAAATCCTCAACGAACATCTCGCCAGCAGCCACAGCGAGGTGGCCATGGAGCACCTCTATCAGAAAACTGGCGATGAGGCGAAGCTCCACCTGTTCCGACTCGTCTGCGGTCTCGATTCCATGGTCTTGGGCGAGACCGAGATCTTTGGTCAGGTGAAACAGGCTTACCAGCAAGCGCTCGCCTCCGGTGCCACCAAGGGGGTGCTGAACAAACTTTTCCAAAAGTCGTTTTCCGTGGGGAAACGCATCCGAACGCACACTAGCATCCAAAAAGGGCAGACATCCGTCGGCAGCGTCGCCGTGGATCTGGCCGCGAAGATTTTTGGCAATCTCAAGGGTAGCCATGTGATGGTCATTGGGGCGGGGGAAATGAGCCGTCAGGTCGCCCGCAGCATGCTCTCACGCGGTGCCACCGATCTCACCGTGACGAACCGGACCAATCAACGCGCGGTCGAGCTGGCCGAGGAGTTGGGGGGCGAGGCAGTGCCATTCGACTGCTGGGAAGGCACGCTGGCTACCGCAGATGTCATCGTATCGTCCACCGGTGCGTCCGAGCCGGTGCTGACCGCCAGCCAGATCGAGGCGGTGCGTCGCAAGCGGAAATACCGGCCGCTTTTCCTGATTGATATCGCCGTGCCGCGTGACATCGAGGCTGCGGTGGGTGAAATCGATGAAGTCTATCTTTACGACATCGATAAATTACAGCAACTTGCTTCCGAGGCCAGAGAGTCTCGCGCTCAGCAAGTCCGAATTTGCGAAGAGATGATCCAAGAGGAAATCAAACCATGAAACCATTAATCATAGGCACCCGCGGCAGCGCCCTGGCGCTCGCTCAGGCGGAAATGACTGAGGCCGCCCTGCGTGCCCAATTTCCAGACCGCGAAATCGTTCGTCAGGTGATCACCACCACTGGCGATCGCCGCACCGATGTGCCGCTTTCCGAGGTGGCCAAATCCGAGGGTGTTATTGATAAGGGAGTGTTCATCAAGGAGCTGGAAGTGGCTCTGGAAAATGGCGAGATCGATATCGCCGTGCACAGCATGAAGGATGTGCCTACCGTGCTGGCGGACCATTTTGCCATCGTCGGGGCGCTCGAGCGTGCTCCGGTGAACGACGTCATCGTGTCCCAAGCCCCCGGCGGCTTACTCGCTCTTCCTGAAGGATCCACTGTGGCCACCAGCAGCGTGCGCCGTCAACGACAGCTCAAGTGGATGCGGCCTGACCTCAAAGTGGTCGATATCCGCGGCAACGTTCCCACTCGGATGCAGAAGCTGCGCGACCAGGATGACATCGATGCCATCATGCTGGCCGAGGCCGGTTTGGTGCGCTTGGGTTATAACCTGGGTGAGGAAATCGACGGCCTGCACGCGGTTCCGCTGGACACACTTCGTTTTTACCCCGCCGCAGGGCAGGGGATTGTCGGGTTTGAAATCCGTAAGGACGACGACGACGCCCGCGCCTGCGCCGAGGCGATCACTCACCAGCCCTCGATGACTCTCTGCCGCGCCGAGCGCGAGTTCCTTCGTCTGCTCGATGCCGGCTGTCACACCCCGGTCGGTGTGCGCTCGCACATTCAAGGTGCTCGTTTGCAGATGTTAGGTCGGGTGTTCGATGAGCACAGCGATGCCAATCCCACCGAGGCCAGCGTCTCCGGACCATCCAATGTGCCGGAGCAGGTGGCTCTCGAACTTTTCAATAACCTCGCATGAAGGGAATCTGCTACCTGACCGGTGCTGGACCGGGAAATATCGGCCTGGTGACCTTAAAGGCGCAGCAGTGCATCGCTGAAGCCGATGTGCTGGTTTACGATGCCCTGAGCAGTGCTGAACTGCTGACTTGGACGAAAAGCGACTGCGAACAAATCGACGTCGGCAAGCGCGCTAAGTGCCACAAAATGCGCCAGGAGGAAATCAATCAGCTGCTCGTGGACAAGGTGCGCGAGGGCAAGGTGGTGGTCCGACTGAAAGGCGGCGACCCGATGATCTTTGGTCGTGGGGGCGAAGAGGCAGCAGCGCTGGCGGAAGCCGGTCTGAAGTTTGAAATCATCCCCGGTATCTCATCGGCATTTGCCGGTCCCACCTACGCGGGTATCCCTCTGACGCACCGCGAATATGGGGCGCAGTTGACCTTGTTCTCCGGCCACGAAGCTGAGGGGAAAACCGAGGGAGGCGTCGATTACGAAGCCCTGGCCAAAACCCCGGGCACCAAGGTCTTTCTCATGGGCGTGGCCCGCATCCGCGATATTTGCGCGAATCTGATGCAGCATGGCGCCACTCCCGAAACCCCCATCGCCCTGACACGCTGGGCGAGCACGGGCCGACAAAAAACCCTCACCGGAACGCTGGCAACGATCGCGGACCTCGTGGAGGAACACAATTTCAAGGCTCCCGCTGTGGGAGTCATTGGCAACATCATCAAAGAAATGGAAAAAATCACATGGCATGAAGATCGTCCGCTGCACGGAAAACGTATCGTCGTTACCCGCAGCCAGGAGCAAGCTAGCGGACTGGTCAACGAACTCACCGCGCTCGGAGCCGATGTGCTCGAGCTCCCCGTGCTACGCATCGTCGATCCCGAGGACAAACGTGATTTCGCCGAGCTGGTCGCCAGCGCCCACACCTACGATTGGTTGGTGTTCAGCAGCACCAATGGCGTGCGTCGCTTCTTCGATGGCTTTTTCTCTATCTATAAAGACGCCCGCAGCATCGGTGGCGTGAAGATTGCTGTGGTCGGCCCCGGCACCCAGCAGGCCGTGGAGGAATACCGCTTTGCCGCCGATCTGGTGCCCGAAAAACACATCGCCGAAGGGCTGGTGGATGCCTTCAAGGACGAACACGATATCGAGAACCAGACCATCCTCTGGGTCCGACCCAAAAACGCCCGCTCCGTCATCACCGATGGTTTGAACGAGCAGCGCGCCATCGTCGATGAATGCGTCGCCTACAGCATCGAAGCCGAAACCTCCGATCCCACGGGCGCTGCCGAGCGCTTCCGGAGTGAGGGCGCCGATCTGGTGACCTTCACCAGCTCCTCAACGGCACGCTTTTTCCACGATCTCGATCTGCCATGGCCAGACGGCTGCAAGGCCGCGAGCATTGGCCCGATCACCAGCGCCAAGCTCAATGAACTCGGCAAAACCGACATCGTCGAAGCCGAGGACCACAACATTGAAGGCTTGGTCAAAACCATCGTGGAAACCCTGAGCTAGTGGCTTGGGATTAAGTTTCTGACATGGTCATAGAGAGGGATGATCCCTCCCGAAATTAGCAGTCGTTGCGAGCGAGTCGGGGTTACATTTAGTGAGGCTAAGTAATGAACAAATGTTTACTTTTCCTCTTTGATCCATCGCTCTCGCTGTGTAACTTTTGCTCCAATGATCATGCGTTGGCAAAAACCTCTTACCATCGGCTTCCTGTCGATGGCGATCATGTCGGGTAGCTCCTTGGCTGCCCAGACAGTGATTGACGGGGTTTTGACCGATGATTTGACGGACCTGTCCTATTTCACCGCTCCGCTCAATATGTCGCTGGAGCTCGTCGCTTCCGGCGTGGCCATGACATCGGATGTGCCGAGCGTGGATCGATTGGTTGATTGGAAAATCGATGGCACCACGCGGTTGAATCTTTCCAGCTTCGGCTCCATTCAGGTGACTCCTGAGCAACAAATCGTCGATGGCGAATGGCAGCTCTGGGTGCTCTATTACACCGATACCGGCAGCTTCTTGAGTGAGGTCAATCTGCAGCCGTTCACCACCTCTACGGATACCTTCAGTGCCGATTTAAGCAGCACGGCTCCCGTGGATGCCGATGAGTTTTTTCTTCGCTTCCGAATCAAAGAGGCCGTGGGTGACGGCTTCACCTTTTCAGAGATTCAAGCCGCCCCAGTGCCCGAGCCCAGCACCGCGTTGTTAGGACTCGCCAGCCTCGCTCTGATCTTCCGCCGCTCACGCGCCTAAACCCCTCGTGCCGATCAACGGCGGAGTTTTACCTCATGGCCATCAAGTTCGGAGAAGTCCCGCAGAATTTCGCATGTTTAGCGTCTTTTGCGATCAAAGAGTGGCACGTAGAAGCACCGTAACATTCAGGACCTTTTGCCGTGTCCGTGCTTTCCTCCGCCTGAATTAGCTCGGCACGTTATTGCAACTCGGATGGAAGCAACTACCAAGGCACTTCCGAGCCGTTGATATACCAGAATTTGCCCGATTGATCCGGCTTCAGCCCGGTGATCAGCTTGAGCATTTGGGGCACGCTGTCCTTCGGATCCAGCGGTGCACCGGCACCACCCATGTCGGTTTTGTTGTGTCCCGGGTTCAGGGAAATCACGATGAACCCATCACCGGCCAGCTGACCGTGCAGTTGTCGGGTCGCCATGTTCAGCGCCGCCTTGCTCATCGAGTAAGCGGCGTAGCTGCCACGCGTGCGGGCAATGCTGCCAAGACCCGATGAAATGTTGACGATCTTCGGGTGCTTGGAGAGCTTCAGGTTCGGTTGGAGCGCTTTGGCGAGCAGTAGGGGACCAGTGGCATTGATATTGAAACAACGCTGCAGCGCCTCGCGATTGAGCCCCCGATTCATGTAGCCCGCGTTGTTGATCAACACGTCGATTTTTTGTCCCTTCAGCTCCTTGGCGAGATTGGCGATGTCGTCATCGCTGGTGATATCGAGTTGCAGCACCTGGGCGCCGGTGGCTTTCAGCTCCTTGGCCTCGGCCGGCTTGCGCGCAGTGCCAATCACCTTGTGCCCCGCCGCCGTCCACTGCTTGGCATGCTCTAACCCCAGCCCCCGATTCGCCCCCGTGACCAACACCGTCAAAGGTTCATCTTCCGCCTGCGTGCAGTT
This sequence comes from Oceaniferula flava, assembly GCF_016811075.1. Taxonomy (NCBI): domain Bacteria; kingdom Pseudomonadati; phylum Verrucomicrobiota; class Verrucomicrobiia; order Verrucomicrobiales; family Verrucomicrobiaceae; genus Oceaniferula; species Oceaniferula flava. The sequence goes on from NZ_JAFBGL010000009.1 coordinate 56,185, forward strand.
GGGTAAACAAACGAGGAATGCGAGAGCGAGAAACAAACGACTCAAGGTCGTCAGCACAGTGGTCTTGGTGGTGTTCGGCATGGGATTGGAAATGGGTTGGGTATTAGATAGCACATGCACTGCGTCGCGTCATCTTTTCCCTGAAAATGAGGGGCGTAGGTTTGTTAATAGAATGAGGCAATAAGGGGCAGGGGTATACGCAATGGGCGGAACTACCGAGAAATGAAATGCATTAGATATTGATGAGGTCGGGATTGAATCGGCCTTGTTGGATGAGGAATCCTAAGGGAAAGCTGCCGCGGCTTTTCTGATCACCTTTTTTCTCCCAAGAATCGGCAAGGTTTTTAAGTTCTTCTGCTGTGACGAGTGTGATGATCGTCTGTTTTTCAACGAAGAAACTCATCGCTGTGACAGCACTTTCGGGAGTAAAGGACGGTCCGATAACAAGGAAGGCGCTAACGCGTTTTTCGGATGCGGAGATGTAACGGGCGAACTGTTTGATGTGGTCGGGAAGATGCACGGGCAATTCCTTGGATTTGTTATCCCAGAGAATCAGTCCGTCGCCATGAGACAACGCACCATCGGCGTGTTCCGTTCCGACTTGTTTGAGTGGACGGTGGCCTAATTTAAATTCGAACAAATACTTGGTGGCATCTTCGAATTTTCGCTCAATCTCGATATCTTTTTCTATGAGCTGTTGGGCGCGAAGGTAAGCATGGTCGCGAGCCGCAAACTTGAGGTATTCTGCAAACCAGTAGGTGCGTGCGTCTTCGACCTCATCGTCACGTTGCTTGAGGTGATCGTAAAAGCCGATGATCCGAGCCATGACTTCGGCTTTTGTGCCAGATACCTGCAGATTTAAATCGCGACACCAGTCGACAATCGCATCATGTGCGAGACCATCCCTTGGCGTTGTTCCTCCTAGTAAAATCGAGGGTTTTACTCGATGGATGATAAGATCCCGAAGCTCTTCCAGAGTTTCGGATCCTTTAGGGTGACAATCAACTTTTTTTAAGGTCTCGATGTAGTAGCTCTTCTTTCTCACTGCCTTGTATTTCAGGAGTTCTTGATAACCATGTTGGCGTATTTCAATACCGAGAATTTGTCGTAAACATGCTGCGATTTCTTCCGGTATAATATCGTAATCCTGACCGTCATCATCACGCACCATCGTGATAAATCCTGCCGTTTGAAGGTGTCTACGTGCGGAATCGACGTGGCTGCGGAGGTGGACTTCATTACCGGGTTGTGGAAACTTTCCTAAGCTTGCTTCAATGACCCGATACTCGAATTCAGTAATATTGAGCCGTCTCCGCAGGTTTGAAATCAGGTTTTGCTCGTCGGGTGTGATGTCATTATCTTGATCCCAGGCCGTCTCTAAAACAAAGCGGAAGAGATCGAGGTTTTTGGCACTCGTGCCATTAGTGGGTTGTGGATTCTCATTGGCAGCATCGATGACAAGCCTTTCCCACTCAATGACTTCTTTATCCGTCTCTGCCACGGCTAACATGAAGTCGTCTTTGTTGAGCAGCACGTGGGTCAGCATAATCCATGCGATGAGGCGAATGTCTTGTTCCTTATGGAGACGGCATTCACGCCAAGCTTGTTCTACGTTCTCCGGATAAAAGTATTGAGGGGCCGTTTTCTCCAAAGCGGGAATGATTTCATCCTCCTGAAGGTTTCGATGATCGACGACATAGGCACTGCAAAAGCGCTTTAAATCGTTCTTCGTGGAAATGCTGCGGATAACTTTGTTGAATTTCATGGAGGAGATAGATTATTGTTAGAATAATCGTTCGTGCAGCCTCGTCACTCTAAAAATTAATGAATCTCTGTTAGTTCTGCTGGGGGAGGGGGCGATTAGGAGGAGTTCTCGTGTTTTTCTTAAACACATGAGCCAAGAATTTTGAAAGGGGCGTATTTCTTGGTGACCGAGCACCAGGGCGGAGGCTCGGTTTTGAAATGTCAGCTTTTATTCACAATTCGTCTTGCATGTCGGCCGACCTGAGGCATTCTTTTCTGTGAACACGAAGTAAGTTGATCAACAAGCTAATGATTAAGTTTCCAGCCCACTCTCCATTTTCTCCCGAACAGCAGCAGCAACTCTCGGGAATGTTGTCGTCCTTGAACCCGCCACAGGTCGCGTGGCTGGGTGGTTTTCTGTCCGGTGTGCAATCGGATGCCGCAGCGACCGCTCAACCGGTCGCAGCGAAAAAGCTGACGGTGCTTTACGGCACGGAATCCGGGAACTCGGAGGAGTTGGCGGAGCAGGTTTTCAAGACGGCGAAGAAAAAAGGCTTCAAGGCCCAGATCGTCAATATGTCCGAGACCACCGCGTCCGCGCTGAAAGAGGCCGGCAGCTTGCTGGTGGTGGTCAGCACCTGGGGCGACGGCGATCCGCCGGAGGCTGCGGAAGAATTTTACAAGGACCTGATGTCCGCCGATGTCTCGCTGGACGGGGTGGAATTCTCAGTCTGTGCGCTGGGCGACACCGGCTACGATCAATTTTGCGAAACCGGCAAACAAATCGACGCCCGACTGGAAAAGCTCGGTGCCAAGCGCGTGGCGGATCGGGTCGACTGTGATGTCGACTACGAAGAATCCTTCCAGCAGTGGAGTGATTCCGTCTGGAAAGTGCTCGGTGATGCCGCAGCGGCCGCTGCACCGGCGGTGGCTGATTTCGCTGCCCCAGTGGCCCAAGTTTACGACAAAAAGAACCCGTTCCCAGCGGAAGTCATCGATAACCAGCTGCTCAGCGGCGACCACTCGGCGAAGGAAACCATCCACCTGGAATTCTCGCTCGAGGGATCCGGTTTCGATTATGAGCCTGGCGATGTGCTCGCGGTGATTCCGCGCAATGCCAAGGACGTGGTGGATGCCGTGCTCAAGGCCAGTGGACTGGATGCTGATGCCACCGTGGATGTCAAAGGTGTGGGCAACAAGAAGCTTTCCGCCGCCCTCACCGAGGATCTCGATATCACCGGGCTGTCGCGCAAAATCGTCAGTGCCTGGCAGCAGATTTCCGGCTCGGAGGAGCTGGCCAAACTGCTCGACGATGCCGCCAAGGGGGAGTTCAAGGACTGGAGCTACGGTCGGGAGATCATCGATCTGCTGGAAGAGCACCCGGCAAAATCGGTCACCGCACAGCAGTTTGTAGACATCTTGCGCAAGCTGCCGCCGCGCCTGTATTCCATCGCTTCCAGCCCCAAGGCCCACCCGGGCGAAGTGCATCTCACCGTGGCCGCCGTGCGCTACGAGAGTCATGGTAAGTCCCGCAAGGGCGTGGCCTCCACCTACCTGGCAGACGACGCCAAGAAGGGGACCCCGGTTTCTGTCTACGTGCACAAGAACAAGAACTTCCGCCTGCCGGAAAATGGCGACACCCCGATCATCATGGTCGGCCCCGGCACCGGCATCGCGCCCTTCCGCGCCTTCGTCGAAGAGCGCGCGGAAACGCAAGCCAAGGGGGATAGCTGGTTGTTCTTTGGCGATCAGAAATACAACGAGGACTTCCTCTATCAGCTGGAACTGCAAGACCACCTCAAGAACGGCAGCCTCTCGCGTCTCGATGTCGCCTTCTCGCGGGATCAGCCGGAGAAAGTCTACGTGCAGCACAAGATGTTGGAGAATGCCAAGGAGCTTTGGCAGTGGCTGGAAAAGGGTGCGCATTTCTACGTCTGTGGCGATGCCTCCCGCATGGCCAAGGATGTCCACGATGCGCTGCTGGAAATCATCGCCACGGAAGGTGGCAAGTCGCCCGAAGAAGCCGACGCCTACCTGGCCGCACTGAAGAAGGACAAGCGCTACCAGCGCGATGTGTATTAATCTGGGGAAATAGAAAAAGGAACAAGCAAACCACTTGGCTCTGGCGAGCCGAGAACAATTTTTAAGACAATGAGTGAAGAGAAAAAACTTTCGGCCAACGAGCCACTGAAACTGAACAGCGACTACCTGCGTGGCACACTGGCAGAGGAAATTGCGGACACCAGCAACGGTGCCATTTCCGCCGACAGCCAACAGCTGAGCAAGTTCCACGGCATGTATCTGCAGGACGATCGCGATGTGCGTGCTGGTCGTCGTAAGAAGAAGTTGGACAAGGCCTACAGCTTTCTGATCCGGGTGCGTCTGCCCGGTGGGGTGGCCACGCCCGAGCAGTGGCTGGCGATGGATCGGATCGCCGATCAATACGCCAACGGCACCCTGAAAATCACCACCCGCCAGACCTGGCAGCTGCACGGGGTGATCAAGAACAACCTCAAGGCTTCCATCCAAGAAATGGACAAGGTGGCTGTGGACACTATCGCCGCCTGTGGCGATGTTAACCGCAACGTCATCTGCAACGCCAACCCACACCTCAGCGAGGTGCACTCGGAAGCCGTGCAGCTGGCCAACGACATCAGCTCCCACCTGATGCCACGCACCCGTGCCTACCACGAGATTTTCCTCGATGAAGAAAAGGTCATCAGCAGCGAAGAATTCGAAGAACCGCTCTACGGCAAAACTTACCTGCCGCGGAAATTCAAGATCAACATCGCCATCCCACCGCATAACGATACAGACATCTATGCGCAGTGCCTTTCCTTCATTGCCATCGTCGAAGAGGGGGAAATCGTCGGCTACAACGTCACCGTCGGTGGCGGCATGGGCATGACCCACGGGGTGGAAGAAACCTTCCCACGCACTGCCGATCTGATTGGCTTCTGCACGCCGGAGCAGGCGGTGAATGTGGCCGAGAAGGTGATGCTGGTGCAGCGCGACTTCGGACGCCGCGACGACCGCAAATGGGCCCGTCTCAAATACACCGTCGAGCGTATGACCGCCGATGGCTTTCTCGCCAAGCTCAATGAGTATCTGGGCTATGAACTGGAACCCGCCCGCGACTTCAAATTTGAATCCAATGGCGACCAGTTTGGCTGGGTCACCGATGACAAGGGTAATCACCACCTGACGCTCTTCGTGCCTGGTGGTCGGGTGCTCGATACCCCGTCCTGCCCGATGAAAACCGGCATCGCCGAGATCGCCAAGGTGCTCCAGGGCGAGTTCCGCATGACCGCGAACCAGAACTTGGTTATCTCTAACATCACCGACGAGCAAAAGCCCGAGATTGAGGCCTTGTTGGAAAAATACAAGATCCTCAAGACTCACGAACGGACCGCGCTCAGACTGAACTCGATCGCCTGTGTGGCCCTGCCAACCTGTGGTCTGGCGCTGGCCGAGGCCGAACGCTACCTGCCCACCGTCATCACCAACTTGGAAGAGGTGGTGGAAGAGTGCGGACTGCGTCACGATGCCATCACCATCCGCATGACCGGCTGCCCGAACGGCTGTGGCCGGCCTTACCTCGCGGAGATCGGATTTGTCGGCAAGGGGCCTAACAAATACAACGTCTACCTCGGTGCCGGCTTCCATGGGCAGCGCCTGAACAAGCTCTATCGTGAATCCGTTTCCGGCGACGATATCAAAGCTCTGCTGTCGCCCATCATCCGTGACTATGCCAAGAACCGTCAAGAGGGTGAACGCTTCGGCGATTTCACCATCCGCGCCGGATACGTGGCCGAGACCACAGCTGGAAACAATTTCCACAAAAATATCGCGGCAGAAGCTGCGGTCTAACATTCACCATCTCCCAATGAACGCCATGGCAAAACCGATCCTCAAAGAAAGCGAAGTTGATAAAGTCAATGCAGCCTTCAAGCAAATGTCAGCACCTGCCCGCATCAAGTGGCTGCACGCTGAGTTCGGCTCGCGTCTGGTGCTCAGCAGCAGTTTCGGTCTGCAGGCGGCGATCATGCTGCATCTGGTGAGCGAAAACGCCCCTGAGGTCCCGGTGGTGTGGCTGGATACCGGCTATCTTTTCCCGGAAACCTATCAGTATGCCGAGCAGCTGATCGAGACGCTGAACATCGATGTCAAAGTCTATCAGCCAAAGCTAACAGCAGCTCGCCAAGAGGCACTCTACGGCAAGCTCTGGGAGCAGGGGGAGGAGGGGAACAATCGCTACGGCCTGATCAACAAGGTCGAGCCGATGAACCGCGCCTTGCAAGAGCTCGGCACTGACATCTGGATCAGCGGCTTACGCCGATCGCAATCCAGCACCCGGGCTGACCGCCAGTTTGCCGAGCAGCAGAAGCAGACGCTCAAGGTATATCCCATCCTTGATTGGTCGGATCCGCAAGTCTCCGCCTATTTCTACGATCAGAAGCTTCCCAAGCACCCGCTGGAGTCCGAAGGTTACGCCACGATGGGCGATTGGCATTCCACCCAACCTGTAGGCGAAGGCGAATCGGCCGAGAGCTCAAGGTTCGGAGGCACTAAATACGAATGCGGTCTGCACCTCGATTCCGGCGCCCAGGATTTCCAGATTTAAGCGCTCCGAAAGGGAGGGTTTGTGAGGTGAAGTGCACAAAAAAACCTCGCCGACGTAGCAACGTAGCGGCGAGGTAGGGAAGGATGTTCGTTGATCAGTCCCGTCATTTATCTCAGCACCCAGGTGTAGGAGAAATCCACGACGTAATAGAGATCTCCGTTGGAGTTTCTGTATTTAACCGTTTTTTTCGCTCTGGTTTGGCGGCTGGCAGGTGTCGGCACGGTGATGTTGTAACCACCGATTTCGTCGCTGTTCGATCTGTCGCGGTCGAACAGTCCGACGTGCACTCGGCGGTGACGATCAAAGTTCATGGAAGAGCTGTTGACTGTTAGGTAGGTGCTGTTGCGCGGGCTGTGATCATGTCGGGTCACTGAGGTGCCGATGGTGCGTCCGTTGGATTTCAGCACAGCAAAGACATCGGGGTTACGCGTGTTTCCCAAGCTGGGGTCCCATGGGATACTGCCTGATTTTCTTTTGGGCAATTGATAGATACGGATGCCGGTGATGCGGTAGCTATCGATCTCGTATTTTTTGGGAGTGGGGACAATTCCTCCACCAGGAGGTGTGATTCCTCCGCCGGGAGGTGTGCCGCCACCGGGTGGATAGTACGCGCCCGGAGGCATGTAGCAGCTGGAAAGGGTGAAGGATAGTGACGCGGCTCCGAGGAGTGGGGTGTATTTTTTCATAGCGTTGTGTAGGGTTTGTTTTTTGTGCAGGTAGTAGGGGGTGTGAATGCGATGCCTCGCTCGTTCATTGTTCGAGCAAATGGTCATCTGGACGATATGACGCGAGATAAAGAATTCACATTCGATTAGATTGAAAAAAAAGCGTTTAGACAATCTTGAAATGCCTTTTCTTAGTTCATAACTGATTTAGCCTTGGTCTCATGAACGAGGAGCAAGACACGGCATTACTGGTTCTCGGTCATGGATCGAGCAAGCATCCGGACTCGTCGCAATCGGTTCGAATGCATGCTGAGACGCTCGGTTCCAGTGGTCGATACAAGCAAGTTCAGTGTGCCTTTCTCAAGGAGGAACCGTTCATCGATGCCGAACTCTTGGCGGGCTTGAATGCGGAGACGGTTTGCATTGTTCCGGATTTTCTCGCGGAGGGGTATTTCACCCGGCAGGTGATCCCGGTAAAACTGAAGCTGGCGGAGCAGGGAGGGCAGGTGCGCTACTGTCCACCGGTAGGAACGCATCCTCTGATGGTGGAGCTCATGCAAGCGGCGGCGGAGGATGTGTTAGGCGATTGGTCACCGCAGCAGACGAGCCTGTTAGTGATCGGTCACGGTTCCACCAAAAACACCTGCTCTAAACAGACGCTAAAATCCCACCTCGCCGAACTGCGGGCTCAGAGTGCGTGGAGTCAGGTGGCTGACCTGTGGCTGGAGGAGCCTCCGAAGGTGGACGAGTGGGCCTCCGTGGCGAGCTGCCGGCAGGTGGTAATTCTGCCTTTCCTGCTCAATGACGGTCAGCACGGCGGTTGGGATATACCGGCCGACCTCGGCATCGAACCGGGCGTCGCAGTCCATGGTGTGACCCACGAGCTGAGTGGCCGGCAGGTCCGACTCGCACCCGCGCTGGGCACCTCACCTCGCTTTGCCGAGGCGATTGAGGCGATTGTGCGCATCTGGGGGCAATAAAAAACGGACGCCCCATGTGAGGACGTCCGTTGATTTTAAATCTGGAACCGAAGTTTACTTGGCGATGTGCTCGCCGACGGTTTTCTCAAGCGCCTCGCCGCGCAGGTTGGTGGCGACAATCGTGCCGTCCTTACCGATCAAGAAAGTGGCAGGAATGCTGGTGATGCCATATTCGATGGCAAAGCGATTGCCGGACTGTTCTTCTTCGAAGTGCTGGGGCCAAGGCATCTTTCTCTTTTCAATGAAGGCCTCCAGTTTCGCTCTGTCGCTTTTCTTATCGAGGGAAATGCCGATGACCTCGAACCCTTGCTCGTGGTATTTCTCGTAAGTCTTCATCACGTGCGGCAGCTCGGCGATGCATGGGCCGCACCAAGTTGCCCAGAAATCAATGAGCACAACCTTGCCTTTCATCGCGGCCAAGTCGATCTCCTCGCCCTGCACGCTGGTGAACTTCATCGCCATGGTGTCACCTTTGCCCGGTTTGTTGAGTCGACCCTGCAAAGTTTGGAATGCCTGCTTGAGCTGTGCTTCCTTTGGGTTGCCGGTGGCTTTTTCGATCGCTTGCGCCACCACGGCTCCCGCTTCCTTTTTCATGCCAGCTTTCAGCATCAGATTACACAGGCTGTTGGTGGTGCTGTAGAGTGCCATGGTCGGGACCTCGGCGCCTGATCCCAGGGCATCGAATTTCTCTTGGAAAATGCCGATGCTCTTTTGAGTTTCACCAGTGGTGTTGTAGGAGACCAACAGCGCTTGATGGGCGCGGCTTTTATCCTCGGCGTCGGGGTTTTCCTTCAGGTAGGCCTCAAGCTCTGCGGCAGTGGCTTTGGCGTGTTTGTTGACAATGTCTTGGGCGGGGCCGGCGATGAGCAGACTGCTCAAGGCAAGGCCAAGGCTGGCGTAGAATGATGTTCGTTTCATAAATGCTTAACGCCACCCATAACAGACCGGAGGAGGGAAGCGATTATGAAAGGGAGTTTTTGCGAAAACCCAGAGGCATGAAAATGACCTTGCGGAAACTTCGTCACAAACAACTAACTGTGATCCCGTGAAGAGGCGAGTGGGTAAAAAAAACTGAGCCAGTTAGGGCTCAGTGAGTAATTAAATTTCAGACGGCAAATGGTCTGGAAGATGAAGGAGAGAAAAAAATGGTACACCCGAAGGGATTCGAACCCCTGGCCTCCTGATTCGTAGTCAGGCGCTCTATCCAGCTGAGCTACGGGTGCACTGTTTGCGCTTCATCGGCGCGGGCGCAAAAAGCCATAAAGCGGAGTTAAGGTCAAGACATCTCGGTAAAAAACATGCATTTTTTTCAGATCTCTTGAGTTTGGCCTTATTTTACGTCGATCGGTGAGGTGGACACTGCCGGATAATGGAATTTTTTCCCCTCATAATTACGCAAGGTGATGCCTCCATCATCGTGTTTGACCACATAATCCGGGTTGACCGGGATTTTTCCACCGCCTCCTGGACCATCGATGACGTATTGGGGGATGGCGTAGCCGGAAGTGTGGCCACGCAGCCCTTCGATGATATCGATGCCTTTCTGAATGCTGGTGCGCAAATGCGCCGAGCCCTCGATGAGGTCGCACTGATAGAGATAGTAGGGACGCACACGGCACATCAGAAGTTTATGCACCAGATCTTTCTGGTCCTCCACGGAGTCGTTGACGCCATTGAGCAGCACCGACTGATTACCCATGACAATACCGGCGTCAGCCAGTCGGCCCAATCCGTCACGCACCTCGGAGGTTAGTTCCTTCGGATGGTTCGCGTGAATGGAGATGAACAGCGGGTGATACTTCTTCAGCATATCACAGAGCGCGGGTGTGATGCGTTGAGGGAGGAAAATCGGAATGCGTGAACCGATCCGGACAAATTGAATGTGGGGAATGGCATGAAGGCGCTTGAGCAGCCGTTCCAAGCGGGCGTCCGAGAACAGCAGGGCGTCGCCTCCAGAGATCAGCACGTCGCGGACCTCGGGTGTTTTTTCCAAATATTCAAAAGCAGCTTCCCACTGAGTCTCCAACTTCTGCTCGGACACTCCGGAAACCACACGACTGCGGGTGCAGTAGCGGCAGTAGGAGGCGCAGCGATCGGTCACGAGAAACAGCACGCGGTCCGGGTAGCGGTGCACCAGCCCCGGCACCGGCATGTGAGAATCCTCGCCACAGGGGTCCGACATTTCTGCCGGATCGGTCAAGGTTTCCTCGATCCGTGGGATCACCTGGCGGCGGACCGGGCAGGTGGGATCGTCTGGATCGATCAGATTGAAAAAGTGCGGCGTGATGGACATGGCCAGCTTATTACCAGAGAGCAGAACTCCGGCGCGCTCTTCCTCGGTGAGGTTGAGATGTTTCTCCAGGCCCTCGAGAGAGGTCACCCGGTTCTTTAGCTGCCATACGTGATTGTCCCAGTCGTCCTGATCGGCGTCAGGCCAGTATCCTGGCGTGTGTGATTGAAAAGTGATGTCCGACATCTTGCGATGACTTTAAGGGGGATTGGGCGTTTGTCAAAGGACTGCGTTAGAAAAGCCGGTCGTCGAATAATTATCCAAATGAAGATTGGATTAGCGGCGCAGCCTCAGTAGCATTGGGGCGATGTTTCCCCAGGCCCTTCTCGATGTTTGTAAACCCAGTTACCTCGCGATTATTGGCGAGCTGAAACGCTCCGGAGGCTTGGCCATTCCTGAGTTGAGTAAAATGCTGGAAATGAGTTACATGGGCGTGAAGCAACATTGTGTGAAGCTCGAAGAGCTAGGCTATCTGAAGGTCTGGCGGGTGCCGCGGGTGCAGGTGGGTAGGCCGCAGAAGCTCTATAAGCTGACAGCCAAATGCGATCCGCTCTTCCCCGATGGCGGTGGCGCGCTGGTCTTGGACCTGCTTGAAGGAGTGAAAAACTCCTTTGGCGACTCGGCACCGGAAAAGCTTCTCTTCCACTATTTCGAGAAAGAGCGCGACCACTGGCTCTCGGTGGTGAGTGCCGGGCAGTCGCTGGTGGAAAAAGCCACCCGTTTTGCCGATGCTCGCATCAAGGCCGGCCACTTCTGCCACTGTCAGTATTCCCCTGAAGAGGGATTTGTGATCGAGGAATACCACCATCCCTTGCAGCGGATTTTTCAAGCCTATCCGGGCCTCATCACCCTCGAAACCCGTATGATCGAACAAACCTTGGGGAGCAAAGTGGATCGGGTGGAGAAAAAAGGCAGCCAGGGGGTAAAATGCACCGTCTACCGCATCAGCACCCTGGGCTGAGTGGGCTGGGGTCTATTCAGACGCTTTTATGGGTGAGAACAACTTCGTGGTTGAGGTGAGAAATCACTCATACAAAGGCCGTTTTGCACCATGTTCAAGCAGAGTGAATAGTTAAGTTTTCCGAATCGTGTATTTTTTTGAAACGAAAAAGGTTTTTGTGAAATATTAAGTCCGGTTAAATGTCTGTGAATGCCTAGTTTATAAGCGCTTTTTGATTGGCTTGAAGAATTGGCTCGAATCCCCCTAAATCAAAGGTTTACACAAAATATCATAGTTAACTGATGTTATTTGTTACATGTTAATTTAATATTTATGTAAGCGTATTTTCAAAAGAGCAACAATTTAAGGGCTTTGTGAGCATCCAGTTTAGGCCTTCACAGGGAGGGGAAATCGTTAAGGTGAAGTCGTAATTCACCCCTCCCAAACATGAATACCCAAACAACGACTCCACAACGCGCTGGCAAGCTACTAGCCCTTGCGAGCGCCATCCCCTTCGTCGCGCTACCTTTTAGCGCTCAAGCTCAAAGTGCTTCTGAGCATATCTACGTTGAAGTTTCTTTCGATGAAGTTTCCGCAGGTCTTGATCACGGGACGCTCTTCTCCGGTGATGAATATGCCTCATCCGGCGTTACTTTTTCGGTTGATTCTAACGGCCAGCACAATCAGTTGCTGATTTTCGATACAGACGTGAGTTCAACCCGCGACACTGATCTGGAAAATCCATTCATTGGAGGCAACCTGCAAGGCGTTACCGGTCTTGGGAACGCTCTGATCATCGCTGAGAATGTGATCGATCGTAACGGCGACGGCTTGGTCGATAATCCGGACGACGAGGCCCGTGGAGGCACGATCGGTGTGGTATTTGCCAATGAGCAGGTAACTGATGTGGGTTTCAATCTCTACGACACCCCAGAAAACAGCCGCAGCGATGTCAGCATTGTTTTCAAGGATTCCTCCGGAGCTGAGGTGATCTGGAGAGCTGACGACCTCATTGTCAATGGCAGCAACGTTGAGTTTGGTAATCATTACGGTAACTCATTCACCGACATCACGGCTGCTTCCCTCGGCTTGACCAATATCAAATCGATCGATTTCAACATCGAGAGTGGTGCCGTGGATCATCTGCACTTCTGCGCGGTAGTTCCTGAGCCATCTTCTGTCGCTCTGCTTGGACTGGGTGCCCTCGGCATGCTGTTCCGCCGCAAGCGCGCCTAACAATTTTTTGTTTTCATTGTTTATTGTCCGCCCTGTCGCCTCACTGGTGACAGGGCGGTTGCTTTTATGTTGGGGGGGGGCTTTGTGATGGTTCATGGCCTAGAAGAGTCGCCGAATTGGATGGATTTTCGGCATTCTGGTGATTCCACTTTACCAGTCACAGTCAGCAGCTAATGTGAATCGGCCGAGCGATGCCATGAGGTCGATTCGCTCGCATGACGGCTGCAATTTCACATGCGTATTTCTAACGGATCGAACGGGCGCACGAAGGCTCGACTGGACACCCTGCAAAGCATCGAGCTTGCCGAGGGCGTGGAGATTCAGCTGCGTATCGCCGGGCCTTATGTGCGGGTTCTGGCTTATTTGTTGGATTTGCTGATCCGTGCCGGAATCTGTATCGCGGCTTATCTTTTGCTCATGTTTATCGGCATGATCATTGGGTTCACCGTGGCTCAGGGCTTGAGTATGCTGCTGATGTTTTTCCTGACCTTTTTCTACTACATCGTCTTCGAAGCGGGGAAACGGGGGGCATCACCGGGGAAGAGAGCGATGGGCTTACGGGTGGTGGATACCTCGGGGGCGCCTATTTCCTGGGGGCAGGCATTTATTCGCAACATGCTGCGTTTTGCCGACGGGATGCCGTTCTTCAGCTACGGATTCGGCTTGCTCACCACACTACTCACCAAGCGATTTCAGCGCCTTGGCGATCTGTTAGCTAATACCGTGGTTGTTTATGATCGTCAGCCGAAGCTGCATCTCTCATCGCTGCCGCCGGCGATGACCAGTGTGGCTCCCAGTGCGCCGCTGACGCGTGAGGAACAGGCGGCTATTTTAGGATTCAAAGAACGTGGCGGTATGTGGTCGGAAGCCCGACGGGTGGAACTGGCGAATCACGCCAGTGCACTCACCGGGGCGAGCGGAGAGAAGGGAATGACCAAGCTGCTAGGCGTGGCTCAGTGGTTGGGAGATAAACATTAAGCGGAAGGCGATCGAATGCAGGGAAAAGAATTTGAAGAAAAAAATGCCGAACGCTGGGCTGAGTATGATCAGACCCTGAGTCGACTGGAGAAGAAGCGCGACCCATCGATCGATGTCTCCACGCTGCCGACCCGGTTCCGTGAGATCTGCACGGATTTGGCACTGGCGCGTCACCGGATGTATGGCATGCCGATGAACGAGCACCTCAATGAGCTGGTGATCCGTGGTCACAAGATGATTCATCGCAGAGCGGGAGGCACCTGGGAGATGCTGTTGCGCTTCGTAGCGGTGGATTTCCCCGTGGCTGTTAGGAAAGAGTGGCGTCTGCTCATCGTGGCCACGCTGAGCTTTGTGCTGCCGCTGATAGGCGTGGCCTTGGCGGGGTTCTACTGGCCGGATTTTTCATGGATTCAAGCCGTGTTAGGACCGCAGATGATGCAGCAGCTGGACATGATGTATGGCAGCAGCGACGACCAAATTTCCAACCTGCGCGATGAATACGGGTCGAACTTCATGATGTTCTGCCACTACATCTGGAATAACATCGGGATTGATTTTCGAATTTACGCCGGGGGAATCTTGGCCTGTCTGGGGAGTTTGTTTTTCCTGATCTACAATGGCGTGTTTTTTGGTGCGGTGATCGCTTACATTCACACGGCATGTAGCACCAAGGCCTTTTACACCTTCGTGGCCGGGCACTCGTCGTTCGAGCTGATCGCCATGGTGATCGCAGGTATGGCCGGACTGCGCATCGGTCTGGGCTTGCTCCATCCGGGCCGCAAAACCCGCCGCAAGTCGCTGATGGATGCCGGGAAGAAATCGCTGCCTCTGATACTCGGCGCCGCGCTGATGACTTTTGTGGCGGCGGCGATCGAAGGGTTTTGGTCGGCTCAAGCACTGCCGGAGATGCTGAAATACAGCGTCGGTATTGCGCTGTGGTTTGTCTGTGTGCTCTACCTGGCCTTGGCCGGGCGTGGTGCCCGACAGAGCTCCAGCGCAGTCTTTGGTAAAAAAAGCATAGAGGGAGGTCAGGGTGCAGCTTGAGAATGTCACCGCAGAAATCCGGCCGCGGGCGCCGTGGGAATCGATCGATCTCGGTTGCTCATTGGCGCGCAAGCATATCGGAGACATCTGGAAAGCCTGGGCGTTCACCGTGTTACCACTGTGGCTGGTGCTGGCGGTGGTGCTGCGAAATCATCCCTTCGTGCTGATTTTGTGTATCTGGTGGCTCAAGCCACTTTACGATCGAGTGCCGCTGATGGTGGTGAGTCGGGCGCTTTTCGGATCGGCCCCGAGTGTCCGCGAGGTGGTCAAGGCCTGGCCGAAGATGATGTTCCGGCGGATCTGGTTTGCGCTGGTGCTGGGGCGATTTTCTCCTGCGCGCAACCTCACGCTGCCGGTGGCTGAGCTTGAAGGTTTACGCGGTGCCGCTTACCGACAGCGGGTGAATTTGCTCGAGCGCAACGGTGGTGAAGGCGCCACTATGGCCACACTGGCAGGCATTATTTTGGAAATGGTCACCGCCGCTGGATTAGTGATGTTAGTCATGCTGATGGTGCCGGACCACATCGCCACCCGCTGGATGGAAGGCCTGGGTGAGTTTTTCGAACACGATAACCTTTCCGAGTTTTCCGACGGCTTTTTCTGGCTGGCTGCTGGAGTGCAAATGTTTGCCTACATGGTGATGGAGCCGTTTTACGTCAGTGCCGGTTTTGCCCTGTATATTAATAGTCGAACTCTAACCGAAGGGTGGGACATCGAGCTGGCATTCAAGCGCTTGGGGCAGCGGTTGCAGAAACTCCGTTCCGGTGCCGCCCTGTTGCTAGTCGGTTTCGCAACGGCCATGGCCGTGCCCAATGCCAAGGCCGAAAACTCACCATACCGCGAGAGTGCCGAGCAGGTTCTGGCCGATGAAGATTTCACCATCCACCACCGCACAATTGAGGTGCCGGTGGATGACGGCAGTGACGATAACTCGTTCTTCGAGTGGCTGGCCGATGCCCTCGGCGGCTCCGGGATGCCGGGCTTCATGGGGATGTTGGGAACGATTCTTTTCTACGTGATCCTGGCAGCTGTGATCGCGGGGATCATCTATCTGATTGTTAGAAATCGACACGTTTTCAACGCCAGCGGTAAGGTCGGAAATCTGAGCGAAGGACGGGCGAAAATCGAAGCGGTGATGGGCATGGATGTCCGTCCCGAGTCCTTGCCGGACGACGTGGTGGCCGCCGCGAGGGACGCATGGCGCGATGGCGATAGTCACCTGGCGCTGAGCTTGCTTTACCGGGGTGCCATTGCCTGGCTGGTCCATCGCGAGACGCTGCCGATTGAGGAAAGCGATACCGAAGGCGACTGCTTGAGACGCGTCGAGCTGGTCAACAACACCGAATACGGACCCTATTTTAAAACCCTAACATCGACCTGGATCGACGTTGCCTACGGCCAAAAAGAGCCCGATGGCAATCGCATGATTGAACTCTGCGACCGGTGGCCCTTCGATGCCCTGAATCACTCGAAAAAAGGAAGGAGTGCCCGGTGAAATTACTAAGAATGATTCTCGCAGGCCTCACGCTGTGCCTGCTACTGAGCTCCTGCGGTGAGAAGGAAATCAAGCGCCGCACGGTGGGATACAAGGGGAAGGCCAAGTCCAATCCCTTCCTCGCGGCCGAACGCTTTCTCGCGGAGCAGGGCAAGGACGCTGGATCGGAACACGGACTGGGCCGACTCGATGAGGACACTGGCACCCTGTTCCTGCCACCGACCTCCATCAACACCGTCGGCCGCGCGAAACGTCTGCTCGACTGGGTGGCTGAAGGCGGTCATCTCGTCCTGATGTTAGAAGGTGGTGAAATGGGCGGCAACGACTTCAGCATGACTCCCAGCTTCAACTTCGGCGGCGATGAAACGTCGGCTGGGGTGGATTACATTTTGGACGAACTCGAGGTGGGCTATGAAGGTCCGGAAGCGGTGTCGTTTTCCGGCAGCTCGATGGACATCGATGACTGGGAAGCCATGGACGAAAAAGATCGCGTGCTGCTGGACTCGTCGATCAGCCAAGTGGACCTCGGCCACGGCAAGATGGAGCTGCGCTATTGGACGGGGAATGGCTTGGATTACGATTCGCAATACATGGGCGAATACCTCGGAACCTCGGCGAAAAAGGGCGATGACGCGCTGCGCTTCCTGAGTATGCTCTACGGAAATGGTCGGGTCTCCTTGCTCACCGATGCCCGACCGCTGAGAAACCGCTATCTGGCCTACGCCGATCACGCCGAGTTCCTCGCCACCCTCGTGGAACTCTCGCGCGAAGGGAAGGTGGTCTTTTCCTCAGGTGAGGGCGACGGATTTTTTGCCATGGTCTGGCGTCATTTCAAGATGGCAGTGTTAGGCTTGCTGGCCGTCGTGGTGTTCTGGCTTTGGCGGCACCTGCCACGCTACGGTCCGGAGCAGGACATCGGCGAGGGCAATACCCGCGAGTTCTCTGACCAGTTGCGAGGCATTGGTCGCTTTCTCTGGCATCACAAGCGCGACGACACCCTGCTCGGTGCACTGCGCTCCAATGTGAACCGCGAACTCTCGCTGCAACCCGGCATGAGTCACGAGGGGATCTTTGAACAGCTCGCCACGGCCTCAGGCCTTCCGGTGGAATCGGTGATCGAGGCGATGACGCGCGAGCACATCCACGAGCCCAGTGTGATGGTGCGCGTGACCACCAATCTTCAGAAAATTCTCAAACACATCCAATAATCCAAGACATCATGAACGACCATCAACCACCCTCAGTGAACCCCGCGGGCCAAGATCCGGCGCAGCAGCCTCAGGCTTCTTATCAAGCGGCTCCTTCCGTATCGCGTGCGGCGATGCTTACGCAGCAAATCCATGGTGAGCTGCGCAAGGTATTCTTCGGTCAGGACCACGTGGTGAATCAGGTGCTGGCCGCCTTGCTGGCTGGTGGTCATGTTTTGTTAGAAGGTAAACCCGGTCTGGGGAAAACGCACCTGGTGCTGGCTCTGGCACACAGCTTCGGCGGAGATTTTGGTCGGATCCAATTTACTCCGGATCTGATGCCCACGGATGTGACTGGTTTCACCTTGTTCGATATGAAAAGTCAGACCTTTCAAATGCGCCGAGGTCCGGTGTTCACCAACTTGCTCTTGGCCGATGAGATTAACCGGGCCCCCGCTAAAACCCAGGCTTCGTTGTTAGAGGTGATGCAGGAACAGCAGGTGACGATCGATGGCGAAAGCATCAAGCTGGAAGCTCCCTTCATGACCTTGGCCACTCAGAACCCGATTGAGCAGGAAGGCACCTATCCACTGCCGGAAGCGCAGCTGGACCGATTCCTGATGAAGGTGGTGATCGATTACCCGGATCAGGTGAGCGAGGAGCACGTGGTGGGGCAGGTAACGTCCGTGGCATCGGGCCAAGGGCTGAATGCCAAGACGGTGGATCAGGTCTGCGCCCAAAGCGATATCATCGAAGCACAGCGCGAGTGCGCGGCCATTCGTGCCGTGCCGGAGGTGGTGCGCTACGCCGTGAACATCTGTCGGGCCACTCGCGAAGCCCAAGGGATTAGCCTGGGGGCCGGCACGCGGGGGGCGATCAGTCTTGTGCAAGTGGCCAAGGCCTACGCGCTGATGAGCAACCGCGACTTTGTCACTCCCGATGATATTAAATCGGCGGCTCTGCCGGTGCTGCGCCACCGGGTTCAGCTGGCACCAGAGCTCGCCATTAGTGGCCAGAATATCGACGATGCGGTCACCAACATCGTCAACTCCGTCGAGGCACCTCGCATCTAATCTCTGACAGGCCAAGCCTAGCGATCACCGAAATATGCAGCCGACTCAACGCGTCATCCTCCTCGCCATCCTCTGGGCCTTGCTCGGATTTGGTGCCAGCCTGTGGTCACCGCTGGTGCCTTTCTGGCTCTGGGGCGGTGGGGTAGCGGCGGTGTTTCTGCTGGTGGATGCTCTCTGGGGACGCTGGCAGAAGGTGCCTTCGGTCGACCGCTCACTGCCCGGCCGCTTTGCCATTGGCATCGAACAGTTGGTCCCCATGAAGCTGCACAATCCGGGGAATCTCGCGCTCAAAGTCCGCTGCTACGATGGCTTGCCCGGCGATGCGCTGAGTGATGAAATGCCGTGGACTGGAACAATCCCTGCCGGAGGCCACACGGAGATCAAGTATCCAGTGACCATTGCCGAGCGTGGTCTCAAGCAGTTTGCGCCCGTGCATCTGCGCGTGTTCTCGCCGCTGGGGTTTTGGACACGGAGCTGTCGCAGCGGCCAGGACCAATTTACCCGAGTCTATCCGAACTATGAACCGGTGCTACGCTACGCCTTGTTAGCCATGGCGAATCGCGCCGAGCAAATGGGGATCGTGAAGAAAAACCGCACCGGAATGAGTCGGGAATTCCACCAACTGCGCGACTATCAATTAGGCGATCAACTCTCGAAAATTGATTGGAAAGCCAGCTCGAAGCGACTCTCTCTGATCACTCGCGATTACCAGGAACAGCGCGACCAGACGGTGATTTTAGCGGTCGACTGTGGCAGGCGCATGCGTGCCCTCGATGGCGGCGTGCCCCAGTTCGATCATTGCCTGAATGCCATGCTACTCCTCGCATACACCGCACTGCGGCAGGGAGATCATGTTGGGATTCTCGGTGTCGGTGGCTCCGACCGCTGGCTGCCACCGGTCAAGGGTGTGCAGGCGATGACCACCATTTTAAACCACCTCTACGATTACGAAACCTCTACCTCACCGAGTGATTTTTCCGAAGCGGCGGAGCACCTGTTGACCCGGCAGCGTCGACGCTCCTTGGTGGTGATGCTCAGCAACATCCGCGGTGAAGATGGTCACCAGCTGGTCGAACCATTGCGGATGATTCGCCGGCGCCACGTCACCATTCTCGCCAACCTACGTGAAGCCTCGGTGACTCGACGCATGGAAACCCCGGCCGCTGTGTTAGATGATGCCCTCGAGGTGGGAGCAACTGCCATTTACCTTGAGGAGAGGGCGAGAGTGCTCGGGGAGCTCAGGCAGCACGGCATTTTCACGGTGGATAGCCTCGCCAAAGAGCTTCCGATCGCGCTGGCCAATGCCTACCTCAATGCCCGCGAGCAGGTTTAAGCCACTTCCATCATGAACTTACTGAAGACATTCCACTGGTCAAAACTCACCGTCACCCTGGCGGCGCTGGTGGTGGCGATTTTGGTGAAATCCACACCGGTGATGATTGTCTCGGCCTGTTTTCTCGGCCTGATCGCCTTTGAGCGTCGGCTCGATATTCTGGTGCCACGGGGCCTGGCCTTGGCCTTCATGATTTTCTGCATCTGCTCGCTGGTGCTCGGAAGCTACTACAACTTCTATGAAAAATTCAGCTGGTGGGACGACATGCTGCACGCCTTTTACGGCGGCGCCTTCGCGCTGATCGGTTTCCTTTTCATCCAATACCTTTCCTACAAGCGGGGCGTGGAGAATGATGTCCTGATCATCTGCATGTTTTCCTTCTGCTTCTCGGTCACCTTCGGTGCTATCTGGGAGATCTATGAATACAGCTACGACATCCTCACGGGCGGCAACATGCAGCGCACCGAGGTCGGGCGCGGGGTTGATGATACCATGCACGATATCATCCTCGAGAGCAGCTCCGCGCTGGTGCTGAATATTTTCATCTACATTTACCTCCGAAGCGGCGCACACAATGTGGTGGGGCGCGTTTGGGAATCGTTTCTGGAGCTCAACCCACCTCGTCGTGTGATCCGCGATGAAATCAAGCGGCTGAGGGAGCGCAAGCAGATGAAAAAATCCTACCGAGGACTGCGCTCCGGCCGCAACTCGCGGCGTGGGGATTAGCCGGATATCGGTGTTGCGCGATGGGCTCGTGATGTTCAGACTGCGGGCGGAAATGAACAGCTTTTACAACGCATTCGACCACGAACGGCTTTCTAACTGGGAAGCAAGTGGCGACTTTCGCACGCCTTTTCAAATGGACCGCGATCGGGTGCTGCATACGCCTGCATTTCGTCGGATGCAGAGCAAGACCCAGGTGTTCTGGAGTGGCGAGTATGATTTCTACCGCACCCGCCTGACCCACTCGCTGGAAGTGGCGCAGATTGGTCGATCGATCTGCCACTGGCTGAAACAAGACTCCGAACTGCTGCGCGACGACCACTTCATTGACCCCGAGTTGGTCGAGGTGATCTGCCTGTCGCACGATCTCGGGCATCCACCCTTCGGCCACGCCGGCGAGCGGAGCCTCAATTTCCTGATGAAGGATTACGGCGGCTTCGAGGGCAACGCGCAGACGCTCCGACTGCTCACCGAGCGCATCTTTTCCGTCAAACGAAGCGGCATGGATCCAACCCGCGCCTTTCTCGATGGCGTGCTGAAATACAAAACCCTGTGGAGTGAGTTGAACAAGCAGGGCGAGGCACCCGAAAACCACTTTATCTACGACAGCCAGGCGGCGTATCTCGATTGGGCCATCGGCGGCAATGATTTCCCGGTGGAATACACACCGGGGGACGAGCGCGACAAGTTCAAGTCGATCGAGTGCCAGGTGATGGACTGGGCTGACGACACCGCCTATTCGCTCAACGACCTTGCCGATAGTGTCAGGGCCGGCTTTTTGTCGATCCACCGCATCGAACAATGGGCGGAAAAAACCGGAAACTCCTGCGGTGAGGGATCGCCGCTGGGGGATTTGATCAAGGCGATTCGCGGCAACCGAGTGGAACCGTTTGCTGGGAAAAGAATTGGGAAATACATTCAGTCGGCCCGCCTGGTCGAGGACACGAACTGCATGAGCGCCTTGACCAACCGCTATCGCTATCGACTGGAGGTCGATGCAGATATTCGCGCGGAGTCCGAGGTGTTCAAGAAGCTGGCATTTCAGGTCGTCTTCCTCTCGCCGGAACTGAAGCAACTGGAGCACAAGGGGAACTTCATGTTAGAACGACTCTGGGAGGTGCTGAAAACGCGCTACATCGACGGCCTAAGCATCGGCGGTCAAAATTTTCAAATCCTCCCCAAAGATGATGCCGAGGAAATTGAAGCCCAGGACGACGTCAACGAACGCGCCCGCTTGGTGTGCGATTTTCTGGCCGGCATGACTGATAGCTCGGCGGTGCGTTTGTACAAGCGCCTGTTCATTCCCGACTTCGGCTCGATCGGCGATCTAGTCGGTTAGGGATGGTGGTTAGTTGTTAGTATTCACCAGTGATAAAGAGCACTGGTGGGCGATACATTGCGTGGGTAGATCTAACGTTGATTTCGTAATGTATTGATTATTACTGGGTTCGGTGTTATGGTGCAATGTGAGAGATGTACAATGCACTAGTTGGACAGTGCGTCTGTGGATCTTTCATCCCCGCAGACAATGAACCAGATTTTCAAAGCTACCCGAAGCATGCCCGCACCCCATGTGGTGCGAGCCGAGGGAGTGCGGTTTTTGAAAAATGCTTGGGAGAAGGTTAAGCAGTTTAGTCTCATCGAGCCCACCATCGAGACTCGGCCTCCTCGTATTGGCATTGCTCTCTCATCTGGAGGTGCCAAAAGCTTGGCCCACGTCGGAGTGATCCAGGTGTTAGAGGAGAACGGGATTGAGGTGCACGCCGTTGCTGGCTCGAGCATGGGGGCCTATGTCGGCGCTCTATGGGCCGCAGGCTGCGATGGCGCGCAGCTGTTCAAGCTCGCTGCCGAAATGCAGGACCGCACCGTGCTCAAGCAGCTGGCCGACCCAGCACCGCCCTTTCTCAAGGGCTTTCTGAAAGGGGAGAAAGCCAGAGATCATCTGGGGGCAAGCATCGGGGATGTGTCGTTTGATCAGCTACAGAAACAGCTCATCATCGTGGCCGCCGACCTCGATAGCTACGAACGCATTGTCTTCCGCCACGGTTCCGTTCTTGATGCGGTGCATGCCAGCTGCGCCATGCCCGGCGTGGTGGTTCCGGTCACCGTGGATGGAAAACGCTGCACCGATGGCGGTGTGGTCGAGCCGGTGCCGGTGTCCTCTATGCGGAAATTTTGCGACGTCGATCTCGTCATCGCGGTGAGCACCCTGCCTGATTTCACCCAACTGAACCACAAACGCGAAAGTGAGGACGCGGAAATTCAGCAGGAGATCTCTAGCAGCCTGTGGGGGCGCATGGCCAAGACCATCACCGGGAGTATCAGTCTTACCGCCGAGGGGAACACCATCGACACCCTGCGACGCAGCATCCGCATCGGCCAGATCCGGATCGCCCACGATGCCTGCAAGAATGC
Organism: Oceaniferula flava; assembly: GCF_016811075.1. Taxonomy (NCBI): domain Bacteria; kingdom Pseudomonadati; phylum Verrucomicrobiota; class Verrucomicrobiia; order Verrucomicrobiales; family Verrucomicrobiaceae; genus Oceaniferula; species Oceaniferula flava. Next base: position 78,911 of record NZ_JAFBGL010000009.1, read on the forward strand.
GGACGTCGTGATGCATGCCCACACCCACCAGGAGAGTCGCTGGCACGATTATCATAACTTTGAACATTTCATCGAAGTCGGCCGACACGCCGCAGAAGCCCAGCTCCACACCATCCGCGAGCTCATCGAAAACTACCAACCAGAAACTTCTCAACATGAATCTAAAGTTCAAAAATTGGTGGGATAAGGCCTCCCCGGAAGAGGTCGAACGTCATCAGTCGAAGCTCCTGCAAAAACTGATCACCACCCGCGTTGCCCCGTTTTCCAAATATTACCGCGAGATGTTTGAGCGCGAGGGGATCGACCCGGCATCGATCCAGTCCACCGATGATCTGGTGCGACTGCCGTTCACCTTCAAGCGCGACCTCGGCGAGACCAAGGACTTTGTCATCGTGCCGGAAAAAGAGGTGCTGCAAAGACAGTCGGGCACCTTTCTCAAAATGCTGCGTCACGGTCCTCGTGGGGTGAAAAAGGTGCTCGAGGACGAACTGCGTCCCATTTTCATGACCAGCACCACCGGTCGATCTTCCGCGCCCGTGCCCTTCCTTTACACCCAACAAGACATCGCCATTCTCGAAGAGAGCGGACGTCGGCTGATGGAAATGTGTGGCGCCACGCCGGATTTTAAAATCGTCAACGCCTTTCCCTTTGCTCCCCACCTGGCTTTCTGGCAGGCACACTACGCTGGCACCGGAGATAATAAATTCACCCTCTCCACCGGAGGCGGTAAGGTGATGGGGACCTCCGGCAATGTGGAGGTGATTGCCAAAATCCAACCCGACGCCATCATCGCGATGCCGACGTTTTTGTATCACTTGCTGCAAAAAGCCGCCGAGGGGAAGCAGCGCTGGCCGAACTTGAAACGCCTGGTGTTAGGTGGCGAAAAAGTCCCCGAGGGCATGCGCCGCAAGCTGCGCACTTTCTGCGCGGAACTCGGTGCGGACAAGGTGGATATTCTCTCCACCTACGCGTTCACCGAAGCCAAGATGGCCTGGGCGGAATGCGCCGCAGCCGAAGGTGAGGAGTCGGCCGGTTTCCATCTCTATCCCGACCTGAGCATCATCGAAGTGGTCGACCCCAACACGGGCGAACGGGTGCCTGACGGTCACCCCGGTGAGATTGTCTACACGCCACTGCAGAGTCGTGGCTCGATCGTGCTGCGCTACCGCACCGGCGACCTGATCGAGGGCGGCATCGTGCGCGACCTCTGTCCGATCTGTGGTCGCACCTGCCCGCGCTTGGTGGGAAAAATTTCCCGAGTCTCGGATATCCACCGACTGAATATCGGCAAGCTGAAAGGCACCTTGGTCGATTTCAATCAGCTGGAAAACCTGCTCGACGATACCGAAGGCCTGGGTGCCTGGCAGTTGGAGCTGCGTAAGGAGAATGATGATCCGTTAGATCTCGATGAAATCATTATCCACGCGGTGCCAATGGACTGCAAGCAGGCCACCCTGGCGGAAAACATCCGGCAAAAACTCAAGAATGCCACCGAACTGAGCCCGAACGACATCCGTTTCTACGATTGGAAAACCATGCGCAAAATGCAGGGGGTCGGTAAGGAGCTGAAGGAGAAGAAAGTCATCGATAATCGCCCGAAATAATCACCCGAACCCATGACATCATGCAAATCTTAGCCGCCACCCGCACCCCGTTCACTCGCATGGGATCCAGCCTCTCTGCCCTGAGCGCCGCGGAGCTGGGTCGACACGCAGCGTCCGCTCTACTCACCGAGATCGGCATTGACCCCGCCACATTGGACGAGGTGATCATCGGCTGCGTGTGTCAGCCGGTGGACGCTGCCAACATCGCCCGAGTGATCGCGCTGAAATCCGGAGTCCCCATGGCCGTGCCCGCGGTCACCGTGCACCGAAATTGCGCCTCGGGGATGGAGTCCATCACGACGGCGGCCGAACGCATTGCCGCTGGCAGAGGGGGGCTTTATCTGGTCGGTGGCGTCGATAGCATGAGCAACGTGCCTCTGCTCTACCGCAAGTCGGCGGTGCAAAAGTTCACCCGGCTCTCGAAGGCCAAGACCTTCGACCAGCGACTCGGTGTCTTCACTTCGTTTCGGCCTGCGGATTTCTCACCGGTGATCGGATTAAAACTGGGCCTCAGCGATCCGGTTTCCGGACTGAACATGGGGGAGACCGCCGAGCTGCTGGCGCGTGAATTCAACATCAGCCGGGAGGAGCAGGATGCCTTCGCCGTTGCGTCCCAACACAAAGCATCTGCCGGGCGAGAGTTTTTAAATGAGGAAATCTCACCCGCCCATATCCGCGGCCAAGTGGTCGATACCGATGATGGCATCCGCGATGACAGCTCGGTGGAGAAATTGGCCAAGCTGAAGCCGGTGTTTAATCGCACCACCGGCACGGTCACTGCCGGAAATTCATCGCAGATCACCGATGGCGCCGTGATGATGTTAGTGGCGACGGATGAAAAGGCGGCGGAGTTGGGAATCGAGCCGCTGGGTCGACTCACAGGATACGCTTACACCGGCTGCGATCCGAAACGCATGGGTCTTGGGCCCGTCAAAGCCATTGCCGAGGCTAACCGCCTCACCGGATTGAGCCTGGGGGATGCCGATACGATTGAGATCAACGAGGCCTTCGCGGCCCAGGTGTTAGCCTGCTGCAAGGCACTGTCAGACCCCGGCTATGCGTCACGTGCAGGCCTGGAAAATCCCCTCGGTGAGATCCCGGCGGAAAAGCTCAACCCGCACGGTGGCGCCATTGCCTTGGGACATCCGGTCGGGGCGACCGGATCGCGTCTGGTCTACACCGCCTTGCATCAACTTCAGAAAAACGGAGGCAAGCGCGCTCTGACATCTCTCTGCGTCGGCGGAGGGCAGGGGGCTGCACTCTGGTTGGAAACCAATTAACCACTCACCATCATGGCTAACATAAAAAGATCCACCGAAGACCATATCGCCATTCTCACTTTCGACCGGGAGAACAGTGGTGCGAATATTTTTGATCGTGATGTGTTGTTAGAACTCGATGACCACATTGCCACGATCGAGCAAGACTCGGCATTGCAGGGCTTGCTCATCAACTCGGCCAAACGATCCATCTTTATTGCCGGAGCGGACATCAAGACCTTATTCAGTGCCCCGAAGGATGAGTTGGCGCAGTTGTTGGAGCTGGGGCAGCGTGTGTTTGATCGTCTGGCGGCGCTGAAAATCACCACCGTCGCGGCGATTCACGGTGCCTGCGCCGGAGGTGGCTGTGAGCTGGCCTTAGCCTGCGATTGGCGCGTGCTCTCGGATGCGTCCGCCACCCGGATAGGTCTGCCGGAGACGCAGTTGGGGATTTTACCGGCTTGGGGTGGCTCGACCCGGCTCCCGAACATGATCGGGCTACCTGACGCTCTCGGCCTGATCCTTGCCGGTAAACTGCTCAAAGCCGGTGCCGCCAAACACAAGGGGCTGGCTGATGCTGTCTGTCCACCCGAGGACCTCAAAGATTACGCCAAAACATTTCTGCAACGAGGGAAACGGAAATACGATTCCCACTCCATGCTGCACAACCGCCTCAGCGTTTCGATGATTCGGAAGAAGGCCGAGGCCAATGTGATGAAGAAAACGCGCGGACTGTATCCCGCCGCGCTGAAGGCCTTGGAGGTCGTCTCTGGGGCGGTGAACTGCAGTCATCACGACAGCTTGGGGAATGAGCGCGCGGCCTTCTTGGAGCTGGCCGAACTCCCGCAGACCAAGCGGCTGATCGGTTTGTTTTTCCTCAATGAACGCTTCAAAAAACTCAAGCCTAACGATGTTGGTCCAGCACCGGTCGAGACCGTGGCGACCATTGGCGCCGGCGTCATGGGCTCTGGCATTGCTTACTGGCTGAGCACCCGTGGCAAGAAGGTCATTCTCCAAGATATCAACGACGAAGCCATCGCCAAAGGTCTGGCTGGCATTGAAAAGCTCTATCAGGGGTCGGTGAAAAAACGGGTGATGTCCAAGGTGGAGGCCGTCCGTGGTTTCGACCTCATTCATGCCTCGGCCAATCGTGTGCCACTGCAGCTCTGCGATATGGTGATCGAGGCCGCTTCGGAGAATCTGGAGATTAAAAAGAAGATCTTCGCGGATCTCAGTGAGCGCACGAGTGCAAAGACGATCTTAGCCACCAACACCTCGGCCCTGCCGATCCATGAGCTGGCTCCTGTCATCAGCCACCCGGAACGACTCGTGGGGCTGCACTTTTTCAACCCGGTGCATCGCATGAAACTGGTCGAGGTGGTGCAAACGGAAAGCACCTCTCCGGAGACGCTGGCAACCGCCGTGGCTTTTGTGCAGAAAATTGGCAAGCTGCCGGTGGTGGTGAAAGATCGACCTGGCTTCCTGGTGAATCGGATTTTACTGCCGTATCTGGTGGAGGCAGGGGAGATGTTCTCCCGAGGCGGCGACCCCCGGGAGATCGATCGGGCGATGCTCGATTTTGGCATGCCCATGGGGCCGATCAGGCTGCTGGATGAGGTTGGACTCGATGTCGGGATCCACGTCGCCAAAACCTTGGCCGCCGCCTTTCCAGATCGCATGAAGGTGCCGGAGATCCTCACTGAGATGGTTGAGCAAGGGTTCTTGGGTAAGAAAACGGGGCAAGGGTTCTATCTCTATCAGGGCAGTGGCGAGCTAGTGCCGAACCCAGAGGTGTTAGCCATGCGAACTGGGCATGAAGCGCCTGAGGACATTGCCGCAAAGCTGGCCGGCATGATGACGGATGAAGCCATTCTCTGCCTGGACGAAGGTGTCGCCTCGGCGCCCGAGGATATCGATTTCGCCATGGTCATGGGCACCGGTTTCGCACCCTTCCGTGGTGGTCCGCTGCGCTACAGTGACGATAACGATCTGCACAAGCGCAAGTTTTACCAACAATCACCCAGCCCCTAACAACTATATAAAACCATGAGCGAAGAATACAAATCTACCATCGATACCTCAAGCATGTCCGAGGGCCAGCGCGCCGCTCTGGAAATGGCGGAAGAGTCGCGCGATACCCGCGCGGCATCCGGTTTTGCCTCCAGCTTGTTCATGGGCGTGCCGGATTTTTCCAAGATCACTCCCTTCACTCGACAGAGTCCGGAGGATCAGCAAGCGGGGGACGAGTTCATCGCCCAACTGGATGCGTATTTGAAAAATCATACCGACCCGGATGCGATCGATCGCGAAGGTGAGATCCCCGACGAAGTCTTCAAGGGACTCGCTGAGCTGGGGTCATTCGGCATCAAAATCCCGAAGGAATACGGCGGTCTCGGGCTCTCGCAAACGAATTACTCGCGTGCCGCGATGCTGTTGGGAACCTGGTGTGGCAACATGACCGCGCTCCTATCCGCGCACCAGTCCATCGGGGTGCCTCAGCCGCTGATTGTTTTTGGCACCGAGGAGCAGAAGAAAAAATACCTGCCGCACTGCGCTGCCGGTGGTGTGTCCGCTTTTGCTCTCACAGAGGTCGGCGTGGGGTCTGACCCCGCCCGGATGAAAACCACCGCCACCAAGAGCGAGGACGGATCGCATTTTCTGCTCACCGGCGAGAAACTGTGGTGCACGAACTTGCTGAAATCACGCTACATCATCGTGATGGCCAAGACGCCGACCGAGGCGAAACCACATTCCACCACCGCTTTTTTAGTCGATACCGAAGCCGAAGGGGTGAAAATTGTTAGGCGCTGCCACTTCATGGGGCTAAAGGCGCTCTACAATGGGGTAGTGAAGTTCACCAATGTTAGAATCCCGAAGGAGGATGTGGTGCATGAGGAAGGCAAGGGCTTGAAGGTGGCGCTGACGACGCTGAACACGGGTCGCCTAACACTTCCTGCCGCGTGCAGCGGTCTGATGCGCGAGTGCATCGATATCTGCCTACGCTGGTGCCGCGAGCGCGAGCAGTGGGGGGCACCGATTGGCAAACACGCCGCCATCGCTGGCAAGCTAGCCGATATGGCGGCCGATGCCTTTGCCACCGAGGCGATGGTTTACTACGTCTCTGCCTTGGTGGATGCCGATAAAAAAGCCGACATCCGCATCGAGGCCGCGATGGCCAAGCTCTGGGGAACCGAAGCCGGTTGGCACACGGTGGACGAAACTATGCAGATTCGTTCCGGCCGTGGTTACGAAACGGCCGACTCTCTGCGCGCCCGTGGGGAGTCGCCTGATCCGGTCGAGCGCATGTTTCGTGATTGTCGAATCAATACCATTTTCGAAGGCTCGAGCGAGATCATGCGCTTGTTCATCGCCCGTGAAGCGCTCGACCCCCATCTGCGCCGCGGCGCTGCCGCCATCGATACCCGCTTACCGATGGGTGACCGGCTGTCTGCCGGTGCCAAAGCCGGCATGCACTACGCTTTTTGGTATCCTGCTCGATTCCTGCCACGTGGAGCGGGTATCCCTGATGAGATGCACCCGACCTTGCGAAAACACATGAGTGCGATTAACCGGCTCAGTGCCAAGTTGGCGCGGAGTCTGTTCATGGCGATGGTTTTCAATGGCCCGAAATTGGAAAAACTTCAGCTTCTGTTAGGTCGCTACGTCGACATCGCCACCGAGCTCTTCGCGATGTCTTGTGCCTGCTCTCGGGCACAAGCTGAGATCAAGCGTCAGGCGAAGGATGTGTTAGGAAATAATGCGCTGCAAACGTCGGACTACATCTGTCGCCGTGGCTGTCGTCGGATCGCTACTTGGTTCACCGAAGCTGGCAAGGCCCCGGACGCCGAAGGCTACAAACTCGCTCAGAAATTGATGCAGCACGAAGACTAAAAGACCGCAGGTCGGTAGGGATGATTGGCCTCAATCATCCGGACCGAAGCGATTGATGTCGGTTACAAGAATGCGCTTTCAATGGCTTCGATCTGAATGTGTTCGAGGATCAATGATCGATGATGCCATCCGGAAGATTGAGGCCAATCTTCCCTACCGCTACGCCCGAGAAAAAACCGACAGTTTGATGCTGAAATGCATTGACCCTGGTTGGGGCTGGGATTACTGACGACGGCAATTCGTATGCTTGCCGTATCGACACCTTGGATGAGCTCCTTCCGCCACAGAGTGGTTGAAGGGATCCGTGTCGGTTTGATCTTTTTGCTGACGCTGCTGATTAGCGGTCTGCTACCGATGTTGATCCAAACTTACGGCTATTACGACATGGCGCAGAAGTCAGGCGGCATCGAAAACATCGTCGAAGTGGTCACCGAGGCACCGGCCTGTGAGTTCTGTATCGCCGCGCAGGAGCTACAGAATAAGTCGGAGCCCGACAAGCAAGCGCCGGTGAACGAAGACCGGGTGGAAATTGTTAAAAGCCACGCGATTTTCCACGATCAAGATTTTTTCAGAGCCCCACCTGTCGGCCCATTTGAGGCAGGCCGGAAATCTCGCTCTGGTGATGAATTGGCACCCGACAGTTGGGTGCTGGCTCCGGTGACACCACCGCCGGAAGTTTTTGGATAATACACAGCATGTCGCCCCCATGTGTGAGGGCGCTATTTGATGACTCGATTTCCCCGGCCACGCTTCTGAGTGGTAGGAAATCCCGCCTTGTCCGTGCGCGGTAAAACCATGCGGACACCAACCATTACTTATTATTATCCAAAATGAATTCTTTTAAAAAATCGATGATCCTCGGCGCGGCCGCAGGACTTACTTCAGGTCTGGCCCTCGCCGGAGAAGCCACTGGCAGCCTGACTACTCCAACCACCTCAGACTACGATGCCCACCGTGTCGACGCCCACGCGCCCATCGGTGTCATGGGGGATCACACCCACGAAGTCGGCGAGTGGATGCTTTCCTACCGCTACATGTTCATGAGCATGGACGGCCAACGCGCCGGCACGAACTCGCTTTCCAGCCAGCAGGTATTTGGTCGTGGCTACATGATGGCCGCCACCGAGATGGACATGGAAATGCACATGTTCGGGCTGATGTATGCGCCCAGCGAGCGCCTCACTCTGATGGCGATGGCCAATTACGTGCGCAAGGACATGACCATGGAAATGATGTCCGGCATGGAACACAGCCACTCCAGTGAGGGACTCGGTGATGTGACTGTGGGTGCTCTCTTGAGCGTCTACGATCGTGGTGCGCACCGTGTGCACCTCAACCTCGGCTTGGTGCTTCCTACCGCGGAGGTGGACGTGAAAGATAGCGGTGTCTATCAGCCCTATGGTATGCAGCTCGGTAGTGGCACTTGGGACGCTCAGTTCGGGGTGACATACACCGGGCAAAGCGAGAACTGGTCATGGGGCGCCCAGCTGCTGGGACGGGTCGGACTGGAAGACGAAAACGAGAGCGGTTTCTCCTACGGGGACTCCCTGACCGCGACCACTTGGTTGGCGAGAAAGCTGACCGATTCCGTTAGTTTGTCCGCTCGTCTGGCATACGTTACCCAGGATCGTGTCGATGGCCACTATGACGGTCCGCACAGCCACCACGCACCTTCCCATTTCCAAGAAAACTACGGGGGGGATGTTCTTGAGGCGGGGCTTGGAGTCAACTTCCTGTTCCAGAACGGTGTTCTCAAAGGTCACCGTCTGGCCGCTGAAGTATTGGTTCCCATCTATCAGGACGCCAATGGTGTCGGCATGGATCGTGACTACACCTTCACCCTCGGCTGGCAGAAAGCATTCTAAGAAATCCTTCTAGCAATACAGCCCCATTCGGTGAGAACCGGATGGGGCTTTTTGGTGGATGGATCGGTCTGTTCTCCGGTAGGTTCTATATGGCCTTAGATCAACTTGCGACGCGGCTAGCTGATGGCTCTGCACAAATCTCCCGGAGATTGTCTCTTGCTTCGGCAGCCGAAGGAATGGATATTTCCTCTATCATGATGCGCCCGCTACTGCTATTGCTCCCAGGAATGTTGATGCTGTTCTCGCTGATGGCTTGCTCGAATGACGTGCGCGATTGGCAAATGCATGATCCGAACAAAAACGCGACCCTCGCCAGCGATCTCAGCCATCCACGCTACTACAACAGCGAGACCTCGACCACCGAACGTCGCGCACTGGAAGGTTGGGAAGAGCGGGGGACTTCCGGTGAAAGTAGCACCCGCCTGAGTGGCGAACTTTCCTTGGGCGTGTCGGCCGGTTTTTAAGGCGGCCCCAGGGTCAGGTCGTGGCTTTCAGAATGGACTTCACCAGCGGTGGCCCGTGGTAAATGAAGCCGGTGTAAAGCTGCACCAATTTGGCTCCCGCCTTGAGCTTGGCCTGGGCGTCCTCCGCTGTCATGATGCCGCCCACTCCGATGATGGGAACCTGTTCGCCAAGATGACTGTGGAACTCGGCAATGACATCGGTCGCGCGCGGAGTGAGTGGCGCTCCCGAGAGGCCTCCCGCCTGAGATTCAAAATCACAACCGGCCACTTCCTTGCGGCTGATCGTTGTGTTCGTTGCAATGAGACCGTCGAGGCCTCCATTGAGGAACACCTTCGCCAGATCCGCAATGTGCTGCGGTTCCAGATCGGGGGCGACCTTGAGAGCGATGGGCACTCTGCGGCCGCTCGTAGCAGTGAGCCTTTCTTGTTCCTGCTTGAGTGTTTCTAACAATTTAGCTGTTTCGTCGGCCGCTTGAAGGTCGCGCAGACCGGGGGTGTTAGGCGAGGAAAGGTTGACGGTGATGTAGTCGGCGACGTCCCACGCACCGCGCAGGCAGGCGAGGTAGTCGTCGACCGCGTGCTCGTTCGGCGTCACCTTGTTTTTGCCGATGTTAAATCCGACCACGCCACCTTGTTTGCGGAAGCTGTGGGAGGCGGCGACGTTGGCCACACCGGCGTCGATGCCTGGGTTGTTGAAGCCCATGCGGTTAATGATCGCTTCTTTTTCAACGATGCGGAACAGGCGCGGCTGCGGGTTTCCTTCTTGGGGACGCGGGGTGATGGTGCCAATTTCGACCGATCCAAAACCGAGCCGACCGAGGGCATCGATGCAGTTGCCCTCCTTATCCAGTCCGGCGGCGAGGCCTACACAGTTAGGAAAGGTGATGCCCATGCATTCCACGGGAGTCGCCTTGGGCGCGGCACCGCTGAGTGCTGCGAGCAGGTGAGTTTTTTCCAGCCAGCGAAGGCTATCGAGCGAGACATGGTGTGCCTTTTCGGCATCGAGACGGAAGAGAAGGTTACGGGCAAAGCGATACTGGCTGGGAGACATTAGAAATCGGTGATGGGTGGAGACTTAGTAGAGTGTGGTGCGCGGTTTGTCAGCTTCTTCCTCTTCTTTCATGAGTTCGAAATCTCCTTCTTCACAGCAGCGGACGAATCCCTCGGCAAAGCTTTTCAGCTTGTCCCAGCAGTGACGGATTTCCTCGGCTTCATCCGAGGTGATGGAGTTGTCGAGCGCGGCTTGAGAGATACGCGTGAGCAGGCCGGAGAACTGGCCCACGATCTCATTGGTCGCAGGCAGCACTTCGTAACCTTGGTCGCATTGGCTGTGTGGGTTTCTAACAAAGTATCCGCCGCTCTGTTCGCAGAGCCATTCGATCAGGCTGTAATCCTCGGTGAGGTTGTGAATTTCCAGCACGCGGTCCAGTGGGTTACGGCTGCCGGATCCTGCCTCGGATTGCTCCTGAGCCCATTTGTAGACGAGCGACAATGACACGCCCAGCTCGGCGGCAATGGCTTTTGGGCTGCTAGCCTCAAAAGACTTCTTCAGAACCTCATGGGATTTCATGACCGATACGCTAGTGAGCTTTGCGGTCACTGGCAAGCCCCAGCTTTATCTCAGCCACGTCATTTTTTGATGATGCCACTGAGCCAGGCGATGGTCAGCAGGAAATCTCCCAGCACGCGGCGCAGCGTGCCGTGCCGGAATCGGCGGGCGTCGCTGATGACGGGGGAATCGATCACCGTCCAGCGGCCGTGGGCTTTGGCGCGGATGGCAAGATCGAGATCCTCGAACCTTGGCAGTCGCTGATAGCCGCCGAGAGCTTGGAAAATATCGCGCCGAATGAAGATCGCCTGATCGCCATATGCCCAGAAGGTTTTCCGCACCCTCCAGCCGGCCCAGGCGCTGGTGATCTTGAGCAGTGGATGGTCGCCACTGAACTCGCGATCAAAGCAACCCATGGAAAACCCGGACTCAATCCGATCGATCACCGCCCTGCAGCCGTCGTCCGGCAGCAGGGTGTCGGCATGTAAAAAAAGAAGCGTCTGCCCGCGTGCGACCCGGGCGCCCGCATTCATCTGGCGTGCCCGGCCGGGGGGGGAGTGAACGATGGTCAGAGGGAACTTTTGCGCGACCTCCAGCGTGCCATCATGGCTGCCTCCGTCACAGAGAATGATCTCGATCTCAGGGCCGGTGACGTGCTCCGCAGTGAGCTGGGTCAAACACGCGCGAAGCCCTGCAGAATCGTTCAACACGGGGATGATGACACTTAATTTTGGCAACGGTGTAGTCACTTTCATTTTTATGAATAATAATCGAATGATTCCATTGCCTGAGCGTCTGACTGGGAGTATGCTGCTCTGCGCCTAGGAAGACCATGTTCCTACAGCAGGTCAACACAAACCATTCCTGCCTCAACCTCGATCTCTATACCCCTGTGACATCCAAACCTGGAGAAGCTTATAAAGTCATGCTGTTGCTCGCATCGGCAGTCTTAATCGTAACGGGGCTGAAGTTGGCGCAGACATTTTTCATCCCCGTCTGCCTGGCCTTTTTCATCGCTGCGGTGAGCTTTCCTATCACCAACTGGCTGCGCGAGCACAAGGTGCCCCGGTTCTTTGCCGTGTTCATCACCGTGCTAGTGGTATTTGCCTTCCTGACCGGGGTCATCGTGGTCAGCTCCATGCTCGTCAATGACCTCGCATCGGGTGACCGACTGCAGCAATACGGGAACAAAATGTATGAAGTCGCCCTGAACGCGGGCGCCCAGCTGGAGGAGTGGAAAATCGAGGGGGCTCAGGAGGAAATTAAAAAGTTCCTGACCGCCGAGAAAATTGGCGACTTCTTCAAAGACAACATCGCCTCATTCCTGGCCAAGATTTTGGACATCGTGAAGGTTTCCTTCATTGTGCTCATCCTGTTAGTTTTCATGCTCAGTGAAGCCCGCTTGTTCGGTCGACGTTTCGAATCGATCGTGGAAGCCAAGGGACCCAACCTGCAGCGCATGCTCACCGCCACGCGCGACATCCAAAAGTATCTTGGAATCAAAACCATGATCAGCATCGCCACCGGAGGCTTGGCCGGCTTGCTCTGCTGGGCGGCGGAGATCGATTTTCCTCTGCTCTGGGCGATCCTTGCCTTTGGCCTGAACTACGTGCCGGCAGTGGGCTCGATCATCGCGGGGATTCCTCCTGTGTTGCTCGCTTTGCTCACTCATGATGCGCGCCATGCGGTTGCCGTGGCCTGTGGGTATCTCGTGATCAATGGTTTCCTTGGAAACTTCATGGAGCCTGCCTTGCTAGGTCGCCGTTTCGGACTTTCCACCGTGGTGGTGGTGATCTCCGTGCTCTTCTGGGGCTATGTCTGGGGGCCAGTGGGAATGCTGCTCGCAGTGCCGCTGACCATGCTGGTCAAGGTGGCCATGGACAGCAGTTACGAACTCCGCTGGCTGGGCGTCGCCATCAGCCAGGGAAAGATGGCGAACCACGAACAAGAACGCCGGATCATCAACGAGTCCGCCAAGGCTGGCAATTCCGGCGATCAAGCGAAGTCGGAGAAAAAAACCAAGGAGCCTGCCGCCGAGGTGTCTCAGCCGCCAGTGGTCACTCCCGAAGGCTTGTAAGCCGCAAAAACCGGCAGCAAAAGCTACTCCGCTTTTTCCAAGGCCGCCAAGGTGTCAGTGAGGTGCAGGGAACAGCGCTCGGCGAAGACTTCCACGGAAACTTCACGACCACATTCGCTCTCCACACTGGTCATGGAGACCCCCGCGATACCACAGGGGGTGATGGAGAGGAAGCCAGTGAGCGATTCCTTGGTGATGTTAATGGCAAAGCCGTGCATGCTGATCCATCGGCGCACTCCGACACCGATCGAGGCCAGTTTGCGGTTTTCCACCCACACGCCGGTCAACCCGTCGCGTCTTCCCGCCGGCACATCATACTCGGCACAGGTGATGATCAGAGCTTCTTCGATCGCGCGGATGTAGGCATGGAGGTCACGCCCGAGCGGTTGCAGGTTTAAAATCGGATAGCCGGTGAGCTGGCCAGGTCCGTGGTAGGTCGCTTGGCCACCACGGTTGATCTCTACCACCGGATGGGGGAGCATGGCGGTGTTTTCACCGAGCGATGTCTGATCGCGGGTGCGACCGATGGTATACACGGGCGCGTGCTCCAGGGAGAGCATCTGGTTGCCGCTGGTGCCATCGAGGATTTGCTGCACGATGGCCTGCTGCTTTTCCAGTCCTTCTTGATAATCCACGCCCTGTCCCAGCCAGTGATGCTCCAATTGCATGGCGCAGTGCTAAGGCCTGACGGCGGGGGAGACAAGTGGCAATCCGACGCATTGTGCTCTTTTTCCATCGCAGCGATTCCTTGCTTCCATCAGCGATGCAGCCTCCGGCTCGCTAATTATTTCGTATCTCTTAACTAACGGAAAGCACTACATATGGAGCAATTCCCTAGAAAACACACCATATAAGCGATTTTTGCCGTATTTCACTTGGTGTCAATGAGATCGCCTTTATATTGCGTTGACCGTGCGGAAGGCCTCGCGCCCGTGCAGGTCTCGCTCGCTCAAACCCCGTTCTCCGAACTGCCATGTATTTAAAATCTCTCGAACTCCACGGTTTCAAATCCTTCGCGGACAAGACCAAGTTTGAATTTCATCCCAACGGCGTCACCGGCATTGTCGGTCCGAACGGCTGTGGTAAATCCAATGTGGTGGATGCCATCCGCTGGGTGCTCGGTGAAACTTCCGCCAAGGCACTGCGTGGTGGGGAAATGGCCGACGTGATTTTCAACGGCACCGATAAAAGTGGCACCAGCCGCGCCCGCGCCGCTCTAGGTATGGCCGAGGTGACCATGACTCTGGCCGACTGTGAAGAAACCCTGAGTGTGGATTACAACGAGGTGGCAATCACCCGTCGGGTGTTCCGCGATGGCAAATCGGAATACCGCATCAACGGCACACTCTGCCGCCTGCGCGATATTCACGAGCTGTTCATGGATACGGGCATTGGCCGGACCTCCTACTCGATCATGGAGCAGGGAAAAATCGACATGCTGTTGTCGTCGAAACCCGAAGACCGCCGCACCGTGTTCGAGGAAGCCGCGGGCATCACCAAGTTTAAGAAGGAGAAGAAAGAGGCGCTGCGTAAATTGGAATACACCGAGGCGAACCTGCTGCGTGTTTCCGATGTCCTCGCCGAGCAGGAACGCCGGATGAACTCGCTCAAGCGCCAAGTCGCCAAGGCCCGCCGCTATCAGGAACTCGCCAAGGATGTGCGCATCCTCGATACCCATCTCGCGCATCGCAAGTTCACCGAATACACCGCGGAGCTTTCGGAGTTGGAGAACTCGATCCACTCGCTCGAAGTGCGCGAGACCGAACTCGAAGTCGGCCTTCCGCAGAAGGAGTCCGCCGTGATCGAGGCCCGCGACGCCGCCCAGAGCCTGGAGTCCGAACTATCCGAGATCCGCCAGCAGCTGAATCACCACACTAACTCCGCCAGCGCCGCCGAGAGCCGGATCGCTTTCAACAAAGAGCGTCAAAGCGAGCTGGAGGCGCGCGTCAGCCAGAACCAGAGCGATATCTTGGAGGCTCAGAATAAACTTGAGCAGCAGCAGTTTGATTACGCCGAGGCCGAGAAAACCCTGGAGGAGCTGAGCCATCGTATCGAGTCCCAACAGACGCAGTTGGCCGAACATGAATCCCGCGCCGCCGTCCAGCGGGCCGAGCGTGAGGAAAAAGAAGCCGTGCTCCGCAGCCTGCGCAACGAGGCGAACAGCACCCAGAGCGTGATCGCCGCCAGCCAAGCGAAGATTGAAAGCGCGCTGTCCCAGATGGAGAACAGTCGCGAGCGCTCAAGGAAGCTGAGCGAGGAACACGATCGCCTCCAGGCCGAGCACGAACAAGCGGTGATGGAGCAGGAGAAAATCTCCGCAGAACTGAATGGTCGCCGCGATAAACTGGCCACTTTCGAAGAGGAAAAAGACACCACCGAGCGTGCCTTCCAACACTCCCGCGGAGGTCTTGATGCCGCCCGTGAAGCGGCTTCGGTAGCCCACAAGGAGCTGGCGAAAACTTCCTCCCGCCTCGATGTCATCAAGCAACTCGTCGACAGTGGCGAGGGATTCCAGAAAGGCACCCAGGCGGTGCTCAAAGGCCTCGATGAGCCAGAGTTTTTCAACAACGGTGTGAAGGGCGTCCTCGCCGGCCTGATTGAGGTGCAGCCGGAATATGCCGTGGCGGTGGAGGCCGCTTTGGGTAGCCATTTGCAGTCGGTGTTGGTCACCGATTCTAACTATGCCCAAGCGATCATTGATCGCCTCACCGAGAAAAAACTTGGCGAAGCCGCCATCATTCCTGCCGATTTTGTGGCACCGACGGCCAGTGGTCAGATGATGACCGTGCCGGATGGCGCCGAGACCTGGGCCATGGACCGGGTCAAAGCCGATGCCAAAATTGCTTCGGTGATTGAGAATTTGTTAGGCAAGGTGTTGATCGTCAGCGATCTCACCACCGCTCTGGAAATGCGCAAGTCGCTGCCGGATGTCACCCTGGTCACGATGCGCGGTGATGTCTGTTCGCCGGAAGGCACCGTCAAGGGCGGCATCAGCACCGGCAAGCAGAATTCCGTGTTGGAGCGCCAGAATGAAGTGCGTAGCCTGGAACTCGAGGTCGCCGAACTGGAAAAGGCCGAGGAGCAGGCTCGCAATCACTTGGTGACCTTGGAAAATCAAGTGTCCGAGCAGCGTGAAGCCGCCGAGGCCGCCCGCGATCGTCTCCAGCAGGCGCGCGTTGAGGAATCGACCCTTCAAGGTCAGCTCACCTTGGCGAATCGTGAGGTGGAATCGCTGGAAAGCAAGATCTCCAGCGTCGCTTGGGAGCGCAACGATATCAAGGAACGTGAGGACAATGCCTTTTCCGGCAGGGAGGCCTTGGAAGCCGACCTCAGTGCCGCCCGCGCTCGCCAAGAGCAGTTGGAAGCTGATCAGGTCAAGCTCGCTGGAGAGCTGGAGGAAGCCAGTCGTCGTGAAAACGAAGCCGTTTCCCAACTTCAGGAGTTCCGCACCAGCCTGGCCGTTGAACGCCAGGCATTGGAGGCCGCCGAGCAGCAACGCTCGCCAATGGCTGCCCGACTCGAAGAGCTGCGCCAGATCAGCACGCGCCGCGACGAGGAAATTGCCAGTTTCAAAGAGCGCATGGAAACCGCCCTCAAGGAGAACGCGGAACTTTCCGAAACCATCGAAATGCACCGTGCGGAAGCGCGCGATCTTGAGCAGTTGTTAGAAGAGACCTCCGCCAGCCGGGGTGGCCTGCATCAGGCGATTGAAAGCTCCGAGAAGGAACTCTCCGAGCTGCGCCGCGAATGCTCGAAAATCACTGAGCAAAAAGGTCGCGAGGAAGTGGCAGCCACCAAGATCGGTCTGCGTCTCGAGAACCTCAATGAGATGGTCATGGAGCGCCATCAGCTGGAGCTGAAACATTTCCGTCCGGACGCACACGCTCTGCTTTCCTGCCTGCAGGAACGTGCGAAACAATACGATCGCCAACAGCAGCGCCGTGCCGACAACGAGCAGGACGCAAGCGAAACATCGACAAGCGACGAAGTGGCCGATCTTCCTGGCGACTCCGGTCCGGACTGGAGCCTGGTGGAAACCATCGTCACCGACCTCAAACGTAAGGTCGATTCCATGGGGCCGGTCAACGTCGACGCCATCGAGGAATACGACGAGCTCGAAGACCTGCACAACAACCTGCGTAACCAGCACGATGACCTGGTCAACTCCAAGACCGAGCTGGTCGAGGTGATCGAGCGGATCAACATCGAAACCAAAAAGCGTTTCACCGCAACCTTCAACCAAGTCGCCGCCAACTTCAAAGAGATGTTCAAGGTCCTCTTTGGCGACAAGGCCATTGCCAACCTGGTGCTGGTGGACGAGGACGACCCGCTGGAAAGTGGCATCGATATCATCGCCAAGCCTCCGGGTAAAAAACTTCAGTCGATCACCCTGCTCTCAGGCGGTGAGCGCTCGATGACCGCTGTGGCACTGCTGTTCTCCATCTATCAGATCAAACCCAGCCCATTCTGTGTGCTGGACGAGCTGGACGCGCCACTCGACGAGGCGAACATCAACCGTTTCCTCAAGGTGCTGGACAAGTTCATCAATAACTCCCAGTTCATCATCGTCACCCACAGCAAGCGCACCATGGCCCGAGCCGATGTCATCTACGGGGTCACCATGGAGGACTTTGGTGTTTCCAAGCCGGTGGGCATGCGCCTCACCGACTCCGAAACCGCCAACAAAACCGAAGCCAAAACCGCCGCCCAAAAAGCCGCGCTGGAGCTGGATGCGTGATCGCTCGTTTCCGGTCATGAGCGGATGATCGGTGTGTCGTCCGAGGGAGACCTCCGCCGCCAGATGCAGCTGAGGCAGTGCGCCGCATGACAAAGAAAAACCACACTCTGCAGCTGCAAAGTGTGGTTGAAAAGAAGAGGACGATGTCCCAATTTACTTCCTGCGACGAAGAATCAGAGCCAATCCTCCCAGGCCGAGCAGAGCGGCAGAGGAGGGCTCGGGGACTACTTCGAGGGTGACACTTTCGTAAACCCCGTAGGACTCCGAATCTTGAAAGTAACCTTCAAAGCGGTATTCCTGGGTGAAGTCGAAAGCACTGGCGAGGGTGCCGCTTTGGCTTACACCGTCAACGGAGTAAGTGTAATCCAGCCCATTGGCAGCGACGGAGATCACAATGTCCTGAAAGCCTGCGGTGCTATCTACGTTCAGTGAGTTGTCCACATTGGTTCCTTCGAAAGAGAGACCTGTGTCCGAGCTGCCGTGGACCGCCGTAAAGGCAATGGTATCGCTGCCTGTGAATACACTGGAATTGCGCGCTTGTGCAACAGTCGAAGGCACGAGACCGAACATGGAATGCGAAGCATTGCCACTTACAATGGCTCCCGAAAGAAGATCGTAGCTGACTGTGAGTGTGAAGCCGCCAGTTAAATCATAGCTGTCGGTCGTGAAGAAGTTCCCTCGGTCGTTGTGCCCTGAGGACGGAACTGTGAGGTTACCGTCATCTGTCATACTCAGACCCGTAGCGCCACCACTGCCATTTCCGGCAACGATTTGCGACAGTCCTCCGCCGATGCCGGTATTGGTAGCCAAGCCGTCGTTGTCGAAATTATCTTGCTAGACAACGGTGGCCGATGCCGATCCTGCGCTTGCTAATGCGGCTAAAGCCCATAGCGTTTTTGTTTTTAGTTTCATAATTAGTGTGTGTTCTTATTTGAGGGGATGTCAGCATGAGGAAATACCAAGCCGATTTGTCGAAGCCGACGATGGTATCCGAACATAAACAATAACTGATCATCTATTAGCACACACAGAGAATGGTGGGATGTGTCAAAGTATCTAGTTGCGGTTACCTGGGTTAGTGATTGATCTTGAGTTAGTTGTGAAGGTGGGGGCGAGTCCATCGCCAATTGGGATGGCAGATCCAAAGGATTGGATAAGCTGGGAAATGCCCGTTGTGCTTGTGAGGCTGGATCATATTTTGCCTGGGACGCATTCCTTGGTTTTTTGAAAGTTGTCTTTTCGGCGCTTGGTATCAATGATCTTCAAGCACCAAGTAGGCAATGAATTACAATCTAACAAAAACTCTCCTGACGATGACGGCGTTTCTCTCCCTCGCGTCTGTGCAAGCGGAGCAGCCGAACATTCTTTGGCTTACCTTTGAGGATACCAGCGCGTATGAATTTGCGTGCTATGGGAACCCTGACGTCGCTACTCCCAACGTGGACAAACTGGCAGAGACAGGCATCCAGTTTATGCAGGCCAGCTCGACAGCTCCGCATTGTTCTCCGGCACGCTCCACCTTGATCACAGGCTGTTATGCCACCACCTTTGGCATGGATAACCATCGTCGCCGCTGGAACACACCAGCAGGGATTTTTTACCCGGAGATCATGCGTAAGGCTGGTTACTTCTGCACCAATAATTACAAAACCGATTACAATACCACGCGCAATCATAAGGCGATCTGGGACGAGTGCGGGAGAAGTGCGACGTATAACAGTCCCAAGCGGAAAAAGGATCAGCCGTTCTTCGCTGTGTTCAATGCGAACATCACCCACATGAGTCGACTCACCAGTGTGACCCTGGAAGGCCGACGCGATTTCGCGGCAAAGGGGCTCGATCCCGCAAAGCTAAAACTGCCACCTCATGTGCCGGACCTCAAGGAGACCCGCTCCGACTACGCCTTTCACCTGGAAGGGGTGCAGGATGTGGATCGATGGATCGGGAGTTTTCTCAAGGATTTGGAACAACGTGGATTGTTAGAAAACACGATCATCCTGGTCAATTCCGACCACGGTGGCTGTTCGCCCCGAGGGAAAGGCTTCCCTTTTGAATCTGGATTGCGCGTGCCGATGGTGCTGCGTTTGCCCGCGAAGTATCAGCACTTGTCGAAGCTTAAGCCTGGCAGTCAAACGGATCGCTTGGTCGGTTTTGTCGATGTCGCCCCGACCTTGCTCAGCTTGATGGGGCTGAAGCCACCGGCAGCGATGCAGGGGAAGGCATTCATGGGGCCCTACGAAGAGGCTCCTCGGAAATGGCAGTTCGGTTTTCGCACGAATCAGGAAAAACATTACGATCCATGTCGATCGGTCTCGGACGGGCGGTGGAAATACATCCGTTCTTATCTGCCGATGAAGCCGTTTAATTTGCGCAATGCGTTTCAGTGGCAAATGCCATCGAACTTGGCTTGGGATGCGTATGCGCTCAAGCATCAGAGCCCCGAGGCCGGCGAGCCCAATCCGGCATGGATGCAACCTTATCAAATGAAGCCGGCTGAAATGTTGTTCGACCTCAGCAAGGACCCCTTCGAGTTGAACAACCTGGCCGGCGATGATCGCTATGCGGACATCTTGACGAAAATGCGCAGCGCGGTTTCCAAGCATGTGCGCGAGACTCGCGATCTGGGGTTTTTCCCACCGACCACGAAAGAGAAGAAAAAGGGCGTCGCCTTGTATGACTGGGTTCGGGACACCGGGTATGATTTGGAGCCATTGTTCGCCGCTGCGGAGCTCGCCTCGCTGCCGGATGCCTCGAGTCGCGATCAGTTGATCTCCTACGTTGGCGCCGCAGAACCTGAAGTTCGCTTCTGGGGAGCGTATGGTCTGGGGCTGCTTGCCGAACGAGGTGAGCTAACCGAGTGTCCCGCGCCACTGCGCAAGGCCGTGAGCGATTCCGATAGCTCCGTGGCCGCCGCCGCCGCGCTGGCCTGCTGTCTGGCCGGCGAAACGAAGATTGGCATGGATGCGTTGATCCAGGGGCTCGCAACTCATCGTGGGGAGGCCAAAGATCCCTTCTATTCCGCTTTGGAAACCTTGTCGTGGATGCCATCCCAGCAGGCCACGCTCCGGGCGTATCTGGAGCCGATCCAGAAGACCGGTGGGTTTCCGGCCAAATCGATCAGTATCAACCTCGGCGATCAGTCTCTCGAGAGCATGTTTGGTCAGAAGGCCCGCAAGAAGGGGATCTTGGTCAACAAGGACCTACGCGATCAGCAACCGATGCCATAAGGGGGGTGCGCTGGGAACGATCGAGCTGCGCGACCCAGCCAGCCTCATCGAGTAAGGAAGACATGGTTTTCGCTCGTCTTGTCAAAGGGTGCGTTTAGTTTGACTCGACCCCTGCGAGTGTCTCTCGCCATCTACCTATGAATCCACATCAAGTCCTTCGTCGTTTTCTCTCCGGCATAGCGCCCATCGTTGCTCTGCTCGTTGGCTCATTCACCTCAGTTGTCGCGAAGGAGTCGCCCCATGCGGTGCTCATTGCTGGCACCCACCATTACTCGCCGCATGTGTCGATGCCGAAATTTGCCGCCGAGTTGGATCGCTTGGGGTTTACGACCACGGTGGTGAATCCAGACTGGGATCCGGAGAAAGACAAGCGCGGCCTGCCTGGGCTGGAAGCTCTGGAACGTGCCGACGTGGCGGTGTTTTTTATCCGCTTCCTCAAGCTGGAAGAAGCGCAGCTCAAACACATCATGGATTACGTCCGGGCGGGGAAACCGGTAGTTTGCCTGAGAACCAGCACGCATGGCTTCAACTACCAGAAAGATCACCCTCGACAGGACCTCAATATGTCCTTTGGGCGCGACGTGTTTGGCACACCCTATCAGATTCACTTGAAGGGCGGAACGACCATTCAAGTGGCCAAGGGCGCCGAGAAACATCCGATCCTAACCGGCGTGGATTTGGCAAATTGGAAGTCGCCCGGCACCTTGTATCTGGTGAAGCCACAGCCGGGGATCACGCCTTTGCTCATGGGCACCGGGCGGTCAGGGAAGGTGGGGAAAAAAAGCAATCAGTTCGGTTCGTTTGACCTCAAGGAGGAGATGACCGATGTGGTGGCCTGGACCTGGAAAAACAAGTGGAACGGTCGGACTTTTACCACCTCGTTGGGGCACATGGGCGACTTCGCCGTGGCGCAGTCGATGCGGGTCATGGTCAACGGCGTCTTCTGGGCGGCGGGAGAACAGGCGCCTGCCGCGGAGACAGAAATCCGCACCCTCCAGTTCAAAGGCGCTAAGCAGAAGAAAAAGCCGGCACGCTAGCGCTGAACCATGTAGCGGCAGTCGGACCGATACACAAAAAAATGGGCCGAAGATGACTCCGGCCCATTCGTGAATGATTGGATGTGAAAAATCTTAAGCGCTGGCTTTGACCAGGCCTCGGCTCGCCAGCAGCGGGCGGAACTTTCCAAGATGGGGGAGCAGGTTGACAATGGCGACCACCATGACGGCGATGGCGATGTAAACCAGAGGCATTTTCACCTCAGTTCTGAGGAAAAACTCGGACAGGAGGGCTCCGGTCATGGCGCCGATGGCGTAGAGGTTATTGGCGGCAAACCACAGCAGCCCTTTACCCTCGCGCTGCTTGCGCAAAGCGATCAAGACGACGTTGGTGAAGAATGCCAGGGTGGCGAATCCGATGATGAAGCCGGTGCCGATTCTGAACATGGTGGGGTCGATCCCCAAAGGTTTGGCCATGTCCTCAAAGGCCGCCACAGAGACTGGCCACGCGGCGAACTTGGAGATCGTGAACCGCGTCAGGATAAGGCCAGCGAGGAGGTTGAAGAGGATGGATAGGTATTTCATGTTCAGTGTTTTGGATTGTCCTCATGTGAGCATCTCGCGGGAGATTCTATTCCACGAATGTGTGTTTTTTTATTCACGGAGCGATGGAGTGTTGAAGGGGAGAGTGATTTTTTCGCCCGATTGCAAATAAAATGAAAGATTTCTCAAAAAACTTCGTGGTTGCGATTTTTCAATCTGGTAGCATGCTGATGGAAGCCCTCTTTACCCCATGATGAAACGCTCTATTCTGTTCTTACTCAGCCTGTGCGCACCTTGTGCGCTCATCTCGAACGTCTCCGCTCAGACTACGGCGAAGGATGCCGGGGAGAGCCTGAAGAAAAGTGAAACCGCGAATCTGCTGGACGATTCTTCAGGAAATTTGTCCAAGTTTGCTCAGTTACTGCTGGGTAAAAACGGGGGGAACCGACTGTTCTATTTTCCTACCCGAGACGAACCCTACACCCCGGCGAAATACGGCTACCAATACGAGGACGTGAACTTTAACTCGGCCGATGGCACCGAGCTGCATGGCTGGTTCCTACCTGCCACGGTGGGCACTAAAAAGGCGAAGGGCACCGTGGTCTTCTCCCATGGAAATGCCGGCTCGATCGCGCACCATTTTGGTTTTGTCGATTGGTTGGTGCGCGCAAACTATAATGTGCTTCTCTACGATTACCGAGGCTTCGGTAAGTCCAAGGGCGTCATCACAAGGAAAGGTGTGATCGAGGATGTGCAGGCGGCTTTTTCCTATATTCGGACGCGCAAAGATGTCGATGTGAACAAACTGATCTCGTTCTCCCACAGCCTCGGAGGGGCGAAATCCGTGACCGCTCTGGCGTTGAAGCCGGTGAAAGGATTGTGCGGGGTCATTGTCGATGGCGGCTTTGCTTCCTACCAGGACATGGCGCGTCAGAAGGCCGGGCAGTTTGGCGTGAACATCACCACCGATGAACTTTCCGCAGTGGACTACGTCGATCAAATTGCGCCAGTGCCTCTGTTGATTGTTCACGGCAGCAACGATACGATGGTGCCCATTTCCCAGGGTGAAAAACTCTTTGCCAAGGCGAAGCAGCCGAAAACGTTCTTCCGCGTCGCCGGTGGCAGCCACACCAATGCGCTCGGCCGCAACCACGGCGAATACCGTCAGAAAATGCTCGCGTGGATGGAAAAGGCTCTGCGGTGAGCTGGGCGAAACGTGGGGGCGAGTGGTCAATCCGTGAGCACACGAACTCGGCAAAGCCATCGCTACGAGTCAGCTATGCCGCCTAACACGTCCCTTGTAATGATGTCATCGAACAAGCCTGGGCGACTCGCGGATTTCCTCCATCAGCTTGGGCGATCGTGTGGTCCGCCGCACTTGGATGCCCGCTGCGCGTAGTAAGTTGGCTGTCCAGATGTTGCAGGTTTGTGGGTAGAAGTATTTCGATCGGCTGCGGTAGTAGCTGCTGTTGGGTTTCAATCCCGGCCCGAGATCGATCAGTCTGAGCTTTCCCTGGCCGTCTTTGCTGCGGGCGAAGGATCGGCTTAAGTGCGTGACCAGTCGGTCGGCTTCTTCTTCGGTGAGGTCGAACGTTTCCAGTTGGCTGTAAGGATAGTGCTGGTAGGGCGATTCGTCAAAGCGCTCAATATGCATCACCGCAGCGGTCGGCCAGAACAGGCCTCGAACGATCATTGGAGTATTTAGTCCCTCGGTGCGGTAAAATTCCTCAGACCCCCAGCCAAGTTCCACATATTGGTTCTGAGCGATCTGCAAATCCTCGGTCCAGGCATGACGCCGTAAAGCGCTTGCCGGGAGAACTAGCCCTGCATGCCAGCCGTGGCTGTAAACTTGAATCCGGACGCGATCCTCAGCCATCTGCGTCGCAGGAGCCTGGTGCGGCGCTGCAGGGCGGGGTGTTTTGATGTAGCTCGTGATGCTGCACGAGGTGGATAAGAGGGTGAGCGCGAGCAGAAAACTGTCTCCCTTCATGTGCTGGAAAATTAGCATGTGGGAAATCTGACCACTGCCCTGATTTTGCGCAAGAAGAAACAAGTGAATGAGTCCTTGACCTCAGCCGTGCGGTGGCCCATAGAGCGCCTGTCTGCGGGATGGTATCCTTCAGACAGCGGGCTTCACACCCGCACCGGTCGCTACCTGGATGAGTTTACTCAAAGAGGTAGCGGCTATTTTTTTGTCGAGCTGGCCGCAGGTAACAAGGGCCGGACTGCTATGGCCACATGCTTGGCGATGATGGTATTTCCTGCGGGGCTAGGGTGCACGCCGTCTTTGTGCATCCATTGCTTGTCGCCTAACAAAAGTTGGTGAAGTTCAACCACAGGGACTTTATTTTTACTGGCGACTTCGCCCGCGGCGAGGCTGTATTGCGTGAGCAAATGGGAGAGGCCGCCGGCGTCATCGTAGATTTTTTGGTCGTGGCGCTTGAAATAGGCCGCGGTATCAATCGGCGGAGGTGTGCACAGCACCACCTTGGCGCCCTGCTTCTGGCAGCGATTGATGATTTCCTGAAGGTTCTTGCGATAATCATCCAGTTTGACGTGCTTTTTGGCATCCACCCGGATGTCGTTGGTGCCGAAGAATACCACCACGATGTCAGGGTTTTTCGCTAGCACATCGCGGTTCATCCGGTGCAGGCCTTGGGCCGAGGTATTGCCGGCCACCCCTGCGTTGATGGTTTCCACATCGAGCATGGTTGCGAGCTCAGCTGGGAAGCCGCGTTTGGTGATGCTGTCGCCCAGGCAGGCGACTTTGGTTTTTTCCGCCAAAAGCTGGCCGGCGGAGAGTAGAGAGAGGGTGAGTAGGAGGAGGGGGCGGAGTGTTGATTTCATGGGATGTGAGAGGGGGACTCGATCATCGGGCCATCGATGGCCAAAGGGGGGAATTGGCGGAGAGGGAAGGAATTGAACCAACCGGAGACCGTGACAGCCTCCCAACGGTTTTGAAGACCGCGGCGACCACCAGGCACGCTTCACTCTCCTTGTTACGATGAACAGGCTGAATCTATCCGGAGGTGGAATGTTGTCAAACTATAGCGACCCATGGTTTCTCAAAATCGCGGTTGCATTCAGCTGGCGATTAAGACAGGTTAAATATCGTCAAACGGTGATCCCAAGCCGTTTACAGCCTCATTTTTTACAAATTCCTCCCCGAATTGACCCATGGCAGAATACACAGAAGCAGACATTAAGAGTCTCGATTGGAAAGAGCACATCCGCATGCGCCCGGGCATGTACATCGGCAAGTTAGGCGATGGTAAAAGTGCAGACGACGGCATCTACATCCTGCTCAAAGAGGCCTTGGATAACTCCATCGATGAATACGTCATGGGCTACGGCTCGGAAATCAAGGTGACCATCGATGACGATAGTCGCGTGGAAGTCCGCGATTACGGTCGGGGCATTCCGTTAGGGAAGCTCATGGACTGCGCCGCCAAGATCAACACCGGGGCGAAGTATGACAGCGAAGCATTTAAAAAATCCGTCGGCCTGAACGGCGTGGGGATCAAGGCGGTGAACGCCTTGTCGACGTTCTTCGAAATCCAAGCTTGGCGCGAGGGCGAAACCAAAGCGATCGAGTTCAGCAAAGGGGAGGTGGTCGAGGAAATGGCCAAGCCGCGCAAGGATGCGGGGCAAAACGGCACCCGTCTGGCCTTCGATGTCGATCGCACGATCTTCCCAGCCAAGACCCGCTTCCGCGCGGGTTATGTGGAGAAAATGTGCCGCTACTATTCCTATCTCAACCCCGGCTTGGCTGTCATTTTCAATGGCAAGAAATTCAAGTCCAAGAATGGTTTGTTAGACTTGTTGAAGGAGGAGATGGATAGCGAACCGCTCTATGCGCCGATCCACCTTCGGGAGAAAGATATCGAAATTGTTTTCACCCACAGCGAGGAGAGCGGCGAGGAATATTACTCCTTCGTCAATGGCCAGAACACCACCCAGGGGGGCACCCACCTGGCGGCATTCCGTGAGGCGATTGTGCAGGTTTTGCGCGGCTTCTATAAAAAACAATACAACCCGGCGGACATCCGTAGCGGCCTGGAAGCTGCGGTGCTGGTGCGCATCGAGGACCCCGTCTTCGAGAGTCAGACCAAGACCAAGTTGGGTAGCATGACAGTCTCTGAAAAAGGGGAAACCATCCGCACCTTTGTCAGCAATTTCCTCAAGGAGCATCTCGATAATTACCTGCACAAGAACCCCAAGGTTGCCGAGGCATTGCAGAAACGGATCCTCGCGGCCGAGCGCGAACGTAAGGAGCTTTCCGGCGTGAAAAAGATCGCCAGAGAGCGTGCTCGCAAGGCGAAGGTGCATAATAAAAAACTCCGAGATTGCCGGGCACACTTTGCCAGCAAACACAAGCGTCGTGAGGAATCCACCGTGTTCATCACCGAGGGCGACTCCGCCAGTGGCTCGATTACCAAGAGCCGTGATGTTGAGACCCAGGCGGTCTTCTCTCTGCGAGGGAAACCTCTGAACTCCTTTGGTCTGAAGCGAAACGTCGTTTATGAAAACGAGGAGTTCAACCTGCTCCAGCACGCGCTTGATATCGAAGAGAACCTCGAGACTCTGCGCTACAACCGGGTGGTGATTGCTACCGATGCCGATGTCGATGGCATGCACATTCGCTTGCTGCTGCTGACCTTTTTCCTGCAGTTCTTCCCTGAGCTTGTTAGGAACGGGCACCTCTACATTTTGCAAACTCCTCTGTTCCGGGTGCGGAATAAAAAGGAGACCCGCTACTGCTACGATGATGATGAACGCGTCGCCGCGATGAAAGCTCTGGGCAAGGCTGCCGAGATCACTCGCTTCAAAGGTTTGGGGGAGATCTCGCCGGACGAATTCAAGTTCATGATCGGCCCTGACATGCGTCTCGACCCGGTGCTGATGGAAGAAGGTAAGGGGATCAAAGAAATGCTCACGTTCTACATGGGCAAGAATACCCCCGATCGCCAAGAATTCATCATCGAGAACCTTCGCGAAGACGTCGATGCGGCCTAGCTGAGGAATCGACGGGCACTGCGCTGACTCACTTGTCTCCCGTCTTGCTGGGGACAAGGCGCAGTGGACTGTCGCTGTTTCGAGCGATTATCTCAGATGCTTTTGCTGGTCGATAAATGGACTCCAGGCACTGGGGAAAACACCTTCAGCAGCGGCACCCAGCCCCTTTTTCCAATCGTTCTCTGTTAGTTCGTTGATTTGCTTCTCACCGCCTCGACCACTTGGGTAGAACTTGCTGCGCAGCTCTACTAGTTTCTTGTAGACGATTTCAGGAGCATCCGCCAGATGCGTTGCGGTCCACGATTCCGAGTGAATGCGAACAATGAGCGACGAATCATACAGGTAGAAACAGGCGTCCGCTTCATTGAAGAGGGCCGTTCCGTTGGTCGAGAAAAACCGCTTCACGCCAGCGATGGGTTCAGAAGGAATGAACTCGATATGATCTGCTCCCATGTGATGCTCACCACAAAACTCCACTGAAATGGCTTTGCCAAAAGACGAAGTAATCGTGCTCTGGTGAATGATGGGCAGGGACATGTGAATTATCTTAGGGGTTTTTTGCAGTGCTATGCACACCTGTTGTCGGCTTGCTCTGTGCTACTTGTCTTGGGTGGTGTAGACGAACAAACGTCTCGGGAGTCGCCCCTCGTTTGTCGCAATATAGGAAGCCTGAATGGGGCCGTTTTGGCGACTGAAAGAGCCTCCGACCGCACAACCACCTGATCCCCCGTCGGATCCTTCAATACGGACAAATCCACCGGCTTCTGACAAATCGAATAGATCATCGATGTAATAACCGCCCGAACTTGAGGCTGCCGCAGAAGCGACAGGAGCCTTTTTCCTGATTATCACTTAGGTTTTCTCGTCACCTTGACTGATCGATTCCGGCGGGTGAGCGGATTGGTTTGCGCGGGCTTGTTAGGCGCTGATTGTCATCCGCAAGAGAGATGGGTATTCGCTTTCAGCGGTTGCGGCGTGCCAATAATACTAAAAATCCTAGGCCCAAAAGAACGCTTCCGGATGGCTCAGGAACGGCTGCAGTGGCAAGGAATCGATAAGCTTCATTATTCGCACCTTGTAGAGCATTCCAAGTGAAGGTTTGCACCCCGCTGATCGTGAATGAACCCCAATCCTCATTGGCTCGCGGAGCTCCCGACGAGTGATCGCCACCATCGGTGATTTTATTTGTGGTGATTGTACTACCCGAGATCACATACCAAGGGGAAGGGTCGCTTACCAAACTGGAAGTCAGAGTCCCTGCGGTGAAACTCCAAGATCCGGTATCGCCAACAAAAGTATTATTAGGACTCGTGTTACTAAACACAGCGGTCGTATTTGAAAGATGAGGTGCAATAGTCAAGTCAACTGGAGCCGTGAACGTAATCGTGATTGTATTGTTCTCGGCTGTATTGATACCTTCGTTCTTTATGGTGATCTCCTCGGTGCTAGTGACGGTATAGGTCGTAGAGGTGCCCAGAATGGTGCCCGAAGTTGAATCGATCACAGTAAGTGCTGAGAATCCGGTGCTAGTCATCAACAGGAGACACAACGGAACGAGATTGATTTTTTTAAGTGTCATATAATTTAACAAAAATTAACAGCTTGTTGATCTTGATTACAATGAAAAACAGAAGGTTAGAGAGGTCAAAATTTGGTGATGATGTTTACAAATAGCTCACAAATTTTTCCAAAGAAGACTCACTCCGTAAACTTGTCACAAGCTGTCCGAGAGCGTTTTTCGACTTCTGGGTTGAACTTTGGATGAGTATCGTATTTTTGGTTTGGGGATATGTTTGTTCACTATCAATGCATTATGCATTTCTTTGCCGATCGAATGAGCTCTTCTTAATCGTCACAGCGCATGATGGGACTGGCACGCATAGCCTTGTTCAGATTTTTTTGAGTGACTGGACGAATTGAGCTGGAAGTGCACGAAGCAGCTTTGATGGTATTGAACCGGAGTCTTTAATTTCACTGATGCTGTCTTGGTATGTTTTGGGTTTCACCGTTCTGAATGTGTATTTCCAAAGGCGGGAGTCTCCGTCGAACATCCAAATTTCATTTCTACCTTCTATCCAGAATCTCCAAGGTTTTCCTGGCTGCAATACGCCGGCTTTTGGTCCAATCGTTTTCTTTCGGTCTGGACCATCGAGTGAGATCGAAAATTGAAGTCGATTGTTCTTCTCTTCAATAGAAACAATACGCTCAGAATTCGACCATTGATATTCGCCGGTGGTTTCAATGAATGATTCAATCGGCTTCGGTTCACTAAGGGCATGCGTGAGTGTGGTTAGAGTGATCAATAAGATTAGGGGGATCATTGTGTATTTCATTCTATTTCTGAACAGGGGTATTGGTGGACTCGGGTAGTAAAAAAACTCAGATGCTCTGCGACAATGAAGCATAAAGTTGATACCTAGTTTCTTATGTGATTCTACTCTGTTAGTTTGAGAGCCGATAAGAGAAATACATGGTCGCGTATCGAGTCTGCGACTGACGCGATGGGGGAGTAACTTTCTGGTTATTTGGGGGACGAAGGTTGGTGGTGATCACAAAAAAAAAGCTGACACCGTGGAGGTGTCAGCTTTTGAAAGAGGGAGGCTCGCGAGTCCTGAGGGACTAGGTCGGCTTCTCGCTGCGGGCCATGACGACCTTGCCGGTGCGCACGGTCTCGATGATCTCAAACTGGGAGAACATGGCGAGGGAGGCATCGATCTTGGAGGACTCACCGTTGATCATGGCGATCATGGAGGTCGGGGTGAGGTCGACGGTTTTGCCATCGTAGTGATCGATGATTTGCAGCGCTTCCGTGCGGTCTTCCTTGTCGACCAGGAACTTGACCAGCAGCAGCTCCTTGACCACGGAGTGATCGCTATCGTGTTCGACGCAGTGGATCACGTCCACCAGTTTGGTCACCTGCAGAATGATCTGCTCCAGGCCGGCGGGGTCGCCACTGATGCCGATGGTCATGCGGGAGAATTGTTTGTCGCGTCCTTGGGACACGACCAGGGAATCGATGTTGTAGCCGCGGCGTGCGAACACCTGACAGATGCGCATGAGCACACCAGCCTTGTTGTTCACCAGCACGGAGAGGGTGTGCACGGGAGCTTCGGAGATGAAAAATTCAGGTGGATTGTCTGTTGTTACGAGAGACATAATAAATGGATGATTGAAGGTTGAGCATTCAGGATGTTGATCAGGAATGGATTCCTAGGTGGATCCTGTGGGTTTGGCCATTTTGTGTTTCGGTGGCTCGGTGAGCATGTCCTCGAGAGCGGCTCCAGCCGGGATCATGGGGAAGACGTTGTCGGTCTTGACACACTCGGCGTGGATCAGCACGGGGCCGTCTTTCACCGCAAAGGCTTTCTCCAACTGCTTGCGCACATCGGCCGGGCGCTTGATGTTGAATGACGGGATGCCGTAGGCCGCTGCGAGTTTGCAGAAGTCCGGGTTGCCCTCGAGATCGACGCCGGATTTCCGGTCTTCGAAGAACAGCTCTTGCCACTGACGCACCATGCCGAGGTAGTGGTTGTTCAGCACCACAATCTTGACCGGCAGCTTGTGCAGGGCGGCGGTGGCGAGCTCGAACAAGGTCATCTGGAAACCTCCGTCTCCGGAGATGGAGATCACGGTTTCGTCCGGGCAGGCGAGCTGGGCACCGATGGCGGCGGGGAAGCCGAAGCCCATGGTGCCGGCACCTCCCGAGGAGATCCACTTCCATGAAGCATTGGTTTTGTAGAACTGGGCGGCCCACATCTGGTGCTGGCCGACGTCGGTGGTGACGATGGCATCGCCACCGGCCACTTGATACATTTCATCGATCACTTGCTGCATGCGCAGTCCACCTTGCTTGCGGTAGCTGAGTGGGAACTTCTTCTTCCAGCTTTCGATTTGCGCGAGCCATGGCTCGGTATCGAGGCCGGAGATGCGTTTGTTGATCTCGGCGAGTGCCGATTTGGCGTCGGAAACGATGCGCACGTCTGGTGTGATCATCTTGTTCATTTCGGACGGGTCGATATCGATGTGAATGATCTTGGCACCGGCGCAGAACTTATCGGCTTGGCCGATGATGCGATCGTCAAAGCGTGAACCGACGTTGATCAGCAGGTCACAGTCGCAGACGGCCTTGTTGGCATAGGCTGTGCCGTGCATACCTAACATTCCGACAGAAAGTTCGTGCTCCTCGGGGAACACACCTTTGCCCAACAAGGTGGATGTCACCGGGCAGCGCAGCGTTTCCGCCAGCTCCTTGAGCTCGGCATCCGCACCGGAGATCATCGCACCGTGACCGGCGAGGATGAGAGGTTTGCTGGCCTTGTGGATCAGCTGCAGGGCGTGATCGATATCGGAGGCGTCCACGGAGTAGAACTTCTCAGGCTGGTAGCCTGGGAGATCAAACTCAGGGTCCATGTCGCCCGTGAACGGGCCTTGGGTGATGTCCTTGGGAAGGTCGATGAGGACGGGGCCGGGGCGGCCAGATGTGGCAATGTGGTGTGCCTCGCGAGCTACGCGGGGGATTTCATTGGTGTCCTTCACCAGGTAGTTGTGTTTCACCACAGGCATGGTGATGCCGAAGATATCGGCTTCTTGGAAAGCGTCTTTGCCGAGCATCCAGGTCACTTGCTGACCGCAGAGGATGATCATTGGCACGGAGTCCATCTGGGCGGTCATGATGCCGGTGATGGTATTTCCCGCACCAGGGCCGGAGGTGACGAGCACCACGGCTGGTTTGCCGGTGGCACGGGCATAGCCGTCCGCCATGTGGCAGCAACCTTGCTCGTGGCGAGCGAGGATGAATTTGATATTGCTCTTGACGGTGACGAGAGCATCGAAAATTGGAATCGCGGCTCCGCCTGAGTATCCGAAGATATATTCCACCCCTAGATTATCCAGGGTCTTGATAAGAGCTTGTGCTCCGTCTATTTCTTGAGTGTCCATAGCTTGGTTGTCTGAAAATTAACTTCTCGCGGTCGAGTTAGGCTAGATTGCGAGGTTTGTAAAATGAAAAACGGGCTGTTTATAGGAAAATAGCCCGTTAGTTGAATTTTTTCTTATTGAAATCGCTGTTTTTCGGCGAAAATCAGCGATTATCCAAGAAGGTCTTCGATCAACTTTTCAAGTTTCACAATATCAGCGGAGAATCCGCGAATCCCTTGAGCCGTCTTCTCGGTAGCCATGGCGTCTTCGTTGAACATGAAGCGGAAGGCTTTTTCGTCGAGGCTGATTTTTTCCTCGTCGCAAGACTCGGCAGTGGCCGGGTTAAGTTTCTCTTCCAGCTCACCCTCGGTGTTCTGGAGTTCTTCAAGCAGGCCGGGGCTGATGGTGAGGAGATCGCAGCCTGCGAGCTCGGTGATCTGGCCGGTGTTGCGGAACGAGGCACCCATGACTTCGGTTTTGTAGCCGAATTTCTTGTAGTAGTTGTAGATCTTGGTGACGGAGAGCACACCTGGATCCTCGGCGCCTTTGTAGTCGATGCCGGTGTCGTTTTTATACCAATCGTAAATACGGCCGACGAAGGGGGAGATCAGCTGGACCTTGGCTTCGGCGCATGCCACGGCTTGGGCAAAGGCGAACAGCAGGGTGAGGTTACAGTGGATGCCTTCACGCTCGAGCTCTTCAGCGGCGCGAATGCCTTCCCATGTGGAAGCGATCTTGATCAGGATGCGATCGCGGCTGATGCCTTCTTTTTCATACATGGCAATCAGCTGGCGTGCTTTGGCCACGGTGCTTGCTGTATCGAAGGAAAGACGGGCGTCGACCTCGGTGGAGACACGACCGGGGACAATCTTGAGGATTTCCAGTCCGAAGAGGATCAGGATGCGGTCGATGATGCTTTCAACGAGCGCGTTGCCCTCCAGATCGGAGTCCTTGTGCTCGTTGACGGCTTGCTCAACGAGGTGCTTGTATTCAGGCTTGTTGGCGGCCTGGAGGATGAGAGATGGGTTGGTGGTGGCATCCTGGGGTTGGTATTCCTGCATGGATGCGAAATCGCCGGTATCTGCGACGACGGTAGTGTATTTCTTAAGTTGCTCGAGGTGATTGGTTGCACTCATGGGTGGGATTGATAGACAATGGTCGGTGCGATGCAAGGAGGATATTTGGCATCTATCGAATAATAAGGGGATCGATGGGTGGATGATGTGAAAATGAGCTGGGCCGCAGAGGTTGCGTGGTGCGAGCGTGTCGATTCCGTTCGATACTCAATGGCCATGCCGCCTGGATGCCGAGAATGCAGAGGCGCAAAAAAGTCACATTTTTTCACCGGCTCTGAACCGGGCCGCACGAGGGGACTCTAGACCTTGGTGGGGCAAGGTTCAAAACACAATATCAACGAGTTATGTCGTTGGTTTTCATGGCTTGGATAAGCTGTGGCTACGAGAAAAGTATTGCCAAACTTTCAGCTGCGGAGTAAAAAACGCCACGGAAGTTACTTTATTTAGGTTAATTATAAGCTTAATCAAACCATTGATTGCGGCCCAAGCCTAAACTCTGTCGGCTCTCTGTTGGTTTACCCTAACGTGGCAATTCATCCAGACAACGATTGCTCTTACTTAAGACGAAAAACTATAGCCCCCATTCACAATATTACCCACCGTTATGCTTAAACACACTATTCTACTCGGACTCGGCGGACTTTCCCTTTTTGCACTCAGCAGCTGTTCCTCCAGCCTCTCCAGTGCTCCTTCCACTCTGAGCAAAAGCCGAGCTGAAGCCATTGCCCGTGGTTCCGACAGTTCTCTGCCACAGGCGCCATCCTCTTCGGTAGTTCATCGTGCAGCTTCACTTCCTAAGGATAAACACGGCATGCCAAGTTACCGTCCGATGACTGATCGCACGCGCTACGTCCGCACCACAGCCTACTCGCACATGGAAATGGAGCCCGGTGCTCCCGGTCGCATGAATGCCGCTGGTGGTATTTTGAAATACGGCACCGTTCGCAGTGCCGCCGCTGATTGGTCGGTTTACCCGCTGGGCACCACCTTCCGCATCAAAGGTCAGCCCTACACCTATGTGGTGGACGACTACGGTTCAGCATTGGTGGGAACCAACACCATCGACATTTTCAAACCTTCACTCAGTTCCATGCGCTACTGGGGAACTCGCAAGGCGGAGATCACTGTGATCCAGTGGGGCTCCTTCGAGCGCAGCCTGCGTCTGCTGAAAGGCCGCACCAAGTATCCGCACTGCCGCCAGATGTATCTTGGCTGCCTGCGCCATCACGGCTCGAACATGGCAAGCACCCGCGGGGCTGGGAATGCCAACTCTCTCTAATTCGAGTGATTCCTTTTTCGGCGATTACTTTTTGATTACCTTTTTCAATCGGCGCGTTAATGTTTCGGAGTGACGAAACAAGAACGCGCCGATTATATTGTACAGCGACTCGAAGAGCTGTATCCCGAGACCCCGATCCCTCTCGATCATACCGATCCCTACACCTTGCTGGTGGCGGTGCTTCTCTCCGCCCAATGCACGGATTTACGAGTCAATCAGGTGACGCCTGCGCTGTTTGAGCTGGCGAACACACCGGAAGCGATGATGCAGGTTCCGGTGGAGGATATCCAAGCCATCATCCGCCCCTGCGGGCTCTCTCCGAGAAAATCCCAAGCGATCTCCGACCTGTCGAAAATCCTGGTGGAACAGCACGGTGGTGAAGTGCCTCAGGACTTTGACGCTCTGGAAGCCTTGCCGGGCGTAGGGCATAAAACGGCCTCTGTGGTAATGGCTCAGGCCTTTGGTGTGCCCGCCTTTCCGGTAGACACTCACATCCACCGCCTGGCCAAGCGCTGGCGACTCTGCCCGGGGAAGAATGTGGTGGAGACCGAGCGCTATTGTAAGCGTCTCTTTGCCAAAGAGAAATGGAACAAGCTGCACCTGCAGATCATCTTTTACGGTCGGGAGCACTGCAGCGCGCGAGGCTGCGATGGCAAAACCTGCGAAATCTGCACGACGGTGAACAGCAAGTAAGTTCTTGGGAAACATCGAAAAGCTTTAGAAAATGGGAGACCTCAGCATGACCGATCGATTGAACTCGCGGAGAAGCTTCATGCGGCAATTCTCGTTCGGCTCCACCGCCTTGTTGTTGGGGCTGAATCGAGCGGGGGCCGAAAGTGGCTCTGCTGTGGCGCCAGCACCGGAGTTTTTGCAAGCTGGAAGCAAGGGCTATGCGGAAGCCTGCCAGCTTTTCAATAGTCGACTCAAACTCCGTCCGTCAATGGTTGCTCGCTGTAGGACGGAACAGGATGTGGCCGCTGCGGTGTCGCGTGCTGCGGCGAAGCGTCTGCAGATCACGGTGAAAAGCGGGGGGCATAGTTTTGAGGGCTTCAGCTCGAACAACGGCGGCATGATGCTCGATCTCTCAGAGATGAAGGCGCTGTCCTACGATGCGGAGCGTGACCTGCTGACCGCTCAGCCGGGCTGTCGACTCGGCGAGGTGGGCGATTTCCTCTTTCCCAAAGGCCGCCTTTTGCCCTCCGGCTCCTGCGCCGGTGTGGGCATCGCGGGACTGACCCTCGGCGGTGGTTACGGATTGTTTTCCCGCAAGTTTGGCCTGACCTGTGATCATCTGACCGGCCTGCGCATGGTGGACGGGGCTGGGAAGGTTCACGACAGCGATCAGCACCCGGAGCTGCTGAAGACCTGTCGGGGCGGCGGCAATGGCAACTTCGGCATCGTCACCGAGCTGCGCTTCCGCACCGTCGTGGCGCCGAAGACGTTCCGCAGTCAGCGCATCCGCTATCGGCGATTATCTCCCGCACGAGCTGCGGAGCTTTGTTCCGCCTGGTTCATCGCCACCCAGAAGCTCCCCGGTGATGTTTTTTCCGCCTTTGTGCTGAATGGCAGTAGCTTGACGATCCTGGTCACCTTTTTCGAGTCGGGCAGTCAGGCGATGGTGAAAAAAGCCTTCGCCACCTTGTCGAAGCAGGCTTGGAAAGCTGAACCAGTGCACATTGCGCCGACGCAGCAGGCCATCCGGAGGTATTACGGTCGGCCCGGTCCGCTGCCGTTCAAGAACGCATCGGCCGGCTATTACAAAAGCTACCAAGACATCGCATCCGTCATGCCCAAGCTGGCCGCCCAGGTGGCGAAGGTTTCCGGCACCGTCTGGCAGGTGAACACGCTGGGCGGCAGGATCAATCGTCGCGACTACGCGGCGGAATCCGTCTATCCGCACCGCAGCTACCCGTGGCTGGGTGAGATTCAAGGATATTGGCAGCAAGCGAGTCGGGCTGCGGCTTGCATCAAAAACGTGCAAGCGGTGCAGAGCATTCTCGCCGATGCCGGTATCGACAAGCACTACCGAAATTACCCGGACATCGACTTTGCCAACTGGGAGAGTGCCTATTACAGCGAGGAAAGCTTGCGGATGATCCGCGAAATGAAGCGGCGCTACGATCCGGAAAACGTCATCCGCCACCCGCAGAGTCCGCGTCTTGCGGAGGCAAGCGAGTAGCGCATTTCTCTTGCTTCCCGCGTGCGGAGTATCGAGGGTCGGCGCCATGGAAATGCGCGAAGCGGCAGAGCGGTTATTGTTTTCTTCATCACTGGAAGAAAAGCTGGCGCTGGGGCCGGAATCCGCCACCGACGATTCACCGGGGCCGCAGATCTTGCTGCCGGACGCTCCTGGTCGACCTGATGAGCTGCGCATCCAGGCCAAGGGCGTGCGCGCCGAGTTCCCCGGGGTCAACAAGCTCGATGACGACCGCGAACGCGGGAAGATGCTGCATTTTCTCGCCAACCACGAACTCCTCGCCGCCGAGTTGATGGCGCTGGTGCTGCTGCGTTTCCCCACTGCTCCCAAAGCCTACCGCGCCGGTGTTTACGAAGCGATGCGTGAGGAGCAGATGCACACGCTGATGTATTTGCGCCGGATGAAAGACTGCGGCATCCACTTCGGCGAGCTGCCGTTGAATGATTATTTCTGGCGTCTGATCGCGCCGATGGAGACGCCCATGGACTTCGTCACTCGCCTGAATCTCACCTTCGAACAGGCGAACCTCGATTTTTCCAAACACTACGCCGGCCTGTTCCGTCAGGTGGGCGATACCGGCACTGCCGCGGTGCTGGAAAAGATTTACCTCGATGAAATTGGCCACGTCGGCCACGGGGTGAAGTGGTTCCGCAAATGGAAGGCCGAGGGGGAGACCGACTGGCAGGCCTTCGGCAAATCGCTGACCTTTCCGCTAGCTCCGGCCAAGGCCAAGGGGATTGCTCCTTTCAATGCGGAGGGGAGGCGCTTGGCGGGCTTCGACGATGATTTTATCGCTCATTTGGAAGTCTGCGAGCAGTCGCGCGGACGCACGCCGGTGCTGCACTGGTTCAATGCCAATGCCGAATCTCAGGTGGCGGCGGCGGTGAGCGGCAAGCGCTTCGATGGAAACAAAATGGAGCGTGCTCTGGAGGCGGATTTGGAAATGCTGACCTTTGCCTGGTGTCGGCGTGACGACATCGTGCTGCTCCGTCAGCAACCGGGGAAAGAGCATCTGGCGCGCCTGCAGGAAGCGGGGATCAGGCTGCCGGAGGTGGTGACGATCGATGCCATGGAGCACGAGGATTTTGCCGGTCGCAAGCTGGGGGGCGTTCGGCCCTGGGCGTGGTCGCCTGACGCATCGGCGCAATTGGCCACGGTCGCCGATCGAATTTCCAACAATGTCCCATGGCAATGGCGCAAGCCGCTGCCGCCGATCTGTTTTAGCAAGGAGCTGGGGAACCGACTGGAGCTGCAGCTGGAGCAAGAGGGCGCTGTGCAGGTCGGTGGTGTGTTCTGTTTATCGGTCGATGCCGTCGTTGAGGCGCTGGTCGCCGCGCAGCAGAATGGCAATGTGCTGCTCAAAGCCGCCCACGCCTGCGCAGGGCGGGGGCATCGCAAGGTGCTGCAGAACGATCCGTTGGAAGAGCACCAAGCATGGATCGAGAAAATGCTGCGGCATCACGGTGGTCTGGTGGTGGAGCCATGGCTCGATCGGGTGCTCGATTTTTCCAGTCTCTACGAAATCAATGCCGAGGGCAAGGTGCAGCACGTTGGCATGACGCGGATGGAAAACGATCGTCAAGGTCGCTTCCTCGGCACCGTGGTGCATCACAAATGGGGCAGCGATCTCGAGCCGGACCTGCGTGAATTTCTCTTCCGGGAGTCCAAGGTAATGCCCTTTTACCGACAGGAAATCCCCGCGGCATTGACGCAATTATTCAGTGAGATCGCACCCGATTATTCTGGTCCGGTGGGGGTGGATGCGATGGTTTTCCGGCACCCGGATGGTCGGCTCGGGCTGCGTCATGTGGTGGAGTTGAATGTGCGCATGACCATGGGCAGGGTGGCCTTGGAATTGTTCCGCAAGCTGCACCTCAAGAAAGAGCAATCCTGTCCCGGGCGCTTCCGGATTTTGCGCAAAAACAAGCTGCCGGCCGATGCTTTCCTCACAGGTCATTCACAGCTTATTCACAATCGCAGGGTGGTGCTCAACGACCCAAATACTGCCCAAGCCTTCATTGCGGTTTGGGAGTATTTGGATTAAATCAAACGCGTGCAAATAGACGCGTTAAACTCATCGTTAGCTAATTGAGTTATTTTAAAAACCTACGTTTCAAGTGGTCGAGGTGGAACCGTGGGTTGGTTCCTTCTCCGGTGGCGGCCTTCATGAGATCCTGAGGGAAGAGAACGCTGCCCTGCTGGTGGATATTTTCGCGCATCCATTGCAGCAGCGCTTGGTAGTTCGCCTGCTCGCAGCCCGAGGCCACTTGCTGATCCTGCATTGCGCTGTGATACAGCTGGGCAGCATTGAAATTCCCCAGGGTGTAGGTGGAGAAATACCCCAGTCCACCCATCGACCAGTGAATGTCCTGAAGGCAGCCATGGGTGTCGTCCGGAGGAGTCATGGCGAACAGCTTTTCGAAACTCTCATTCCACGCCGCCGGCACGTCTGCCACCTCGATTTCCCGGTTGAGCATTTTGCGTTCGAGACCGAAGCGCAGCAGGATGTGGAGATCGTAGGTCGCCTCGTCAGCCTCCACCCGGATGAAGGTTTTCTCCGCCCGATTGATAGCAGTCAGAAAGGTGTCGAGATCGAGCTTCGCCAGGTTGGGGAAGATTTCCTGTGCCCGTGGCAGCCACTTGGTCCAGAACGCCCGCGAGCGCCCGACGTGATTTTCCCACAGTCGTGATTGTGATTCGTGGATGCCGAGTGAGACCGCATTGCCTGCCGGCAGACCGTGTTGGTCTTTGGGCAGCCCCTGGTTGTATAGTCCGTGGCCCGCCTCGTGCAGCACTCCGAACAGAGAGGAGGTGAAATTGTCCTCCAGGTAGCGGGTGGTCAGTCGGGTGTCGCCAGGTCCAAGACCGGTGCAAAATGGGTGCGTGGTGGTATCGATCCGTCCACCGTCGAAATCAAAGCCGACGTCCTCGGCAATCTCGCGGTTGAGGGTTTGCTGGTCGGCAATGGGGTAGTGGCCGCTGAGAATATCGCTTGGCTGGGACAGTGATCGTTCACAGGCCTCTTGGGCGGTGGCGGCGAGTTCATCATCCACGGCATCGAAAATGGCGGCCACCTGCGAGGTCTTGGCTCCGCGCTCGAAACCTTCCAGTAAGGCATCGTAAGGTTCCTCCTCGTAGCCCCAGAGCTCTGCTTTCTGCCGGGCAATATCCAAGAGCGTGGATAGGTGAGGGGCGAAGAGGGAGAAGTCTGATTTCTGGCGAGCCTCTGCCCAGGCGGCCTTGCCGAGCGAGGTGGCTTCACTGCTTTTTTCCACCAGCTCACGCGGCAGTTTGGTCGAGCGGTCATAGCTGTGCCGGATCTCGCGCACGTTGGCCTGTTGCGTCGCATCGCCCTCTTCCTGCTCAGCCCCTTCGAGCGCCTCGCGGAAGTCGTCCGAGGTGCCGAGCTCGTGGATTTTTCCAGAGAGCCACGACAGTTGCTTGGCCCGATACGCCACGCCATTTTTCGGCATATAAGTTTCTTGGTCCCAGCCCAGCACGCCGGCGGTGTTTCCTAGAAGTGAAATTTCACGGCTTTTGGCACAGAGGGAATCGTATTGAGATGAATCGGATGACATACCCTAATTTCCACATTTGAAGCGTATGGAGCCAGCGAAAAAACGCCGCGAAAGAGGTCAAAGTTATTCAGTGGAATATGATTTGCACCTTGAAAATCGGTCACCGTTAGGGTAAGTGAGCTTCACTTGTTGAATTGCGCCTATGATCAATATTCTGAATCTCAATGTCTTGGTCCTCAATAAGGTGTGGCAGCCGATCCAAACGTGCTCGGTGCGGCGAGCCATGAAACTTCTCTGCCGGGGTCATGCGCATGTGGTCGAGGCGGAGGGCGAAATGAAATACCAGACTCACGATCTGGGGTCTTGGCTGGAGCGATCGAGTGAGGCCTCTGAACCTGTGTCCGAGAAAGTCATCCGCACTGTTAGCTACGCGATCAAGATCCCCAAGGTGATTGTCCTCGCGGTCTATGATCAACTGCCTAGCAGAGAGCTGAATTTCACTCGCCACAATGTGTTTCTACGCGACCACCACACCTGTCAATACTGCCACCAAGTGTTCCCCGAGCGCGAGCTGAACCTCGATCATGTGGTGCCACGCGACAAGGGAGGGGGGACCAGCTGGGAGAACATTGTGACCTCCTGTTTCAGCTGCAATAACCGTAAAGCAAATAAACTTCCGCAGGAGGCCCAGATGTTTCCCAAAGTCCCACCGCGAGCACCCGCGTGGCGGCCCCTGTTCGGTTATCGGCGTCGAGGGGCCATTGACGACAGCTGGCAGAGTTTCCTGTAAACGCAAACTGCTTAAGCTTTCGTGAATATATGCATTGCTTGAAGGGGGAGCTTCAAGCAATGGATCTATCATGTTTCAGCCTAGGCGAGTATCGGCATGGTTTGGCAATTTTTGATTTTCCAGATATAGCTAACGAGTTATGTCATGTCGTCTGCGTCTCGTCATTCATCAGCTCACGGCGCTTGGGCTAGTGGTGATGCTGGCAGGGCTTTCTGCGTGTCGGCAGAGTGAGGTTGATGACTCCGGAGCATCGGGTAGGGCCTTGTTGGATGCGGTGAAATTGGGTGACGATTCCCAAGTGGCCAATCTATTGGAAGAGGGGGTTTATACCGAGGTGCGCGATTCCCGGGGCTACACGCCGCTGCTGTATGCGGTGAAAATTGGCAACGTTGATTTGGTGCGTGTGCTGTTGAAAAACGATGCCAAGGTTGATGTCCGCTCAAGTAATGGCAAAGGCCCGTTGGAACTGGCTCTGGATGCTGGTAGTCACGACATGTTGCAGTGCTTGTTAGAGGGGGGCATTTCACCTAATGGGATGGCCCGCGATAACAACCCACTATTGCTCAAGGCGGTGCAACTCCATGATGATTCCGCGGTCAGGTTGTTCTTGGAAAAGGACGCGGATGTCAACGCCGCAGGCAAGGATGGCTCCACGCCCTTACACGTCGCGTCACGTCAGGGCTTGCCCAAGAGCATTGAGATTCTGCTGGA
Organism: Oceaniferula flava; assembly: GCF_016811075.1. Classification (NCBI taxonomy): domain Bacteria; kingdom Pseudomonadati; phylum Verrucomicrobiota; class Verrucomicrobiia; order Verrucomicrobiales; family Verrucomicrobiaceae; genus Oceaniferula; species Oceaniferula flava. The sequence continues at coordinate 120,627 of NZ_JAFBGL010000009.1, forward strand.
TGCTGGAGCGAACCCCGACTTGAAGGACGACCTTGGGGCGACTGCTCTGTGGTATGCCATCAGCCACGGCTCGGATGCCAAATGGTCGCCGCAGAAGCGACAACAAGCTGAGCTCTGTCTGGCCAAGCTTCTCAAAGCCGGAGCCGACCCCTCCGCCACCGGACCAGAGCAGATGCCCTTGCTCTGTGAGGCTGTGCGGCACGATTCCTCTTCGGATGCTCTGCAGTTGATCATTCACGGTGCCGATGTCGATCAGGCGAATGCTCGAAATGGTCTCACACCGCTGGCCTTGGCGGCGCAATCTTCGTCGGTGGACCTGGTGGCCTTGCTGCTTTCCAGAGGGGCGGACGCATCCAGTTTATTCTATCAATCGGTGAAATCCAAGGACGTCCCCATGCTTAGATTGCTGCTCGCTTTGGGCATGCCCTTGGACGCCTGGGAAGGACCGGAAAAGGACTCCTTGGTGGCCCACAGTGTGCGTGAAGGGGATGTGGAAATGGCTGAGCTTGTTCTCCGCTACGGCGCTGACCCCAATGCCAAAGGTCAGGAGGGACAGCCGCCGCTGCACATGGCGATTGCTCTGAGAGACACCGACCTGGTTCACAGTCTACTGAATCATGGAGCCGACCCCAATGTGCAATTCGCCCGGCCTGCTTCGAAGGAGTTCTTGGACCTGACCAAGAAGGAATCGATGCAGTGGTTTCTGAAAAACGAACGCCGCCTGACACCCTTGATGATGGCGGCGAACAATGGCGATTTGGCCATGATCAAGGCACTGCTGCATCATCGCGCCAAGAAATATATCTGGTCGGGGCGGCACCGGTTTTACCCGCTGAACTTCGCTTCCCGCCGTAGTGACGTGAAGGCGATGCAGGTGATGTTAGGGCAGGATCCGGAGAAGGAGAAATACCACGCCGTGCTGGATCTTTCGGAGCAGCGCGTTCGGCTCTACAATGCCAAACGCGAGGTGGTCTTTAGTAGTAGGGTCTCCACTGGGAAAAAAGGCTTTCGCACGCCCACCGGCACCTTTGTGATCACTGACAAACATCGTCAGCACAACTCGACCATCTACGGCTCGAGTATGCCGTATTTTCAACGTTTCAGTTGCTCGGCCATCGGTTTTCATGCGGGTAGTTGCCCTGGCTACCCAGCCTCACACGGCTGCATCCGAATGCCTTACAGTTCTGCGAAAAAACTCTTTTCAATCACCCCGCCGGGCACCCGGGTCACGATCCAAAGGTAGGAAGGCTTCAGAGGAGGAGGTGACGACTCCCTAAGAGGAGCCAGCAGCAGAATCGACGCTTCTGCGTGTGCGATGAAACAAAAAGGCCAAGCTTAGATCGGCGGAGCCATATCGTTGCGGTCGTCCTGCACTTCTTTCCAGGCCACGGCCATCTGCATCAGACAGATACCGGCCATGCCTGCGATCAGGCGAGTTTTGGCGAGGTCAAAGCTTTGGAAGGCTTCATACTGATAGATGCGCACTGCGGCGGAGATGACTCCGAGCAGGGCGATGATCACGCCGCCGTAGAGGCCGTGCCGATAGTGCTGTCGGCCAAATGCCAGGCAAATCAGCAGGGCGCCGCCAAAGAAGACCGGCATTAGCATTTCCGCCGGGTTTCCCTCGGCCCCCATTTTTTCCCAGCCCAGAAAGCCGGCGAGGCCCAAGGCGATCAAACAAATGGAGTTCAGAACCGTTAAAAGCATGGAGCTAATTATCCCCAGAGCCTCAAGGATGCAAGAAATGATTAAGAGGTTGAGCGATCAGTCGCGATCCCTATCATGCCGCCATGAGCAGCGATTCCCATCATCCACATTCCAGCCGTCGCCGTGGTGCCCGCCGCAGTCAGCGCAAGTGGCTCAAGCTGCTGGCGGTGGTGCTAGCGCTTGCCATCGTGTTACCCGTGGTGGCGATGGTCGCGGTGAAAACCTACATCAACGAGGAGTTTGTGGTGAACGAAATCGAGGCGGCGATCAACAGCGAGGTGGAGATCGGAGAGCTCGATCTCGCCTTGCTCAGTTTTCCCACCCGGCTGAAGCTGTCCGATGTGGCGCTGCGATCCAAATCCGAGCGCGATTCTTCAGGGAGTGTGAAAATGGCCTCCCTCGAGCTGGAAGTGAACTTCTGGAAGCTGGTGAAACGCCATATCGAAGTTTCCAAGATCACCATCGATCGAGCGGAGATTACGTCCACATTTTTTGAAGACGGCAGCACCTCGCTGGAGGAAATGTTCCGTTCGCCAGAGGACGAGCCATCTGCTCACGACTCAGAGGACGGCGGCGTCTCCGCGTCTGAGGGAGGGTTCAACGCCTTCGAGCAGCAGGACTTCGTGACCTCGCTTGGTGGTCTGGAGATCAAGGATTCACGCGTGGATATCACCCTGGAGAAAACCGGCCTGCGGATTCGCTGCGAGGATGTGCATATGGAGCTCAGCTCAATCACCGTCGACCCCAACAATTTGCACCAAACCAACACCGCCCAGCTCAAGATCAGCAGCATGGTGCGACTGCATTCCACCAAAGGCTGGCACTACGGAGATCTCGATCTCTCAGGCGAAGCTAAGGCCCGCATTTTCAACCCGGAGACCGGCGACACCGAACCGAACGTCGAAGGTCGCTTTGACCTTGCGGACTCGTCTTGGCTGAACACTCGCGTGCCGGTGATCACCAAGGCGTGGAAAACCTTGTCCGTGTTAGAAAAGGTGGGTGTCAAGGTGGCGCCGCTGCCCGAGCGGGCTACCTTTGGTCGCAGCAATGCCGTGGCCGCGCATTACCATCTGGGGAAGGTCACTGTGCGCGAGCCTTTGTCGATCTGGGTGGGCGATTGGGAGCTCGCGGCTCTCGATGGCTCTTGGTTGCAAACCGAGACCGATCAGCACGAAATCAATGCGGAGTTGGTGGCCTCAGTGAAATCCAGCGAACGCTTCCTTGGGCTGATTGGTGCCGTGGTGAGACTGGTGCCGCAACGCTTGGCCGATGCCTTGATCGAAGATGTCAAAGATCGACTGTATCGCGACGATCGTCTGCTGGTGAAAATCCAATCCACCGGTGAGTTCTCCGATCCGAAAATCCGCCCAGTCGACGGGGTGCCGGACCTTTACGAAAATGCCAAGAAGGCAGGCGAGGACATGCTCAAGGAAAAGGCGGCCGGTCTGCTTCGTGGTCTGTTAGGTGGCGATGACGATTGATCACCGGCTCCGTTTCCACTCGCTAACAAAATCTACCAGCTCGGGCATATAGGCATGGAAATGCCGTTCGAACTTGCCGTAGTGACGCGTAAAATCTTCGATGCCCGCGGCAATGCCGCCGACACGTGGTGACCTGCGCGAGACTCGCTCGAGGGTGAGTTCGATGCCGTCTACGGTGGCGTAGGTCATCAGCCAGTTTTCCTGTTTCATCAGCGGCCAGGCGTCGTGGAGTCGGCCCGCCCGCCATTCCGGATGTCGCTCAAAGGCCGCGTAAACTTGCTGGCAGAAGGACTCGAGGGGCGTGTCACAGTAATCGGTCCAACACTGGCAGAGGAAGTGATCGAAAAAGATATCCACCACCACTCCGGCAAAGCGCCGCCGCTCTGGCGCCAACAGTCCCCGGCATTCCTTGAAAACTGGGTGTGAGTCGGTGAAGCGATCCACCGCGCGGTGCATCGCTATCCCCGTCATCACCTCCGGTGGAAACACCTTGGCGAGTTCATCCAAGGAGCCCTTGGTGAAGTCGCCTAACAGGTTCCCAATGCGCGAGGCATCCGTATCGTCGGCAAGCAGAAGATGGGCGAGGTAGTTCAATGCGGGGGCAGTCGGATCAGGTGGCGGAACTCAGCGTCTTGGTCTCGGCGCCGAGGCTTTGCTCCCACTTGTTGATCCTGTTAGAAAGGAATTTGATCCAGCTTGGATGCGCATTCATGCAGGGCACCAGAGTCAGCGATTCCCCACCGGTGGAGGTGAATTCCTCCACGCCGCGCATGCCAATTTCCTCGAGGGTCTCAAGGCAGTCGGAAACGAAGGCGGGGCACATGACCTTGATTTTTTTCACCCCTTCTTTGCCAAATCGTTTCAGCTCAAAGTCGGTGTATGGTCCTAGCCATGGATCGCGCAACAGGCGGGACTGGAAGGAGATGGCAGTCTTTGATTGATCGATGCCGATCTTGTCAATGAATGCCTTGGTGGTGGCGAGGCATTGATGTTTGTAGCAAGTGGCGTGGCAGGGGTGGGGGGTGACGCAGCAGTCATCGCGCACCAGGCAGTGGGCGTGGGAGGGATCGGATTTCTGCACATGCCGCTCCGGGATGCCGTGGTAGCTGAACAGTAGCAGGTCATCGTCGTCTTCGAGGTGTGGCTTGGCACTGTCGACCAAGGCCTCAATGTAGTCGTCGTCCTGATAGAATGGCTGCAGCAGGTTGGTCTTCATGCTCGGCTTGAGCTTGTTGATCTCATCCATGGCCGCCACCACGGCGGTCTCGTAGCTCGACATCGCATAGTGCGGATAGAGCGGCATGATGAACAGGTCGGTGACGCCGTCGTCGACAATCTGTTTGACGATGTCGGCGGTGGAAGGGTTGCCGTAACGCATCGCCAGGTAAACCGGCATATCACACTGCTCGGAGACCAGTTTTTGCTGCTCAAAGCTGGTAACGATCAGGGGCGATCCTTCATCGGTCCATACCTCGGAGTAGGCTTCGGCAGACTCGGCTGGACGCTTCGGCAGGATGAAAAGCTTGAGGATGAGCGATCGTTTCCAAGCGGGAATGTCGAGGACGCGGTCGTCGCTCAGGAATTCTTCAAGATAACGTCTAACGTCTGGAATGGAGGTGCTGTCGGGGGAACCTAGGTTGAGTAGTAAAGCGGCTGGCTTGGACATGGTGAATAATCTGATGATCTGGTGCGCGCAGCATACCGAGGAATCAGTGCTTGTCCACACTTGGGCAGGATATGATATGAAATTGACAATTGATGGGCGATAAGCGATGCGAGGTCATGCGCGCGCGATTGACCAAGGACTTCTGTTTTGAAGCCGCCCACCACCTGCCCAGTTTGCCGGAAGGCCACAAGTGCATCCAGATGCACGGCCATAGCTTCAAGGTGGAGGTCAGCATTGAAGGGGAGGTCGATCCGAAAATTGGCTGGATCTACGATCACAAGTGCATTTCTGACGCGATGAAACCCTTGCTCGATCAGCTCGATCACGCGGTGTTAAACGACGTCGAAGGGCTGGAAAGCCCCACCATCGAGGTGATGTGTGCCTGGTTCTGGCGCAAGCTTGAGCCCGATCTTCCGGGGCTCGCCGAGATCACGATCTTCGAGACCCCCACGGCCCGCTGCTCCTTCCGGGGAGAATTTTAAGCACCCCACAATTTCTGGGTTTACTGCCGGGCCACTTGTGGCTCAATGGGAGCTATGAACAACGTGTTGTGTCGCCCTCTCCTCAGCGCCGTCATGCTGTCGCTGCTCCTTCCTTCGTGCGGCTTGTTCAAGCGGAAGAAAAAAATCGAGGTGGCAGCCAAGCCGGAAGTGCGCCTGGCCGGCCGGATTCAATCGGTCAATATGGATTCCAAATTCGTCCTCATCCGTCGCTACGGCGGCTGGCATGTCGATGAAGGAGAAATCGTGGAAAGTCGGGGCGGCAATCGCACCGCTAACTTGAGGCCGACCGGCGAAAAACTTGGGGAGCACATTGCCGCCGATATTCGCAGTGGCGATGCTGCGGTGGGTGATGCGGTCTATATCCGGCGGATTGCGGAGAAGAAAGAGCCGAGCCTTTTGACGGCGGATTCGACACCGAGTGCTCCAGCCTTGATCGTTCCTGCTCCTGCTGCGTCACCAAGCGCCCCGAAGGTGATGGAGCCCATCCCCGTGCCCCCAGCGCTACCTCAAAAAAACACCGACAAAGATAAAAATTTACAGGTCGAGGAAGATCAGTTGTAAAATTTTTTACTAGCTTATATGGACCTTTAACGGACTTGTTAAGCAATCTTTATAAAAAAATAGCGAGTAAACGCCTTTATTTTATATCTTTATTTTAAAAAAGGTCTTGCGGCAGCTTGATAGTTTGTGTATCCCTGACTTCGCAACTGTGTTCACATTGGTCGAAAATAAACAACTAATGTACACTAATAAAATGAAAACTAGTCCCTCCACCACTAGCCCGATTGATACGGACCGCCTTGCAGACTTCGTGTTGTTCACACAACGCTCCTGCATTCTCAACCTGTCCAGCGAACTGAGCCGCGGAAACATCTCGTTTCCACAGTTCTTCCTGCTGGCCTACCTTTCTAGCGAAGAATATCTGACCATGTCAGACATCGCCAAGAAAATGGGGCACTCTACTGCAGCCGCCACCGGCCTGGTAGATCGCCTTGAAAAGTTGAGCTATGTTGAGCGTGTGCACGCCGCTGAAGATCGCCGCAAGATCATGGTTCGCATCACCCAAAAGGGAACCGAGCTAGTGGCACGTATGCGCCGCGAGATCGCAACAAACCTCTCTGACGTCATGTCCGAGATGGATGAAGAAGAAGCTGATACCGTGGATCACGCAAATCGCGCCCTTTCCGGCCGATCACTGTAAAGAACTAGGTCGAGCCTCTTCGGAGGCTTGGCAATGCAAGGCGCTTGCGTTATGCCTCAGGGCAATGACGCAAGCGCCTTTATATTTGCAACCGATCCATGCTCAGCCTGGGTTCTACGCCGACTTTATCGGTAGGATTCCCGGCGTGTCGGTTGATACGGATCGCGAAGCCACCGTGAATCGACTGCAACCCGCTCACGAAGCCCGTGTGCGCGAGTTGGGTTTCGATTGGTCACAGCTGCACCGTGCCGAGCAAATCCACAGCGCCGAGATCGCGGTCATTGGCCAAGGGGATGCTGCCCCCACCTGGCCCCAGGTCGACGGGCTCATCACTGACCAATCGGATGTTTTGCTGGGGATCTACGTCGCCGACTGCGGAGCGGTCTACATCTCGGATCCGGTGAAGCGGGTCGTCGCGCTTTTGCACTCGGGGAAAAAGGGGAGTGAAGAAAATATCACCGGTAAGGCGATCCTGATTATGAAAGAACGCTTCGGATGCCGACCCGCCGATCTGCAAGTGGCCTTGGCTCCCTGCATTCGTCCACCGGCTTACGAGGTGGACTTTGCTGCCGAAATTCAGAATCAGGCACTGGCCGCTGGTGTTCCGGTCGAGCAATTCACCGACTGCCATATCTGCACCACTTCGGATCTGGAGCAATATTACAGCTATCGCGTGGAAAAGGGCAGCACGGGCCGCATGCTGGCGCTGTTGGGAATGAACCAGGAAAATGGTGAAGCCTGAATGTTTGCCCGGCAGCATTGTTAAAACCACCCTCAGAAAGCATGAAAGAAGCCAACTACGCCAAGGATAAAAACGCTCTCATTCACATCGCTCTCTCCGCTCTGATCATGGCGGGGATGATCTATGTGGGGATCAAAAACGGTCATCTGTCGGTCGGGCGGGGGATTTTTTACCTGGCGGTGCCGGCGAGCTGCATTTGGTTTCCCGATGCGATAGCTACGCTGAAGGAGGATGTCATCAGTCCGCGCACGATTCGCATCGGTGGCTGGTGTCTCATGGCCATCATGCTGCTGTTTCCGGTGTTTTTGAAGTCGCTCACCAGCTGATTCGTGACATTTGGGCTTCTGGCTGGTCTTTTCTGGAGCAGGCATAGATGATGGAGAGGATGATCGATCCCTACCAAACTCCGTCGGCCGAAGATCCGGCTTCTGCTGCTGTCGAAGTGGCGAAAAACGAGGAACGGGTGCTTGTCGGGCCACCTTGTCCGTCCTGTGGTAGCACGAATACCACAAGTGATTCGGTGCTGAGATCGCGACCCAACTTGCTCGCGGTGATGCTATTCGGCTGGATCTTTATGTTGGCACGAGGAGCCTTCGCGATGCGGAACTCGCTGTGTATGGACTGCGGAGAGACCCATCGTTACAAATCGCTGGGCTCCTGGATTGCACTGCTGATTTTTCTCGGAATCATCGGCCTGGTGGTGGCCGGGGTGCTGATTGATCCCGGAGCTTAAGAAAGCCGGGACAGGGAAGTGGGAAATGCGGCGACCGCCGACAAGATTCCGCGCTATCATTGATGGGGCGGTTCTTGGCGATGGCTCATGACGTTGCCGCTTTGGCTGACGATCCAACGGATCGTTGAACTGCTGTCTCATTCCTCGGGGCGCACCCAGGTGATCATCACCGTGCCGCCGTCACGTGAACGGCTGATTGTGGGATTGCGCATTGAGTCTCTGAATTCTTCCAGCTCCTGGCTTTCCTGTGCGTTGCGGGGTGCCCGGTTGATCACGATCTTGTGCAGCTCCAAGCCGGCGAGGTCGTTCCAAAAGCGCGCTGGGATTTTGATCTCCTTGTTGTCGATGGTGACGGTGAAGCTGCGGATCAAGGTGGGTCTCCGCCAGAGCACTCCGGAGGGGACTTGGCGATCGCCGACCCAGGCTTCGGGGGCTTGGTTACGGCCTTTGTTGACTTGGCGAATCTGCGATCGATCAAGGTGTTCCAGGGTGACACTTAATTGACTGGTTTTATCGGGCGACTGCACCGTCAGTTGCTTGGTCGCTTCGCTTTCGAAGGCTCCCACATCAGCCTGCGCGAGTGTTTGGCTCAGCATGGCTGCGATGGCCACGGAGGCCAAGGGAGTGAAACGAAATGGGGAGTTCATCGCGACAGAAGTATGGAGATTACGTGGAAGATACCACGTCTCCAGACGATCGTCACGGTCTCTTTTTTCGTGGATCCAGCTAAGCGAGTAGGCTTGGGATCTGATCGAGGGAATCGACACAGTGTGCGGCCTCCTGCACCACCTTGTCGCGGGCGGCGTAGCGGGTGAAGCCGATGAAGAGATCGACCTCACTTTGAGTTTCCAGATCGGAGATGCCGTCGCCCACCATGACGCTGCGTTCGGGATTCATTTCCTTTTTAAAACCGGCGATCAACTCTGGTTTGCCGCCATTTCTGGTTGGTGGGGCATCGGCGTCGAATCCGGCGTAGCTGCCGTCGGCATTGAATTTCAGTGGCACTGCCTCGATCCGCTCGATCCCGAGTTCGGCAGCCAGTGGCTCAATCACCTGGGTGAACCCGCCGGAGACGATGACAATTTCCCAGCCTTCGGCCCGCAGTTGTTTGATCGTCGCCTTGGCGGTGGGTTCGATATGCTCGATGTAGAGCTGACCCACTTTGTCCACGAAGTCGCGGCTGGGCTGGATGATGTCGAGTCGGCGGGCGAAAATTTCATCGATCGGCACCTCACCGTCCATGGCGGCATTGGTGAGAGCTTCGATTTCAGCGAAGGTGTCGTCACCACGCAGGCGCGCCAGCTCGTCAATGCCTTCGATGGCAGAGAGGGTGGAGTCGCAGTCGAATACGATGAGTTTCATAAAGGGGGCAGGGGGTGGCTAAAGATTTACTTACCGTAGACTGCGGCAGGGTCGAAGGTGCGGTCGGCGTCGTTGAAGCTCAGCGCGGTGGGGTCGGTGCCTTTTTCCACGTCCACCACTCGGTAGAAGCAGCTGTTGCGGCCGGTGTGACAGGCTCCGGCACCATGTTGCTCGACGTAAACAATCAGGGCGTCCTGGTCGCAGTCGGTGCGGATTTCCTTCACCTTCTGCACGTGGCCGGAAGTGGCGCCCTTGTGCCAGATTTCCTGACGGCTGCGGGAGTAGTAAACGGCCTCGCCGAGCTCGAGGGTTTTCTTCAGAGATTCTTCATTCATGTAAGCGAGCATCAGCGGCTCTTTGCTCTCGGCATCCATGGCCACGGCGGGAATCAGGCCGTTGGCATCGAATTTTGGAGCGAATACGGGGTTTTCTTCGAGCGCTTTTTTATCGTCGCGGGCACCAAAGGTGATAGCTGCGTTTTCCATAAGCGGGGTGTAGCATCTCAGCGGAGGGTGTCGAGTCCTTGTCTTTGTCATTTCAGATTACCCACGGGAAATTCAGGGAAATGGGTCGACAAAGTAGCATTTTAGGGCGAGTCTACCGCACGCCCTTACATTAAAAAGGGCGATTACTACCGAGCGTATTTTCATATGAAGAAACATTCCCTTCTCAAAGTTCTTTCCAGCGGCCTTTTGATTACCATGACCTGCGTTTCATGTGCTGTGGCAAAGACCGATTTCAACGAGGTTGGCAAGCAGATGCTGATCATGCTGCGTAATAGCCACTACGAACGTTTCGATTTCGATGCCAAGCTTGGTGAGCGCTTTTTTGATTCCTACATCAACGAACTTGATCCGAATAAGCAGTTCTTCCTCGCCGGAGACGTCACCAATTTCCGTAACAAGTATGGCAAAAACATGCACCAACTGTTGCTCGAGGGAAAATCGATGGAGGCGGCCCAAGAAATCCACTCCGTCTATCGCGCACGAGCCAAGGATCGCATCAAGTATGCCCAAGATCTGCTCAAGAATGAAGATCAGTTCACCTTCGATACGCATCGCACCGTGATGATTTCACGCAAGGATGCGCAGTGGCCCCAAACCGAAGAGGAAGCCAAGCAGGTCTGGCGCGACCAAGTCGAGCAAGGATTGCTTAGCGAGGTCCTGCGCCGCGAGACCATCACCGAGATGGCCAAGAAACAAGGGAAGGAAGATCCGCAGAAGGATAAGAATTCTCCCGGAAAGAAAATTTCCCTCCGCTTCGAGCGCATTCTCCACGGAATCGAATCGTCCAACGAGGAGGAAATCGCCGACAGCTTCCTCAGCGCCGTGGCGAAAAGTTATGATCCTCACACCGACTATTTCAGCATGTCTGAGATGGAACGTTTCATGGCCGGAATGCAGAACTCCTTGGTCGGCATCGGTGCGATGCTTCAGGCTGAAGACGACGGAGCCACCAAGATCACCGGTATCGTGGTGGGTGGTCCGGCGGACAAAGGAGGTGAGCTGAAGTTGAACGACCGGATTGTCGGCGTCGACACTCTGAACGTTGGCACTGACGAAGCAATGGTCGATATCATGTTTGAAAAGCTCGACCGTGTGGTCGATCTAATCCGCGGAAAAGAAGGCACCGAGGTCCGACTCAAGGTCGAACCTGCCGCTGGTGCCGCCGGTGATGTCAAATTCATCGTGATCAAACGAGGCAAGGTGGAACTCAAGGATGAGCTCGCCAAGGCGGAGGTGATCGAAATGACCCGTGAGGACGGAAGTGTCCACCGGATGGGATGGCTTTCACTGCCAGCATTCTATGCCGATTTTAAAAATTGGGAAACCCGCTGCTCCGTGGACGTTCGCAAACTGGTCGAGCGCATGAAGTCGGAAAATATCGAGGGCCTGATCTTTGACCTGCGTGGTAACGGTGGCGGATCTCTCGAGGAAGTTCGCCGCATCACCGGCTTCTTCACCGGTCGTGGACCCGTGGTTCAGGTGAAAAATACGCTGGGCCGGATCGAGGTGAAAAACTCCTCCAACCCGAAACCTATTTACGACGGACCGATGGTGGTCCTGATCGATAAGACCAGTGCCTCTGCCAGTGAGATTCTGGCTGGCGCCCTTCAAGATTACAACCGCGCCGTGATCGTGGGGGATTCCTCCACCTTCGGAAAAGGCACGGTGCAGCAGCCGATGGAAATCCGCAAGATGATGCCCTTCATGGTGGATGCCCGCCGCGCCGGGGTGCTGAAGCCAACGATCCAGAAGTTTTACCGTGTTGCCGGCAGCACTACCCAGCTGAAGGGCGTGGAGTCCGACATCGTGTTGCCTTCCCTGATGGACGCGTTTGAGATCGGTGAGAAATACCTCGATCACGCTATGGCGCACGACAACATCCGCCGCGCTGCCGGTTTCAACCCTCTGAACCGTGGTAATCTGTTCCTGCCTATTCTCAACGAGAAAAGCCACGGACGCGTGGAGGACTCCCGTGACTTCTCCTACATCGCAGAGGATGCCAAGCGCATGATCGAACGCCGCGAGCGCAACCGGATTTCCCTCAACAAGGAGGAGCGTAAGAAGGAACTTGCCGAGAGCGATGCCCGCAGCACCAAGCGCAACGAAGAGCGCCGCGAGCGCTTTGCCAAAGTCGCTGCCAAGGATGCCAAAACGCTGCGCTTTTTCCGCCTTAACCTCGAAGATGTGCAGCTGGAGAAGCTGGCAGAAATCGATCGGGCCAAGGACAAGGAAAGTTACATGCGCGAGGCCGAGGATGGCATTGCCGATCTCGACGACACCCCAGAGTGGCCGAGCTCGCTCGATCCAGTGAAGCGCGAGGGGATCAAGATCCTTTCCGACCTGGTGGAAGTCACCGAGCGTGCACGCATGGCGGGTGCTCTGCAGAACAACAACGGATAGAACAACCGATCAGATGGCTGATAGCATCGCCGACAATTTGTTGGAAGTTCGGCAGCGGGTGGAACAAGCCGCTGCGAAGGCAGGCCGCAAGAGCGACGACTGCGAACTGCTCGTGGTCTCGAAAACTTGGCCGGCCGACAAAGTCGCCGAAGTGGCAAACGCCGGTCAGCTGAGTTTTGGCGAGAACAAGGTGCAGGAAGCCGAGGGTAAAGTCCCGGCCCTGCCTGATAATCTGTGCTGGCATTTGATCGGGCATTTGCAGCGCAACAAAGTTCGCAAGGCGCTGCCTCTTTTCGATGTCATCCACAGTATCGACTCCCTGAAATTGGCTCGTTACACCTCTAACATTGCGACCGAGCTCAAGCTGAAACCCCAAGTTTACCTGCAGGTCAACATTGCTGGCGAAGAAAGCAAGAATGGCTACAGCGTGGAAGATCTACGACGTGATTACGACGATTTGTTAGGCCTGCAAGGACTGCAGATTCAGGGCCTGATGTGCATCCCACCAGCCGCGAAAACTCCCGAAGACGCCCGTCCTTGGTTCGCTGCACTGCGCGAGCTACGCGATGAACTGGAACAACGGGGCGGTCACACGCTGCCCGGTCTGAGCATGGGCATGAGTGGCGATTATCCAGTGGCCATCGAAGAAGGATCCACCATCGTGCGGGTCGGTTCCGCCATTTTCGGTCACAGGAACTACCACTAGGGCAGCTGCTTGTTTGCTGTCTCTTAACAGAATTGAATTGATGTCTGCCATTACCCTCACCAATCACGCGCTCATTGGAAATGAACTGGCCCTGTCATGGGGCGACGGTCAGGAGAACTTTATTTCCCTGAAAAAATTACGCGAACACTGCCCATGTGCGGTCTGCCAAGGGGAGCCGGATGCGCTGGGCCGTGTGGTCAAACCCACGGTGCACCACACCGAGCGAAGTTTTAAACTGATTCGCCTGCAACAGGTTGGTGGCTACGCTCTGCAGCTGTTCTGGGCGGATGGTCATAACAGCGGGATCTACACCTTTGATCTGCTGCGTCAGATGTAATGAGAGGCTGGGAAAAAAAAGCTAATTTTCCCTAAGAAAAAAGAGGGCCCGCGCATTCTATTGCCGATGAAGTATCCGATTTACTTACTAATGTTAGGAGGGCTCCCGGCCCTCGCCGCCGATGAACTCCCGGAAACGGTCATTTCCGCCAGTAAAACCGAGGAGCTGCTCAAGGATACTCCCTATTCCGTTTCGGTTTTGGGTCAGGATGATTTGGTGAACCACGCCGTGCGGACACTGCCGGAAGCGCTTCGAAATGTGCCGGGTGTGTTCATTCAGAAAACCGCCTATGGTCATGGCTCGCCCTACATCCGCGGCTTCACCGGTCGGCAGAACCTGTTATTGGTCGATGGTATCCGCATCAACAACTCCAGCTTCCGCAGCGGTCCGGTGCAATACTGGAATACGGTCGATAGCAGTGCTATTGAGCGGCTTGAGCTAGTCAAAGGACCCGGCGCTGTATTGCACGGCTCGGATGCCATTGGTGGCACCCTGAACACGCTCACCAAGTCCTCAAACTTCCGAGACCATGCCGAGGGATGGTTTAATGAAAATTCACTTTCCTACCGCTATGATACCAATAGCAGCAGCCATGTCAGTCGACTCGAAAGTGCCTTCGGTGTAGGCGGTCAATGGGGTATCTTGTTAGGTGCCTCAGTGAAAGACTTCGGCGATATCAAAGACTCCGCCGTGGGTCGGATGGAGAACACCGGCTACGAAGAAATGGACTTTGATTTCCGTTTGGACTTTGCCCTGTCCGAGACCACGACGCTGACCATGGCGCATCATCGCATTGATCAAGATGACGTCTGGCGCTGGCATTCCACTACCTTCAACTCAGGCTGGGAACACGACGGGCATGAAGCTGCCGCAGGCACCTACAATGCGCGGATCTACGACCAAGAACGCACGCTTTCTTATCTCAAAATCGCAGGTGAAGAAAGCGGCAGTTGGCTGAACAAGTGGTCGGCCACACTGTCCTACCAAACGTCCCAAGACTCGCAGTATCAAGACCGCTCGGCCACAGACATCCGCACCGACAACATTGACCTCATCACCTGGGGGCTCGGTGTGAATCTGGAGTCCGATCTCGGCCCAGGATCGCTGGTCTATGGTTTTGATTATTATCACGATGAAGTCGATTCCAGCGGCACACGCACGGGACGCGATCCTCGCACCCAACGACCTATCGCCGACGACTCTACTTACGATTTGTTAGGCCTCTTCGCTCAGTATCGCTGGCAACCGCTGGCTTCCGACAAATTGGAGCTCACCTTGGGCGCGCGTTACACCTACGCCGATGCTCATTTGGGGAAGGTCTACGATTCCAGCCTGGGCGAAGACATCAGCACGGATGCGGACTGGGATAATCTGGTGTTCAGTGGTCGGGCACTTTATCGGGCCAACGATTGCTGGAACATCTTTGCGGGAATCTCCCAGGGCTTCCGCGCACCTAACCTGAACGACCTGAGTGGCAACACGACATCTCGTTCGGGGCTGACATCTCTCGGATCTCTGGATGTTGAACCTGAAGAATTTTTGACCTATGAAATTGGCACCCGTTTTGTGGGCGAGACCGTTAGCTTTGGTGCTTCGGTTTACTACACCGACATCGAAAGCATGGTCACCAGCGTTCCTGCCACCAGCGGGAGCAGCACAACCGTGACAACCAATGGTCAGGACGGTGAAGTCTACGGTGTGGAGGTGGATGCCAGCTGGAAGTTCGCACCACAATGGCAGGTGTTAGCTCAAACTTCTTGGCAAGATGGCCAGACTGAAACACTGACTTACATCGGTGGCCCGGCGACAGAAGACTACATTTCCCGCCTAGCACCACTGATGGGATCCGTGTCCTTACGATGGACGGCAGCGAGTGAGAAATACTGGATCGAAGGACGGGTGTCTGCTGCAGCCAAGGCTGACCACCTCTCCAATGGCGATGAGAGCGATACCCAACGGATTCCCACTGGTGGCACTCCATCTTATGTCGTGGGGTCGATCTACGCCGGTTGGCAAGCTCGCGAGAACCTCGAGCTTAACCTTGGCTTGGAAAATGTGACCGATGAAAACTACCGGATTCATGGGTCCGGGCAGAACGAGCCTGGCTTCAATGTCATCATGGGCGCCAAGCTGGTATTCTAAGTTTATTTTACCCGCTTTTCTGCATTAGAGGGAAGTAGGCATAACATTGAAAAATAAAAACCTGGTGTCAGCAGAAGCTGACACCAGGTTTTTTAGGTGATGAATCGGTGCATATCGATGCCCGATCCTGGCACTAGGCCAAGTAACTGTTGAGCATCCAGATGGTTTTTTCGTGCACCTGAATGCGGGCGATGCAGAGGTCTTCACTCTGTGAATCTCCAACCTCACCAGCAAGGTCACGAGCGGATGTCAGACTTTCCACCACCTTGCGGTTGGCTTCGGACAGGTGCTGCACCATTTCCTTTTCATTGGCATCCTCCTTGAGCTCGGGCATGCCCGACATTTTGGCGAGATTGCCGAGTCCACCAGGAGCGAGTGAGCCCAGCGCGCGGATGCGTTCGGCCACTTCATCGATGGCGGTAAAGAGTTCGGTGTATTGTTCTTCAAAGGCGACGTGTAGGGCGAAAAATCCAGGTCCGCGGACGTTCCAGTGGCACAGGTGGGTTTGGCCTAACAGAGCGTAGCTATCGGCTACGACTTGACGCAGGGCATTGACGACATCTTGTTGGGTGTTATCTGACATAAGATTAATCTAACGAGCTTTTGGATATTCTCAACTGATCAAAAATAAAAAAATCCGCCATGCTCGCAGTGGAGACATGGCGGATGGGGAGGGAGTTTAGGAAAGCGGGCCTATTTCCACTGTTTGAGATATTCAACGAGGTCGGCTACGTCCTGGGCCTTGAGCCCGAGCTGATCGGCGGAGAGCATCAGTGAGTGCTTCATGCGTTTAACATCTTTGACGCGATCCTTGGGGATCATTTGGGTGACGCCGCCTGTGGACTTGATGATCACCGGATCCGCATTGCTAATGACCAGGCCGTCCACTTTTTTACCATCTTTCAGGGTGACGGTGTAGCCATCGAATCCGTGAGCAATGTCTGCGGAAGGATCGATGATGCTGCGGGCGATCACGTCCTTGGTCTGGGTCTGACCCCAGCCCTTGAGGAAGGGGCCGTAGTTGGCGCCGTTGCCGTCGACTTGGTGGCACATGATGCAGCGCATGAGAGTGGCTTTACCTTTGGCGGCATCACCTTCGAGAGCAAGCACGTCAGCCGGGCTGAACGAGGGCTTCTGGGTCGGCTTCGGCGCGGAGACAGGGGTGACCACGATTTTCTCCGGATCGTAAATACCACGTTTTTTCAGTTCGGGCATGAGGTTGAATTTCTTCCAAACGCCGGTGCCGAGACGGAACAACCAGTAGCCAGCTTCTGCCTTCACGGGAGAATCTCCAGCGGCGAGGTCGAGCATGGCCTCGGCTGCGGATGCATCGTCGATGAAGGCCAGCGACTCGACGGCAAAGACCTGTTGCGGGTGGCTCAACTTGCTGCTGGTGGCACGGGCCTTGAGGTCGGCCACGGCGGCCGATGGCCACAGGCGCCAGGTCAGGCGGGCAAAGCTGTCGCTCCACTCGTCCGGATTGTCTGAGCCGAGTTCTTTTTTCATCGCGAGCCAGATGGCGTTCTCTTGGCTCTCGGCAGCGAGGCCGATGGATTCGATGTAGTTCTTATCGTTGCCGTTGTAATCCTTCTCCACATAGCTCTTGGCTAGGGTCGTGAGGATGGACGCGGACTGGGCGGCGGGAACACCACGCAGGGAAAGAGCGACATCGCGGCGGACGGCGCGGGACTCATCGGAGGCCAGTTTCATGGCGTAGTCGAGGTAGTCCTTATCGGCCCGTTGCAGGGCGCGGAATGCGGTCAGACGGATTTCCGGGTTCTGGTCGTCAAGCAGGCTGACGCACTTGGCCAAGCCGGCCTCGCCGAGATGGGGGAGCACCCAGATGGCACGCGCGGCCACCCACTTGTTCGGGTGGTTCATCAGTTTTTCCACGGCATCGAGCGACTTGGCTCCACCGGCCACCAGACCTTTAAAGCCAGAGTAGCGGACGTTGATCGCCGGGCTGGAAAGCGCAGTGATTTGGCCTTCGGTGGTGTTGAAGTTCACGGCCGGGATGCTTGGCTTAAATCCTTTCGGGGCGATGCGGTAGATGGCTCCCGAGCAGGAGCTGTCGCGATCGCCGTGACCACCGACTCGACCATCGAACCAGTCCGAGATGTAGATCGCGCCGTCGGGGCCGACAGCGACATCGGAGGGGCGGAACTGGGTGGGCGCTTCCTTGCCTTTCCAGTTCTTGTGGCGATCGGTTTTTTCATTGCGGAGAATGAAATCCGAACCGGCGAACTGGCCTTCCGGGTTGGTGGTGCAGAAATCGTTGCGATCCAGCTTGAAGGTGGCGCCGTTAGGCTCTGGCTGGTATCCGAAGATGACGTTTTTGCCGGCTTCGGCTGAGAGCAACAGACCGTTCCACTTCTCGCCGAGGGCTCCATTTTCGTAGAATGCCACACCGGTGGGCGAGCCGCCGCCGTAGACGTCACCGTAATCGAATGTGCCGGGGTCGTCCTGTCTCCAGTGGGCGCGGGCGTGGTCCTGGCCGGGGCGCTTATCTTGTTTCCAGCTGCGGGTGCCGAAGCGATTGAAGTAACCGGCGGAGCTGTAGGGCAGCACGTAGGAAACACGACACGCTGGAGGGTCATCGTTGTCGTTTTGGAACAGGTCGCCGAGTGAGGTGTTGATGTGTTCGTAAGAGTTGCGGTATCCGTGACCGATGATTTCAGCCTCGGTGCCGTCCGGGTTCATGCGCACGGAGAAACCGGCGGTCCAGACGAAGCCATCGTCGCTTTTCTTACCGGCTTGCTTGCGGTGATCGACATACCAGTCGCCGCCGCCGCTCTTGTAATAGGTGCCGCCCATGCGGAATGTTTTTCCTGACTTGTCGGTGAAAATAGCACCGCAGTTGCCGTTGTTGAAATACCACTTGCCGTCCGGACCGGAGGTCATGGAGTGCAGTGAGTGATCGTGGTTACCAGCATTGAATCCGGTGAGCAGCACTTCACGTTTGTCCACTTTCGGGTCGAACTTCAGGTTGCGGTCGACATCGGTGTAAACCAGCATGTGCGGCGGCTGGGCCACCACCACAACGTTATCAAACACCGCCACACCGAGTGGGGCGATCAGTTCCTTCTCTTGCACGAAGGTGTGTGACTTGTCGGCCACGCCGTCACCATCGCTATCTTCGATGACCACGATGCGGTCGCCACCGGGACGACGACCTTTGTGGCGACGGTAGTTCACCCCTTCGGCGGCCCAGATGCGGCCTTTTTGGTCGATATCGATATTGGTGGGGTTGTAGAGCAGGGGCGAGCTGGCCCAGCGGGTGACTTCCAGTCCTTCGGGGACTTTGAAATACTCGAGGTCCACATTGCGTGGTGCCTCATTCGGCTCCCAAGGGGCGTTCGGGTCGCGTGGTTTCTTGACGAAGAACCGGACCGCAGCGGTGGATGGTTTGCCATCGCGGATAACTCCTCCGTCGTCCAGACCCACAAGGGCGGTGAACTGAGTTGCTCCCTGGGGAACGTTCACCGTGATGGACGACTTGGCGTGGGTGCCGAGTCCTTGGGTGTAGGTTTTACCTCCGATACTGAGCGGACTGCCTGCGGCATTTTTTCCGTGCTGCAGCGTTCTCCATGCTTGGGTGGATTTGGCGACGTGATCCGCGGTGAGCGGTGTGCGTTTGCCGTCTTTGTCGATGAAGGTAGGCTCAATCCAGTTGGCCCAGTCGTTGGCTTTGTCGCCGAGGTCGTCGATCAGTAGTTCCAGCTCCTTGAGTCCGGTCACATCGACGCTGACTTGCTGCGTGCGTTGGGGATCGGACGCCTTCATGACAGGGCTTTGGAAAAGCACGCTGCTGGTGGGGGCTTGGGCCTTCTTACGGGGAGCTTTCTTCTTTTTCTCGGCCTTCTTTTTCTTTCTTGGTGCAGGCATTTTCATCGGCTTCTGCTTCAGCAAGGCCTCTGTGGGCAGGAGCACCGGTTTGCCTGGGACGGGACGATCCAAGTTTTCGTTCAATTGCTCTTGGGTGATCGGTTTGGAGGGGACGCCGTCTTTCGGCACCTCGCTGCGAGCGAGCCAAACAATGGCGTTCAGCACCAGCTGGCGAAACTCGTCGATCGCCCAGTTCCGGTGGTAGTGGCCGCCGACAAAGCCGACGCCGCGAGCTCCGGTTTCAGGGTCGCGGCACCACATCAGTGCCTGAGGTTTATTCATTGTGGCAACGCCGTGTTCGTTCCAGAGATTGATGTAGCGGACGATTTTTTCCGGTGTCGGAGTGGCGGTGGCCAGTGCGTGGCAGCAATCGCATTCCTGCTTGGTGGGGAAGCGCATGTTCCAGTAAAACTCATCGTAGGCGGTGATTTTGTCCTGAATGCCATTGCCGACCGGGTGACCGGCCTTGGGGGTCATGTCGGCAATCCAGTGCGGGTTCACCGACCAGCCGGTTTCCATGTATCCGCCAATCCATGGGGTGAAGTATTTCTGGCCGATTTCCTTGGGCGGGTGCACGCCGTAGTGCATGAACATGATCCCCATGCCGGCTTTCACTTTCTCATCGAGCACGGCGTATTTGTCGCCAAAACGACCACCGGCATCGGCGTAAATCACGCAGGCGTCCACGCCGTCGAAGATGGATTCGTCTTTCGGCCAGCCGTAGTAGTGAACCTTGGCTTCCACATCCAGACCGCTTTCGTTCAGTGCCTTGGCGAGCAACATGCAACCGGCGCGGAACTCATGCTCGCCATTGCCGTGGCTGGGTTTTCCTGCGATGAACAGGATCTTTTTCTTCGCTTCGGCGAAGGAGGCGGAAACGATCAATACCGTCAGGATCGTGAGGATGGCTTTGCTCCACAGAAGGGGAGTCAAGAGGCGAGGGTGTCTGGATTTCATAGATGATTGCAATTGATGATTTCGATAAGATACGAAGATAGGGGCGCAAAGTTAATGGGATATTTTCGCCAAAAAATTGACTATTTCCGTCAATCTCCTAACTTGCCATGGCTGCCCTCCAACAGGGAATGCGCATTCATGGCATACCAGAATTTTCATGCAACCATCAATGAAACCCAGTGATTTTTTCGATCAACTGCACCCGGGGCAAATCTCGACCGTGCTGATGGATCTGCTGCCCGATATCATCACCTACATCAAGGATCTCGACGGACGCTACGTGCATGTCAACCGTGCCTTTGCCGAGACCTTGCAGCGTGGAGCCGATGAAATTGTGGGGAAAACCGATGCCGAACTGTTCGTGGCCGAACTGGCGACCAATTACATTCAGGACGACACCACCGTCTGCCAATCCGGCGTGCCCATCATGGAAAAGGCGGAGCTGGTGACGCATCGGCCGGGTATCGTGCGTTGGTATATCACCAACAAAATCCCCCTGCATCAGCGCGATGGTCAGGTGATCGGTATGGCCGGATTATCCCGCCCCTCCAATGCTCACCAACGTGTCAGTGGCCCGATAGCTTCGGTAAGCAAGGCGGTGGACTACATCTACGAACATCTCGACGAAAGTTTGGGGGTGGATCAGCTGGCCGACGCCTGCGGGCTCTCGATTAGCAGCCTGGAGCGGCATTTTAAAAAACACTTCGGCTGCACGCCGGGGCGCTTTATCAGTCAGGTCAAAATCTCCGCAGCCTGTCGGATGTTAGCAGACACCAGCTATTCGATCGCCTCCGTGGGCGAGCAACTGGGCTATCCGGACCCCGTGGTGTTCAGCAGGGCATTCAAACGGGAAATGAAGATGACTCCGAGTGTTTATCGGAAATCCCTGCTCGCCTGAAGCGCGGCTCCAGTCCGTCTTTACTCCTCATCGTCATCACCCCATGCGCGGGATTCGAAGCGCATGATTTCCTTGATGAAGGTCAGGGGGACGTCGCCGGTAGGACCGTTACGGTTCTTGGCAATGACCAGCTGGGCCTTGCCGTCTTCCTCGTCGCGGTCTTCCTGGTTATCGGCGTAGTAGGCGGAACGATAAAGCAGCCCGACCATATCCGCATCCTGCTCAATCGAGCCGGATTCACGAAGGTCGGACATCCGGGGCTTACCGCCGCCGCCGCTGTTACCGACACGACTTTCAGGGCCACGGTTCAGCTGCGCCAGCACGATGATTGGAATCTCGAGCTCCTTGGCGAGGGCTTTCAAACCGGCGGAAATTTCGGCCACCTCACGTTCACGGGAGTTTTGCGCCTGCTTCGAGTTCGAGCGCATCAGCTGGAGGTAATCGATGGCGATCACTTTGATGTCACCTTCCTTTTTCTTCCGTCGGGCCTTGGCGCGGAGTTCGTTGATACTGATCGACGGGGTGTCATCGATGTAGAGCTTGCAGTTCTTGATCTCTTCGGCCGCTTTTTTGATATTGAGGAGGTCTGCCTTCACCGGTTTGTAGCCTTTCATCAGGCTGGATTTGGCAAAGCGGGAGCGGGCGTAGAGCAAACGCTCAACCAGCTGGGTGGCGCTCATCTCCAGCGAGAACACCATGGAAGGCAGGCCCTGATCGAGACACATGTGCTCCACCAGGTTCATCGCAAACGAGGTTTTACCCATCGAGGGACGGGCGGCGATAATGAACATCTCACCGGCTTTCAGGCCACTCGACATCTTGTCAATGTCCGGGTAGCCGGTGGGGATGCCGTTGCCTTGGCTCTTGCCGGCTAAGAAATCCTGCAGTTGGTCGAGCACTTGGGCAACCGAGCTCTCCACGGTGACTTCGGTGTTTTTCTCGGCACCCTCACGGATGGCCAGCACCTGCTGCTCGACGTTGTCCAGCAGCGCTTCCACTTCTTCCTGCTCATCGTAGGCGCGGGTGATGGCTTCTGTGCACTGACTGATCACCGAGCGCAGCACGTATTTGTCCTTAACAATGTCAAGGTGGTGGGCGAAGTGAGCGTGAGTGGGCGCGTAGGTGTAAATCTCGGTGATCGCGGCAGGGCCACCGACCGATGGCAGCAGCGAGCGATCCATCAGGGTCTGGGTCAGTGAGACCAGCTCGATCGGGAGGTTCTGCTCGAAAAATTCCAGCAGAATGGTGAACAGGGCGCCGTGCGCCGGGTGGTAGAAATGCTGGTCGGTCAGCTTGTTTTCAATCGCCGCAGCGACGTATTCCTGTGGGTCTTGAAACATCGACGACAGGATGCTTTTTTCCGGACCAATGGCGTGAGGTAGGGCGCGCTCAGACGAGCTGTGATCAGCTTCTTGAGGACCTTTTTGCAGCGCAGGTCCGCCTTTCATTTTGGATTTGGTGGATTGGGTATCAGTGGCCATGGACAGAGCTGTCTTAGAGCAATCACCTCTGGCGGTCAATCTGGGTAATGAGAGAAATTGTGGTGATAAGTATGAGCGCCGAGGTCGACACGATGTAGATCAAATCTGGAAAAAGTCGCTGTGAATAAAATGTGGATAAGTCGTGAATAAGAAATTACCGCATCTAGGAAAGTGTCTCTGTTTGAGGTGTCTGGGTCCATTGTTGAAAATAGCAACATGTGAACAAGCTGTGAATAAGTGCGTTTTCCGGTCGATGGAACTGTGATGTTTTTTTCATCCCCACTTCATCAAATTTTCACAAAGCCACGATAGTTTGCAGGCCTTATGAATGAAACCAGCTCCGAAAAGATCACCATCCAGCTCCCTCACTCCGTTTATCACGCATTGCGGAATCAGGCGAAGAAGCAGAACCTCTCTCTGCCCGAGATGGTGCAGCAAAAAATCGTCCTCGAGCCAGCGGAGCCCGGGAGTTTGGAACGCTTGGCGAAGTTGCCACTGCGTGAAATCTTGGCACGCACCGCTCCGGTGGGTATGGACCCCGACGACCGATTGGATTTCTTCGCTTAGTCCTCGCTTAGAAAACCCGCTGGATGGGGGCATGGGGCAGCGCCTTAGCGGTCGGCTCCGAAGCCGTAATGCGCGATGCTCATGCCCACGAGCATCAGGGGCACAAAGACCAACGCCTCACTTCGCAGGGCGGCGAGATTGGCCAGTGCCGGACCGGGGCAAAATCCCGCCAAGGCCCAGCCGATACCGAACAGGGCCGACCCGATCAGCAAGCGACGGTTTAGCGGTTCGGAATCGCCGCAGGGCAGATCGGTCTGATCCATGCCTTTGCCGCCGCGCACTTTATGCGTGATGAACATGCATAGGGCGTAGGTTCCGAGGGCTCCACCCATGACGAAGATCAGCGAAGGGTCCCAAGCCCCGGCGACATCGAGGAAGGCGATGACCCGCGTAGGATCGGTCATGCCACTGACTGCGAGACCGAGTCCGAACAGCAGGCCGGCTAGAAATGTTAGAAAAAGACGGCTCATGCGATCAGGTGGTGAGTGAGGTAAACAGTGAGGATGCCGAAGGCCATGAAGGTGCAGGTCGCGATCAGCGAGTCCTTGGCTCCCAGGCCAATGCCGCAGACGCCGTGACCGCTGGTGCAGCCACCACCAACACGGGTGCCAATGCCGACCAGCAAAGCGGCGAGCGCGGTGACCCAAACAGAAGATTGGGGGCGATAGATAGCCGCTGCACTCAGTGAGGAAAAAGCGATGCCAGCCCCGGCAATCAAGCCTATCATAAAGGTGAGGCGCCATAGCTTGTCGGGCGTGGCGGGGATGAGTAAGCGAGCGCAAACGCCAGAGATGCCGGGGATTTTTCCTGTGACGAAGCTGGCGAGAAAACTGGCCAGACCGATCAGAACTCCGCCAGCGAGCGCGTGGTAAATTGTGTAAGGTCCATCAAGCACAGGGATAAACTAAGGCGGAACTCAAAGGAGTCAAGATGCCCGAGGATGAACTGGTCAAAGCGGGTCCGAGCACCTAACTTTCGCACCGTGGCCACTGAAATTGAGCGCAAATTTTTACTGCATGGTGAGTTCCCCCGTGAAAATGGGGTGGAAATGGTGCAGGGGTATCTCTGCAAGGACATCGATCGCACCGTCCGCATCCGACTGGAGGGTGAGCGTGCTGTGCTGACAATCAAAGGCAGGACCTCGGGAATTTCCAGACCTGAGTATGAATATGAAATTCCTGCCGACGAAGCTCAGGAGCTGTTGGGTATGGCGGTGGGACCTCTCGTGGAAAAGACCCGCTATTACCATCGGCGTGGCGGTCACGTTTGGGAAATCGACGTCTTCAAAGGAGACAATGCCGGCCTCGCGGTGGCAGAAATCGAGCTTGGCTCCGAAGATGAACCTTTCGAAAAACCCGCATGGGTGGGGAACGAGGTCAGCGGTGATTCACGCTATGCGAACTCCGCGCTGAGTGTGCGTCCATTTACGCAGTGGTAAGCGGCCGGTAGCACCGTGGCGAGCTCCGGCGTGAGTTCGGTAAATTTGTGTGGATTGGAGAATTGTCACGATCCCTTTTTCACATAGTCTGGACGGCAATCCATTGTTTATGAAAACCCATCCATTCTGCATCGCGCTGGTATCCTTGTTAGCCATCCAAGCCCCGGCTCCCGCCGCCACCGGAGATAAACTCAACGTGCTCATCCTCTATGCCGATGACATGGGCTACGGTGACTTGATTTCAAACAACCCCAACTCGAAGATCCCCACGCCGAACCTCGACCGACTGGCCGCGGAGGGGCTTTCCTTTTCCGACGGTCACTCGTCGTCTGGCATCTGCACGCCATCGCGCTACGCCTTGCTGACCGGGCGTTACCACTGGCGCGATTTCCACGGCATTGCGCAGTCGTTTGGTCCCAGTGTATTTAAGAAAAACCAGCTGACCATTCCGAAGCTGCTGCAAAGCCATGGCTACAACACGGCGGCGATCGGCAAGTGGCATCTGGGCATGGGTTACAGTGCGATCCGGAACCAATCGGTGGAACTCTCTAAGGTGAAACCGAAAAAGGGACGGGCGAAAACCCACTACCCAGCGAATGCCTTTGATTGGTCGAAGCCGATTCCCGACGGTCCGCTATCGATAGGTTTCGACCACTACTTCGGCGATGACGTGATCAACTTTCCTCCTTACGCATGGATTGAAGATGACAAGCTGGTGAAGGCTCCCGACACTCAGATGGACCCCGCCAAATGGCCCAAGATCAAGGAGGGAAATTGGGAGTGTCGCCCCGGCCCCATGGTCACGGGGTGGAATCCCTACGAGGTGCTGCCGACGCTCGGTAAAAAAGGGGCGGAATACATCACGGCACAGGCCAAGGAGAATCAGCCCTTCTTTCTCTACTTCGCCTTTCCATCGCCGCACGCACCGATCATTCCCAACGATGAGTTTGACGGGAAATCTAAGGCCGGGCCATATGGTGACTTTGTTTACGAGACCGACCACATCGTTGGCAAGCTGCTCACCGCCCTTGAGGAATCGGGTCAAGCCGACAACACCCTGGTGATTTTCACCGCCGACAACGGCTCCGAGCACTATGCTTACCCCCGCGACGCGAAGTATGACCATTGGTCGTCAGCTCCTTTCCGTGGTGCCAAGCGTGACCTCTACGAAGGTGGGCATCACGTGCCATTCATTGTCAAACTGCCGAGTGTCACCCAGCCGGGCAGCCGCACCGAGGCGCTGGCGTCTCAGGTGGATCTTTTTGCCACCATCGCGGAGGCCACCGGCATCAAGCTTCCGGCCGACCGCGGGGCTGAGGATTCCTTTTCCCTGATGCCGGTTTTGAAGGGCGGGGAAAGTTCGGGGAGAGATGCCATCGTGCACAATACCAGAGCTGGTGCCTACGCGCTGCGAAAAGGTGATTGGGTTCTGATCGATACCGGCAATGGCCATCACAACAGGGTGACGTCGCAGTGGTATAAGAAACACGGGGTGAAACCTGAGAAGGCTCCCGTCTATTTGTATAATTTGGAAGAGGACGTCATCCAGTCGGACAATCTCTATCAAAAGAACCCTGAGAAACTCAAAGAACTCAAGGAGGAGCTGAAATTGCTGCGCGATTCCAAGCACACAGCACCGCGATTGAGTGACTAGTTAGTTTCTAACAAGTTGACCCGTGTCATGGCTGCCATGACACGGACTAAGGAGAAGGCTATTTCGCAGCCTTCTCTTTTTTCGCTTTGTTTCTCTTCTTTTTCGCCTTGGTCTCGATCGGTTCAATCCCGTCTTGGGGTTGGTTGGAGAAGCGATAGGGATCGTCGTGCTGGCGCATTTGAGCTAACAGAAGATCCTCCATTTCCTTAAGTTTGTCAGCGTGTTGAGGATCGGTGGCGAGGTTGGTTTGTGTCGCCTTGGGTTTCACTCCGGTGAGAGCCGTGACTTCGGGAGCTTGGTGCGCAGCAATCAGTTCATGTGGGTTCTCGGCGAGGTTGAACAGCTGGGTGTGGCTGGATTTGCCTTTGGCATCTTCATACTTGATGAGTTTCCAGTCGCCCTGCTTCACCGTGCGGATGCCAGGTTTGGCACCACCTGCGTAGACGCCGTAAAGGGTGTCACGACCCTCCACCTTGGCTTTCTCACCTTTCAAAACGGGAGCCAAGCTGACCCCTTCAGCCGTGGCGGGGCGGGGCACTCCGGTGAGATCGCAGAGGGTGGGGAGAATGTCTAACAAATACATGTTCTGCTCACTGCGGACACCGTATTGAATACCGGGCCCTTTGACAATGAAGGGCACGCGCCAGGTGTGCTCGTAGAGGTTCTGTTTTCCTTGCAGCCCATGTCGACCGATCGCCATGCCGTGATCGGAGGTGTAGATGATGTAGGTGTTATTCAGCTCACCCATGGTTTTGAGCTTGTCGAGCACGCGTCCCAGTTGGATGTCGATATTCTCGCTGCAGGCGAACTCTCGGCCGAGCTCATTGCGGATGGTGCGTTCGTCGCGGTTTTTCCAGACTCCGGAGACCTTGGTCTCATCGCGAACGTTCAGGTGGCTGTTGTCGAAGGGATGTTTCGGCAGATAGTTGGCTGGGAGTTGGGGCTGTTTGGGGTCGGCCTTCGGCAGTGCATTTTCGTCGCGATGGTTGCTGGCTCCGTATTTGGCGAGCAACTCAGG
This sequence comes from Oceaniferula flava, assembly GCF_016811075.1. Classification (NCBI taxonomy): domain Bacteria; kingdom Pseudomonadati; phylum Verrucomicrobiota; class Verrucomicrobiia; order Verrucomicrobiales; family Verrucomicrobiaceae; genus Oceaniferula; species Oceaniferula flava. The sequence continues at coordinate 148,011 of NZ_JAFBGL010000009.1, forward strand.
TTTGCCATCGCGGATGTCGTGTGGGTGGGAGAATCCGAAGTAGATCATGAACGGGGCGCTTTTCTCATCGCGCGTGCCGAGGTAGTTCAGCACCTGTTCGGCGTGCCAGGCGCTGCCGGTTTCGTCGGTGCCGCCGCGTTTGGTGGCATCGTGGACGATGGTGAATTGCTCGTTGGCGGCGGCATAGCTGTTGCCCTTCTTGCAGGTGCGCATGGTGTCGTAGCCGGCTTTGTTAAAGACCGCAGCGAGGGTGGTTTTGGCCAGATTTGGCGGCACCAGTTTATCGTTGCCGGTGTGTGGGTTTTGCTTTTTCGACTTACCGGGGATGTGCCAGACAGTGCGGCCCGACATGATCATGTGGCGCGACGGCGTGCAGACCGCCCCGCTCCACGCTCCCATGTGGTAGGCAGCGTCGAAGACAATGCCCTCAGCGGCCAGTTGGGAAATGCGCGGCGTCTCCAACTTCGAGTCAGGCTGATAGACGTTGAGGTCGAATGGCGATTGATCATCGACCACGACAAAGAGAACGTTCGGCCGCTTGTCGGCGGCATGACTGAGTGGCGCGGAAATGGCCAAGGCTGAGAGCAGCAGGCCGAAGTTGAATGGGGAATTCATGAAGATTGATAAGTAGAATGTGAAGTGACCCTTTCAGTCTAAGCTGTATTCACATCCAAAAGGGGGAGCTCATTGCGTCATACTTGGCGCTCGTGGATGACGTTGGTGTTTTTTCTGATTGCCGTAGGTCCCGCGAAGGTGGAAACAAAGACGCGATGGATGTCGACTTTTTGATTATCGGACAAGGACTGGCCGGCAGCACGCTGGCGATGTCTCTGCTGGCTCGTGGGCAGCGACTACTGGTGGTGGACCGGCAGGACGCTGGGTCATCGTCGCGGGTGGCGGCCGGATTGGTCACTCCGGTCACAGGAAAAGGTCTGAATCCAGCATGGCGACAGCATGAGTATCTTCCTGCGGCTGTGGACTTCTATCAAAAATTGGAAAAGAAGACTGGTGAGAAGTTTTATCACCCCATGGACGTGGTCCGGATCTTTGGCTCCGAAAAAGAACAAACGAAGTGGAGAGGCAAGGCTGACGAACACCAACGCTGGGGCAGCGAGACCGATCTGAGCAAGTGCCAACTCACCGCTGAGCACGGAGGGGTGCGCATGCATGACGGTGCTTGGCTGGACACTCGAAAATTTCTCGATGTGGTTAGAAATCGGCTGATCACGGAGGACGCATGGCGTGAGGCTGAATTTTCAGAAAAGGATGTCCGTTTTTCAGAAGGAAGCATCAGCTGGCAGGATGTGACTGCAAAGAAAATCATCCTCTGTCAAGGTGCCTACGGACTGGGGCAAGGGGGATGGTTTGGCAACGTGCCGCATCGGAGTGCCAAGGGGGAGATTCTGACGCTCAATGTCGACGGCCTCGACTCCGATAAACGCTACCATGCTAACGGCTGGTTAGCACCGCGAGGCGACGGCACTTGGAAAGCTGGAGCCACTTATGAATGGAATCGTCTCGACTCTGAACCCACTGCCGGGGGGCGCGAGGAGGTGATGGAGAAAATTTCCAGCTGGTGTCCTGCGGATCTGAAGGTAGTTGGTCACGAAGCGGGTGTTAGGCCAATCATCCGCAATAGCCGGCCAGTGATCGGGTTTCATGCCGAGCACAAGCAGGTGGGCTTTTTCAATGGTCTTGGCTCCAAAGGCTCGCTGATGGCTCCAGCGGTGGCGACACATTTTGCTGAGGTATTAACTAGTGAATGTGAAATCGATCCAGAGTTGGTATTTCCTACCGCGAATCATTCTCAGCATTTGATAAGTGGGAGCTTAATCGCCTCAGCGCATGCAGCTGTTAGGGAGTGTGTGAGCGATGGCGATACCGTGATCGATGCAACTGTAGGAAATGGGCACGATACCCTGTTTCTGGCTAAAACGGTGGGGGCTGGCGGTCAGGTGATCGGGTTTGATATTCAGCAGCAAGCGATTGAGTCCGCCCGCATTCGTCTAACTGAAGGCGGTGTCGGCGACGACGTTGTGCAGCTTCATGTTAGATCGCATGCAGAGATGGAGGACGTGGTGCAAGGCGAGGTCTCCTGTGTGATGTTTAATCTCGGTTACCTACCAGGCGCCGACAAATCGCTGATCACCAAGGAGGACAGCACACTCCGAGCATTGTCTCAGGCGGTGGCGTTGCTGAAAAGCGGGGGCTTGCTGAGCGTGATGTGCTACCCAGGCCACGCCGGAGGGGATACCGAGGCGGCGCAGGTGAAACGTTGGCTGTTAGGGCTACCAGAGGAGCAATACGAGATGCACCTCTACCAGCGATCTGGCTATCGCAGCAGCACTCCATTTCTCCTTCTGGCACGAAAGAAATAAGCGCTCCTCCACCGCCGCTGGGAGAGATCGGAGGAAAGAGAGACTTCGATTATAACAGTCGAAGAGCTGTGGTGGCGGTAATCTGTGTCTAAGTAATTGAACACCGCCATGGAACCGCTCTTCGACATGATGAAAAAACGCCGCCCTTCTTTGAACGACTGCGGAGTGAAACCATTGGCCAAAGAAGTGCACCATTTCCTGCTGAGTTCCTATCTCATGTGGCCAGTGATTGTGGCCTTTGGTCATTTCAGCACCAATACGACAGTCGCCGTGTCGATCATCGCCATGTTTATGGTGCTCGGTTTTTTATTCTACAACCTCTTGGTGGCTATGGTGCAGATGTCCCATCATCCAAAAAAGCGACTGAGGATCAGTCAGTGGATTTTCTACGTCAGCTTGACCGTGATGGTGCTGCGCATCGTGCCTTACCTGTAATTACGGCCCCTCGCTTACTCCTTGATCATGGGGTGCCCATCGACTGGGAAATCGGTGGGTTCGAGGGTGAAGGACAAGTCTCGATCGCCGTCGCTGCCATCGACGTAAATCACGGTTTTGTAGTGGTTCGAGCGAATGAAATATTTTGACTCATACGACTCTGAAGTGAGCCCTTGGAAATAGAGCCAGTTTCCGCCCACCTGCGGCTGAAGGTGATCGAGTGAGCCGACGTATCCTTCCGTGACCAGTTGGCTTAGTCGGTCTGGGAACTTGCCGTGGTCGGTTTCGTATTTGATAACGAGTGCGTAAATTTCTTTTCCTCGGCGGATTTCCTCGGTGATGTCCGCTGCCTTCTTGGCCTCAGCGGCGTTGTGGCTCACGATCATGCTGGTGATGATGGCTGCGACCAATAGCAGACTGGCATAACCGCAGATCAGGCCGGCGAGCGCCATTTTTTTACCGACCAGTTTGCCCTCCGATTTTTTAATTTTCGACCTCGCCACATGCCCGAGAATGATGGCGATGGGGCTGGGGAGCGCAAAAAAGAATAAGGAGACAATGCCGCAAACCATGCTGCCAATGGCGAGCCCAGAGGTGCGGCGCATGTGGGGTCCTGGAGGGGGCTGGCCGTTCATAAATTACGGTGCGTTTTGTGATCTCAATGCCGCTTGGTAAGAAGCGTCCTGCAGAACCTGAACGGAGCCATCAATGCGGAGAATTACCCACTTATCCGTGTGTTGCTGCTGCCATGATAATAAGAAAGCGCCACTGTTATCCGAGTTGCTTAGAGTGTCGCCGTGATAGATCCATTCGCCGCGATGGGGTTGAAGCTCGTCGAGGTCGATAGACTTATTCGCTGCAGCGAGGGCTTCGAGAGATTCTGGGAATTGCCCATAATCGTCATCGTATTCGATCAGGTGGAGAAAGATCTGCTTCGCTGCTGAGGTGGTTTGCACCTGTTCCGCTTTACGTTTCTGCTTCATGATCACCGGAGTGGCCAAGGCAGATAAGAAGGCGATGACGAAGATCATTCCAAAGGAAACATAGCCGCAGATGAGGCCGGCGGTGGCTTTGCCTGAGCCTGTGAGTGCTCCGCCAGATTTCTTGATCTTGCTCTTGGCCATGTGACCGCAGATCACGGCGGGGATTCCGGTAATGATCCAGGTGAAAAAAGCGCAGATACCGAGGACCAGACTGACCGTTGCCAGTGGGCACGTTTCCGGCTGTCGCGACTCAGTCGGTTGGGGGACTGGGGGCTGGTATGGCTGAGGGGGTGGGTTGCTCATGATGAGTCTGTGGTTACTCCACCTCCACGATCATGTTGATCTCCACGGAGACATTGAGCGGCAGTGCTGCGGCTCCGAGTGCTGTGCGGGAGTGGATGCCCTTGTCGCCGAAAATTTCCACTAACAGGTCCGAGCAGCCATTGATCACAGCCGGGTGCTGATAGAAGTCCGGCTCCGAGTTGACAAAGCCACCGACGTTGACGATGCGGACGACTTTATCGAGATCGCCGATTTCATCTTTCACCACCGCGAGGCGGTTCAGAGTGATCAGACGGGCCGCCTCCTGAGCAGTTTCCAGCGAGGTGTCGGTGGGGACTTTTCCGAGATAGGTGTCGTCATCCAGCGGTGGGATGCCACCGGCGAGGAACAGCTGGTTGCCGGAGCGAACGCAGTTCACATAAGAACCCGCAGGGGCTGGAGCTTCGGGGAGCGTGTAGCCGAGGGAGGAGATTTTTTCTTCGATCGTCATGGTCGTGGTGAAGTAAGAAGTGAAATGTTAGGCTTCGTTTTTCGCGGCCAGAGACGCGGCGACAAAACCGGAGAACAGGGGATGCGGATGATTGGGTTTCGATTGGAATTCCGGGTGGAACTGGGCACCGATGAAAAACGGGTGCTCGGGGATCTCGACAATTTCCACCAGCCCTTGATCGGCTGAGACGGAGCTGATTTTCATGCCGGCATTCTCAACCTGCTCGCGGTAGCTCGGGTTGAACTCGTAGCGGTGGCGGTGGCGCTCGCTGATGGTTTCCGCTCCGTAGAGTTCGGCCGCTTTGGTGTCGGGGTAGACCACGGAATCGCTGGCGCCGAGTCGCATGGTGGCGCCGAGATCTTCGATCCCTTGCTGTTCTTCTTGTAGGGAGATGACCGGGTGCTCGGTGTCTTTGTCGAACTCGGTGGAGTTCGCGGTGGTGAGACCGCAGACGTTGCGGGCGAACTCGATGGTGGCGATCTGCATACCGAGACAGATGCCGAAGTAGGGGATGTTGTTCTCGCGGGCAAACTTGGCCGTGAGGATCTTGCCTTCGGTGCCACGATCGCCAAAGCCACCGGGGATGAGGATACCGTTCACTTCGGAAAGGTGTTTCACCGCGCCATCTTCCTCGATGGCCTCGGCTTCCACCCGCACGAGGTTGATCCGGGTATCATGGGCGGCACCGGCGTGGGTGAGGGATTCGTAGATCGACTTGTAGGCGTCCTGAAGCTCGATGTATTTCCCGACCACCGCGATGTTGACTTCGTGGGTCGGGTTGATGATGCGATCGACAAATTCGCGCCACTCCTTGAGGTCGGGCGTTTCCGATTCGATACCGAGTTTATCGCTGACGAGGCGGTCTAACTTATCGCGACGGAGGTCCAGCGGGCACTCGTAGATGGTGTGATCGACATCGCGGAAGGCCACCACATTGCCGGGCTCGACGTTGCAGAACATGGCGATCTTTTTCTTGTTTTCCTCATCGAGATCGTGCTCGGTGCGGCAGACGATGATGTCCGGCATGATGCCGATCTCGCGCAGTTTGGCCACTGACTGTTGGGTCGGCTTGGTCTTGATTTCACCCGCCGCACGGATGCGTGGCAGCAGGGTGACGTGGACGAAGCAAACGTTGTCGCGGCCGACTTCGAGAGAAAACTGGCGCAGCGCCTCGAGGAAGAGGTGGCCTTCGATATCGCCGACGGTGCCACCGATTTCAGTGATGATGACATCGGCGTCTGAGCGCAGGGTAACGTCATTGATGCGGGCCTTGATCTCATCGGTGCAATGCGGAATGAACTGCACGGTTTTTCCCAGATACTCACCTTTGCGCTCCTTGCGGATGACGTTTTCAAAGACCTGACCTGAGGTGAGGTTGTTGAAGCGGGTCAGGGTGCAGTTGGTGAAGCGCTCGTAGTGGCCGAGATCCAGATCGGTCTCCGCACCATCGTCGAGCACGTAAACCTCACCGTGCTGGTAGGGCGACATCGTGCCTGGGTCCACATTCAGGTAGGGGTCAAACTTCTGCAGGATGACGGAAAGTCCGCGGTGTTCGAGCAGGGTGCCGAGCGAGGCGGCGGCAAGTCCCTTACCGAGTGAGGAAACAACTCCTCCGGTGACGAAAATGTATTTAGTAGGCTGAGGCATGGCTGTGGAGTGGTGGTAGGTGAGTGTGGTGTTAGCGCAGCAGGGCTTCGATCTGTTGCGCCTGTTCGAGGGTGTCGACGCCGGGGGATTCGTCGTCAGTGATCAGGACTTTAATGCGGGCACTGTTTTCCAGCGCGCGGAGTTGTTCGAGAGATTCCGCAAGCTCTAGCGGTGAGGGCTCCCAGGTGACGAATTGTTCCAGAAAATCGCGTCGGTAAGCGTAGATCCCTTTGTGCCGATAGAGCTGGAGCGCTGGACTCTCGGACCGGCGGTAGGGCAGCGGGCTGCGGGAGAAATAGAGGGCGTCGCCGTTGTGGGCAAGCACCACCTTGACCACGTTCGGGTCGTCCATCAGAGCGTCGTCGGTGATGGGGGTGGCCGCGGTGGCCATTGAGATGCCTGAGTCGGCGAGCAAAGATTCGCCCAGCTGGTCAATCAGTGCCGGATCGATTAGCGGCTCGTCGCCTTGAATGTTGATCACGTGGGTGGCGTTGGGTAGCGCGGCGGCGGCCTCGGCGATGCGATCGGTGCCGGTCGGGTGCTCGGCGGAGGTCATGACTACTTTGGCTCCAAAAGACTTGGCGGCTTCCTCAATGCGTGAGTCGTCGGTGGCGATGACCACGTCGTCCAAGATCGAACATTGCTGGCAGCGTTCCCAAACGTGCTGCACGAGCGGCTTTCCGGCGATCAGATGAAGCGGTTTCCCAGGGAAGCGCGTCGAGGCCCAGCGAGCTGGGATGATGCCAATAAGATGATGTTTTCCAGAACTAGCCACGTTGCTCAAATCTGGAAGTGAGTTATGATCGACCCAGCTGAAACGACAAGACTCTTTTGGAAATTGTTTCAAGTTTTTGGATTGTAGATTGATCGAATGAGCACCTCTGCTAGCCTCCGCGCTCATGGAGAAAGAGGTTCACGAATTTTTTACCCTATTGGACTGGGCTGTTGTGGTGGTTTACATGCTGCTGACCACCTGGCTCGGGCACAAACTCTCCGGCAAGCAGGCCAGCATTAAAGATTTCTTTCTCGGTGGCAAAACCATCCCGTGGTGGGCGGTGAGCGGATCGATGATCGCCACCGAAATCAGTGCACTGACATTCATCGGGGTGCCGGGCGGCGTCTATGCGCTATCGGGCGACTGGACTTACTTGCAATGGGGCATAGGCTCCATTATCGCGCGCTTGGCCGTGGCTTACTGGCTGGTGCCTCTTTATTACGAGAAGGAAATTTACAGCCCGTATGATTTCATGGGGAACCGACTGGGTGAGGGGGCTCGCCGTCTAGTGACCGGATTATTTTCCCTCGGTGCCATCCTCGGGCAGAGTGTGCGCGTGCTGGTCACGGCGATTATTTTGAAAGTGGTCACCGGCATGGATGTCAGTGTATGCATCATGGTGATTGGTCTGGTTGCCGTGATCTGGACTTTCATGGGAGGGATGCAGACAGTGATCTGGACCGATGTCATGCAGTTCTGCCTGTTTATTTTTGGCGGGCTTCTTGCCTTCGGTATCCTCGCCGGGCAGCTCGGCTGGGGGCAGATCTCGGTGCTGAACCAGGTGGTGATCGATGGCGAACATGTGAACAAGTTGCGCTGGATCGATCTCACCACGCCCTTCCAAGATCCCACCTTGAAATACACCATGTGGGTCGCCTTGTTGGCCATGCCGTTCCAGAACTTTGCCGCCTTCGGGGTGGACCAACTGAATACCCAGCGGATGTTCTGCTGCGGTAATATTAAGGACGCCCGCAAGGCCATGGCCTGGAGTAGCGTGTCCATCCTCATCACCATCCTTATGCTGGCGGTGGGGGCGGGTCTGTTCGCCTGGTATCAGGTGCACATTCCTGGCGGGCAGCTGGCCGAAAGTTTCAAGGCCAATCCCAACTACGTCTTCCCCACTTGGATCACTCTGGAGGTGCCAGCTGGTGTCAGCGGATTGATCCTCGCCGGTGCCTTTGCCGCGGCAATTTCCAGTCTCGATTCCATCCTCGCTGCGCTGAGTCAGACCAGCCTCTCCGTGATCTACGGAAGGGAGCGGTTAGAAGAAGAAGGGAAGGGGGAGGAAATGGTTCGTTTGTCACGAATCGTGGTCTGTATCTGGGGTGTGATTCTGACCGCTGCGGCGCTGCTCCTGTGGGTGGTCTATCAGCGGAATCCGGACAGCGATTTGATTGGCCTGGCCTTCGGGATGGTGGCTTACACCTATGGCCCACTTCTGGGTGTTTTGCTCGCCGCCATTATTCCGCTGCGCAGCCATGTTGTCGGTTTGGTGATCGGAACCATGGCTTCGGTTTTGTTGGTCTCTTGGTTCCGTCCGGAGTTGCCAATGCTGTTAGATGTGGCCGGTTTAAAGGATCTGAGTGAGGCAGTTATCGGCTCCCGACCTAGCCTCGCATCCGAGTGGTTTTTCCCTGTGAATGCGAGTCTGACTCTGGTGTGCGGATTGCTCAGTGGTTTGTTTGTTAGAAAATAAGTGAATCGCCGTAAACCCCCGTAGAATGGGGGTTTGTAGGTTTCATCTGTTTGGGGTGCTTGTGGCTCTAAAGTGGCCAATGTATATGCAATAGACGTCGATATTTTGGCGTTGCTTATTAAATTTTGAGTCAAGTTTTTAAAAACTTTTGTGTGGAACCATTGTGGAAACGGGGATCTTTCTCGGTGGCTCGGCGATGATGCTAAAAAGTTTTGCGCTAAAGCCCGGAACGGACTTTGATGGGCGTGTTGCACGTCACCAGCTAACCGCACCAGCGAGGCGGTGACGAAAGACTAGCTACCGCTAACGTATTAACTTTTTATTTCTGCTCTCAAACTTATGAAGAAAACCGCCGCTGCTCGTGATCTCCCCGTCGATGGAGATGTTGCTCTTACCAATGGAGAAATGATGACCGAAATGGTCGATGAACCGAAGCTGTGGAATAAGGTTTCTGAGTTGCTGCAAGAGCTGGTGAGTGGGGATGCTTTTCACCGTTGGTTCGAGTCCGCTCGCTTGACCTCTGTCAGCGAAACGGAAGCAGTGTTAGCTGTGGCTAGTGACATGCACCAGGTGTGGATCGAAACCAACTACCTGCCCGAAGTTCAAACAGCCTTTTCCCAAGCCTCACGATTGCCCTGCAAGGTGAAGATTGTCGTCGATGACATGACCACAGAGTCGGCTTCTAACAATGGTTTGGATACTGCTGAAAATGGAACCGCATCAAACGCTGTTTCAAAGTCGTCTAACAAAAACTCCGGAGTGGCAGCTTCGTCACCCAAAAATAGCAGCATCCAGTTCGGGAAAAATGCTAAGGTTAAAGATGAGCCTGCCATTGGGCGTAAGTTGAAACTGGCGGGCTTGAACCCACAGTTCAGTTTCGATCGCTTTGTGGTCGGCCAGAACAACGAGTTTGCTCACGCGGCCTGCATGGCGGTGGCATCCGCAGCCAAGGCCGTTTACAACCCACTTTTCATCCACGGTGATTCCGGTCTTGGAAAAACTCACTTGATGCAAGCCATCGGGCAGAAGCTCATGGAGCAGGACCCAAGTGCGAAAGTGGTTTATCTCACCTGTGAGAAATTCACCAACGAGTTCATCGACATGGTGCGCAAGGGCTCCCTCGAGAAGTTCCGCCGGAAATACCGCCGCGCCGATATTCTCCTGATCGATGACATTCAGTTTCTGGCCGGAAAAGAACGCTCGCAGGAAGAATTCTTCCACACCTTCAACGAGCTTCTCGATTTGCAGAGCCAGGTGGTGTTGACCTCAGACCGCCCCGCTTCGGAGTTGAAAAATGTCGAGCCACGTTTGGTTTCCCGATTTGAAAGTGGCCTAACTGTGGAGCTGCAGCCTCCCGGGATCGAAACCCGACTCGCGATTCTGCGTCGCAAGATGGAGGACTGGGATGTGAAACTGGGGGACGATATTCTCAATATGCTGGCCGAACGGATCCAGAGCAACGTGCGCCGTCTTGAAGGTGGTTTGGTTCGCATCGCGACCTACGCCTCTCTCGGAACCGAGCAGATCACCATCGAGCGCACTGAGTTTTTGCTGAAGGACATTCTTCGTGAGGAGGGTCAGAAGCGGGTCACGATCGATTCCATTCAAAAAGCAGTTAGCGAACATTTCGATCTGCGAGTGGCCGATATGACCAGCCGTCGCCGTCCTACCAATATTGCCTTTCCTCGTCAGATCGCGATGTATCTGAGTCGGAGTCTAACACAGTGCTCTCTGGTGGAAATTGGCGAGGCCTTTGGTGGTCGGGATCACGGCACTGTTATCTACGCCTGCCGCAAGGTTCAGGAGCGTGTGACGGATGAGCCTATGGTGCGTGATGCTGTGGATATCTTGACCACGGTGCTGAAGCGGAAATAGCCAGAGCTTCAGCAGAGCAAGCCCTGCGAGCGATGGCGGGCGGGGCGATTGAGGGAGAACGAGCACGACAGGCTTTGTCGTGCAGAGGAGGAATTGTGTACTGAAAAATGCTCTGGAATTGTTAATGAATGCTTGCCATGGAGCGAGAATCCTCCAAAGTCATCTCGATCTTGAAATGAAGATTCGAACAGCTGACCACTATATAGGACGGCGTTCATCGAAATTCCATACATCACAACAACACACATCGCTTAGAGCGTCCCCCCAGATGCCCTATCTAACCGTCCTCCCTTATAAGCCATCCCACATCTCATATGAAATTCTCAATCAGCAAGGAAGCGTTCCTCGATGCTCTGCAACAAGTGCAACACGTCGTCAGTAACCGGGCCACATTACCCATCCTTTCTAACGTCCTTATCGAAGCCGCAGATGGCAAGTTGAAGCTTACCACCACCGATCTTGATGTGGGTGTCAGCGGTAGCGTGGAAGCGAACATTGAAAAAGAAGGCACCACCACGCTGCCCGTAAAACGTCTGGTGAGCATTATTCGTGAGCTGCCAGCCAGCGAAGTGGAAGTTTCCGTGGACGGCAAGAACCACGCATCGATCAAGTGTGGTCCTAGTTTCTTCAAAATCATCGGTCTGGGTGAAGACGAGTTCCCGCCGCTTCCTAAATTCGAGGACTCCACCGAGTTCAAGATCGCCCAGAGTGTGCTGCACGATGCGATTAAGAAAACTTCCTACGCCATCTCCACCGATGAAACCCGCTACGTGCTGAACGGTATCTACGTTTCTTTCCGCGAAGGGAAAATGACCTTCGTCGCCACCGATGGTCGTCGTCTGGCCATGGTGGAAAACGAACTGGAATACCCGGCCAGCAACGAGACCGATATCATCGTGCCATCCAAGGCCGTGGGTGAGCTGCAACGCATGCTCGGCGGTGAAGGGGACGCTTTGGTTCGCCTCAGCGGCAATCAGATTTCCTTTGAAATCGGCGACAGCATCATCGTCAGCAAACTCATCGAGGGCAACTACCCAAACTACAAGCAGGTGATCCCCGGCGAGCGCAAAGAGCGCATCACCATCAACCGCGAAGAGTTCCTCAACACCGTCCGCCGTATCTCACTGCTGACTTCCGAAAGCTCGAACTCCGTGAAGCTGACCTTCAGCAAGGGCAGCATCGACGTGCAGGCTAACTCGAAAGACATCGGTGAAGCGAAAGAACCCATCGTGGCCGACTACGATGGTGACGAGTTCGCCATCGCCTTCAACCCGGAGTTTCTCATGGCGCCGCTGAAAAACCTCGGCGAAGAAAGTGTCTACCTCGACCTGATCGACGGCATGAGCCCCGGTGTGATCCGCATCGACAGCTCGTTCCTCTATGTCATCATGCCCATGCGCGTGAGTGCCTAAGGGTCTCGACCATTTTCCCATCCACCTCGTTGGCCGATCATGGCCAGCGAGGTTTTTTTGTCTTTCCGCTGATGTTTTTCGATGAAAAGGCCTGTTCATTGCTAGGCTTGTCATTCAACTTCAAGCCATGCACACAGCTCTTTCCACGCTCACCCTGGCGGCGGCCACTCTCTGGCTTGCTGCTTGTTCCGACTCCACCACGCCCGCCAGCCCATCTCTGGCGACAGCTACTACGCCGGTGAAAACTGCCCCCGTTCGAAGTGAAGTCGCCAAACCGGTCGTGGCCGTGCCGAAGACTCAAAAACCCGTCAAACCTGGAGCGGTGACGAGCATTGCCATCGACCAGTTGTTCAGCATGAAGGCAGCCGGAACGGCCGTGGTCTACGATGTCCGGCCTCCTCTGTTCTATCGCCTCGGCCACATCGATGGCGCCGAAAGCATGCCGCTGATCAAGTATGATAAAATCATCGCCGAAAAACGCCCGCAGCTTGATGCCGCTATCAAGGCAGGAAAACTCATCATTCTCTACTGCCAAAACTCCAACTGTCCGGATGCCCACAGCACCGCCGTCCGCCTCTCGAAACTAGGCTACTCCACCTCCATCTACCGCGACGGCTGGGAAGGTTGGAAACAGGCCGGCCTCGAGTAATCAACCACCTTCCGTGAATTCCGTCCTTTCCGTGGTTCCAAAAAAAATAATCAACCTCAGCAAAATTCGCCCAATTCGTAATTAAGAGAAGCGCTTCACAAAATCCGGCACTGTCTCACTGGCCTTGCCAATGAGGTGCTCGTCAAAAAGAGGCGACTGCTCGGTGCCTTCCAGATTGATCTCAATCGTCTTCGCCCCGTGGTTCTTCGCCACCTCGGCAAATCCAGCTGCCGGATAGACCACGCCTGATGTGCCGATCGCGATGAACACGTCCGCCGCAATCAGCTTGGCCTGAATTTCCTCCATGCACAGTGGCATTTCTCCAAACCAGACGATGTGAGGTCGCATCCGGCCCATGCTGCCGCAAGCGGTGCAGGTGCAGTCGTGGGTGAGGTCGCCTGTGCAAGGGCTGATCATCTGACAGGAGGCGCAGCGTTTTTTCAGTAGCTCGCCGTGCATGTGAATGACATCGTGACAGCCGGCTCGCTCGTGCAGATCGTCGACATTCTGGGTCACCAGAGTGAGGTGATCACCGAGCTTCGACTGAAGTTCGGCTAAGGCCCTGTGCGCGGCATTGGGTTCCACTTCGCGGAGTTGGGCGCGGCGTTGGTTGTAAAAATGATGCACCAGGTCAGGGTCCACTGCGAAGGCTCCGGGGGTCGCCACTTCTTCCACCTTGTGGCCTTCCCAGAGACCTCCGGCATCGCGGAAGGTTTTCAGTCCGGATTCCGCCGAAATACCGGCGCCGGTGAGGATGAAAATCTCTTGATTCATCGTGGCTCGACTTAAAAATGCAGGCGGTGTTTCTGCGCAATTTCTGCGCTCCAGGCACGGTCGATCCCCGCGTCACTGGCGAACATAGGCCAGCGACTGACCACTTCGATCACTTCATGCACAATCGTCTCAGCACGTCCTCGTTTCATCACCGCGACCTTAGCGCACTCCTTGAAGTCCTCCATGGAAAAATACTCCTGTTTGCCATTCATGCTCATCTGGTGGCTGGAGGTCCAGCGGCCTGTGGGGTTGTAGCTGTAGGTGATGTCGTAGGCGGGGGAGAGGATCCATTTTCCACGTTGGTCCATGAGAAAGGCGATGTTCTTGACGTGATCATCCTGGTTCCTGGCGACGATGTTGAACGCCATTCTGCGGAATTGCTGCTCGATTTCCTCCATGGTCAATCCCAGCTGGCGCATCACCAGAAAACATTGCTCGTAGGAATGATGCCCCGCCATGTTGAAATCGTAGTGCGCCATGGCACAGAGGCTCTGCATGTGGATTTTTCGGCCATCTTCCGCCCGGTCAAAGCGTTTGGTGAGAAAATGCCGACGGTCATTTTCCTCTAGCAACCGACACGGCATCATAGTGATTCCCGCCGTGGTGGCCATCTGGGCGTAGGCGTATTCGGTGGCAGTGAAGCCTTTGGGATCGTTGAGTTCTTTGTCGCGGTTCGATGCCACACCGTCAAACTTCAGCAGCCAGTGTTCGAAACCGGACGCAGGATCGATCTGGCCTGACCTCACCTCATTGGTCAGCGGATTCCACGCGATCACCGCCTTGGCCCGCGCGCCACCTGCCGAGGTGCCCACTTTGAGAATATCGCCCAAGGCTGCTGCGTCATCTTCGCCAAATTGGGTCTGCAAATGATCGCGATGACTCAAAACCTCCGAGGCCAAGGCCACCAGCTGGTCCATTTGCAGGGCCTGGCTGTTCTGCGACACCGGATTGCTCGCTGGCTCGAACTCCAGCGCTCCCATGCCGCGCCGACCGGTATAGCACAGACGCTCGATGACGTTAAACGAATCAGGAGTCCGACCTTGTGTGGCCAACCAGGCGTCGATCAGTGCGTTACCGAATTTATCCGGTAACGAATCGGCCAGCAATCCAGGCAATCCGTAAAACGTGGCAGGGGAGAGCTCTGGGAATCGGTAGACCTCTGCGGATAGAGGCATCACCAGCGGAGCGACCTCGATGCCGCTGTCTTGGAAATCCGCAGCATATTCGAAGGCGCAGACACCACGATCGTCCAGGCTCGCCGCGCCAATGGTGCGGTTCCAAAGTTTGATTTCTGCAATGAGGCTCATGAGTCAGTGGTCAGTGGGGGGGGCGCCCCATTGCCATGGGGTTTCTTTGTTCTCGTTCGGGGCGGTCTTTTTGCTCGATGCTCGAAGGCGTTTTTTGGGATTGTAGCTGCCTTTTTTTTCTCTCATCAGCATCTCCATGGGAGTGGCTTCATATTCAGGGATGAGCTCCATCAGTGGGGTCAATTGCCCCAGCGCACGCAGCACGCGCATGAAGCTGGTCAGCTGGACCGAGGCCCCATTTTCAAAGCGTTCAATGGTGCGTTTGGCTACCCCCGATTGCTTCGCCAGTTGGGTCTGCGTCAGGTTTTTCCTCAGCCGAAGCTGCTTGGCCCGCTCACCCAGCAACGCCATGACGGCATCGTCTGTTAACAGGTTATTGTCATTATTAGTCGTCATAAGTGCCGATAAATCGTGTTTGAATACATTAAATCGTCAAAAACGGCAAATAGCAATAATATTCGTTTAAGGTATGGTTTTAATGTGGTCAAATTTGACGAATTACAGGATAGAATAGAGTCATTTCGTCAAATATGACGATATGGTGGTGTTTGGTAGGGCGGAATGGCCTCATTCCGCCGGGCTACGGCATTCACGTATCCGCCGATCAAACGGGTGGATCAACGTCATTGGCTGCATGTTCAGGTGTCCGGAAGGTCAATGGCTTCGATCCGGATGATTGAGGCCAATCATCCCTACCGTGCTGGGTCACGGGGGATGGCATGCGGTAGGGCGGAATGGCCTCATTCCGCCGGCGGCGACATTCACGCATCTGCCGGTCAAACGGGTGGATCAACGCCATTGGTTGCATGTTCAGGCGACCGGAAGGTCAATGGCTTCAGTCCGGATGATTGAGGCCAATCATCCCTACCGTGCCGGGGCACGGTGGATGGCATGCGGTAGGGCGGAATGGCCTCATTCCGCCGGGCGGTGGCATTCACGTATCCGCCGATCAAACGGGTGGATCAACGCCATTAGCCGAACGTTCAGGCGTCCGGAAGGTCAATGGCTTCGGTCCGGATGATTGAGGCCAATCATCCCTACCGTGCTCGGTCACGGGCGATGGCATGCGGTAGGGCGGAATGGCCTCATTCCGCCGGGCGGCGACATTCACGTATCCGCTGATCAAACGGGTGGATCAACGCCATTAGCCGAATGTTCAGGCGTCCGGAAGGTCAATGGCTCCGATCCGGATGATTGAGGCCAATCATCCCTACCGTGGCAGGCTAAACGTTGATGGTGTGTCTTGGCCCGTGGTGATCCATTTGGTGGCACCTGGTTTATTTCTTAATCGCTTCCTTGGCTTTCACGCCTTTGCCTTTGCTGCGGCGGAGTTGTTCGTATTGGCTGGCGTTGTCTTTGTTTAGCTGCTGCTGCTTTTTCATCAGGTTGCCCTTGAAGTCAGGTTTGGCTTTTGGGGCTGGTAGGGCGTTTTGCCTTGCGGCGACGGGACTGTAGTTCGCCTGACTGCGGTAGAAGGCGTAGCGGCCTTGTTCATCGCGGGCGATCACGGTGGGGCGACTGGTGATATTTTCGGCTTTCCAGATGCCTCGCAGGTCGGTCTCGCCGGATTTGAACTTGCTGTCGCGCACACCGATGGCTTTGACGTGCACGTTATCGAGGTATTTGCCGCTGCCTTGATCGCTGATGTTGACCCGCAGGGAGCGGGCGGCGAGGTTCTCCTGCACCTCCATTTTCAGCGAGGTGATAAGCACCAGGCCGGAGGTGTAGAGGTAGTCGCCACGGCAGATCACCAGGTAGGCACCATCGTCTTTCACCGGCAGGGTGACCCGCTTTTCGCGGTCTTGGAAATCCTGGCCGTCGCCCAGCTGAATGGTCATCTCGTGTTTCGGCGCGATGCCGGCGAGGTTGACGTTGGCGACATTACTGAGGCTTTTTTCACGCAGGTAGAGCTTCATCAGATCGACCCGGTAAATCTGCAGGTGGGCCTCTTTGATGTTGCGGTAGTGCAGCTTGATCTCGGCTTTTTCACCGCTTTTGAGGAGCTTGGCTTCATCGAGACGCACGCTTTTTTGCTCGAAATACGCGATCGATTCCTGAGCGTCCGGATAGATGCCCTTGACGCGCTCATACCACCGGGCGGCCTCGAGCGGCTGACCTTTGGCGTGGTAAATCTGGGCGGTGATGTAGGCGGCGAGATTTTTGTCTTCAGACGATCCCTGAGCCACTTCGGAGGCTGCTTTCAGCGCGGCATCGTAGTCGCGCAGCCAGAAACTACCGAGCGCTTCCATGTAGCGGAAACTGCCGGCGTGTTTGCTCTTCGGATAGCGGTCGACACAGGCGTGGGCGTGCTCGACGACTCCTTTGAACTGCTTCAGCGAGAACAGCACGTTGGCCAGGGTGAACGCGGCATCGTCCGCCAGCGGGCTATCGGGTGTGGCCAGCAGGAAGGAGTTCAGAATATCGCCGGACTCTTCGATGAGCTGCAGCTCGGTGGGAGCTTTCTCCGTGCCTCGGCGCGGCTGCATGCTGGTGGCTTTCGGTGCCATCTGGAACAGCTGCTGGGCAAGGGCGAACCAGGCATTGGCGATGGCGCCTTCGTCGGGGTAGAGCCGCCAGAGTTGCTTTTGGTAATCGACCGCATCCAGAAAGCGACCCTGATCCTCCAGAGCCACCCCCACATAGGTGTCCTTGGCAAATCCGGCTTCGATGGTGGCGGTGAACACCTCGAGGCCTCGCTCAAATTCCTTCAGCTGCTGATAAGCCTTGCCGACTTTCAGGATTTTCTCGAAGGGGATCACCAAGTCCGGTGAGCGCTCGTTGAGGATTTCAAACGACTCCACCAGCAGACGGGCGTCCGGCTGATAGCTGGCGGTCTCGATCCACAGCAGCATCCGTGAGTTCTCGACATTTTCCCAATCCGGCCGCTCCTTGCGGATGGCCATGATCTCGGCGCGGGCGGCGGGGAACTTGTTCTGTTCGAAGTGCAGCTTGGCGAGTTCACTGCGCTCGGAGTAGTTTTTGACATAAACGTCCGGGTTTTTCTCCTTCGGTCCGATCACTGTGAGGCTGCCGGGTTTTCCGTGCACGCCATCGGCCGGGTTCCGAAGCGGCAGCATCAGGGTGGGGGGCTGACGCCAGATGCCGGGGTGACGGGCGATGATGTTGTAAGAAATGAAACGATGTTTGACCCGACCGTCAAAGGTGACCACCAAGTGATCGTTCTCGACTCTAGCACCGCTGTGCTGACCGCTCAGGCTGCCTTTTTCATAAACAAAGCCAGCCGGAATGCGCTCGATGACCACCACTTCACGCTCGTTGTTGCGCTGATGGTGGACAAACAAATCCACTCTCACACGCTCACCCTGGTTCACAGTTTTGGCCGGTGAGGTGCCGCGGGCTCTCAGGGGTTTGCCTTGGAAACTGAGTCCTTCACGGGCGTAGCGATGGCGGGTGATTTCGAAGTTGGGATCGATCTTG
This sequence comes from Oceaniferula flava, assembly GCF_016811075.1. Lineage (NCBI taxonomy): Bacteria > Pseudomonadati > Verrucomicrobiota > Verrucomicrobiia > Verrucomicrobiales > Verrucomicrobiaceae > Oceaniferula > Oceaniferula flava. Next base: position 166,152 of record NZ_JAFBGL010000009.1, read on the forward strand.
TGTTCCTCCGGCAGTGGGGCAAATCCGGTGATGGTGGCTCCGGCAACGAGTCGGCCAGTTCCTTCCATGGCAAAGGACAGCGTGTTCTCTCCCTCGACCAATAACTTGGAATCGACCGTGATGTTGGCCATTTCCTTCGGTTGATCGGTGTTGATCTCTGCGAGTTTTTTACCATTCAAGCTGATGCTGACTCGGGCGTCGGCAGGGTCGGCTTGCTGTTCGAATTTTGCCAAAGTGACCAGTGCCGCGCCTCGATCGAGGTCCGAGGTGAAGCCATCTGCGCCGGAGTTCATCAGCACCACATCACGCAGCGTGGTAGTGAGTGCCGACTTCGGCTGGACGGCGACCGCGGCACTGAGAGCACGGGCGGCGACGAAGGTTTCCGTGGCGAGGATGCGGGTGCTTTTGCTCTGCCACTTGTCTTTTCCGGCCATGGCGGCGAGTAGGGTCTTGGCGGTGTCGGGACGGTCCAGATTGACAAAGGCGGCGGCTAACAGCGCCTTGCCGACATCGCCCAACTTGCCACGTTCACGGAACAGGCGGTTGCAGGTGGAGAAATCGGCGGCGTCTGCGCAGGACAGGGCGTATTGCACCGTGGCCCGGGCATCGACATCGCTGGAGGCAATGCTCGATTGCTGTTTCTCCAGCCACAGGCGAGCCGTGGTCAGCGTCGGTTGATCCACGGTGAGTTGGAGTTTTTTCGCCAGAGTCAGGGCTTCGAAGGCCATGGCGCTGTGGTCGAGATCGCCAGCGCTGCGACCTTTCACCGCCGGCCAGCTACCGTCCTTATTCTTCGTCACGGCGAGTTCTGCGGCGAGCTGGTTGGCGCGGGTTATCAGATCGGCCATCTGGGCATCGGGCAGACCACGATCGCGGTGGTAGCTGATCACTGCGGCCACGGCGAGGAGCTTACCGGACGCGTGAGATTGGCGGAAAGGGATACGGGTGCCGCACCACGATGCTTGGGGCGCGAGGGCCAGCTGGCGCAGGGCCGTGTGCATGCCGGGGAGAATCTGCAACTTCAGCTCCTGCTGTCGCACCTTGGCGGGGAGCTTCAGTGTGAGGCTTTGTTTTCCGGCTTTGAGCACCGCACTTGCCCGATCCGCCACCGGCAGCCCCCATGGGCGAATGGTGACTTGGCGAGCGATTCTCAGCTTGTTCTCGCCAGTGAGGAGGAAATCCAAGGTCGGTGCCTTGGGAACCTCGATCGCCTTGGGTGAAATCCGCTGGGTGGACTCTCCGGCGGCGAAATTCAGGGTATGTTTCGTCTGCATCAGCCGCTTGGTGCCGGCCTTGACTCTGAGGTTCAGGGTGATGCTTTCCGCGGCATCGGTGTTACGACGCGTGAGCACGATCTCGGGTGCGAGCTGGTCTCCCTCGATCAGCACGGAGGGGTGGTTCAGGTGGAGATCGTAGGGGAGACGCGTGTGCAAGGTATCTACTTTCTGCCCCAGCACACCACCGGCAGTGGATGCGTGGCTGAGAAGTTTCCATGAGCCGGATGTTTCAGGCAGGGGGATCTCCAAGTCCCGACCGCTCTTGGGGATGGCCTGCTGCGCCATCGCCCAGATCAACGTAGGCTGGTGGCTGTGATGGCTGAGAGTGAGCAGTGAGGGGGCTGCGATGTAGCCGTCGGCTACTCCTTGCTGCTCTTTGCCAGCGAGGCGGTAATTGTAGGTCTTCCAGTTGGCATTGTATGAATTGTTGGAAAATCCTCGGCCATTGCGGTTGTCCAGCTCGGCGTCGATGCTGTTTCTGTTGGGATTGTTGAGAATGGCATCGATGTTATTTTGCGAGAAGGCAAAATCACCTGAGCGCAGGCCGCCGGTTGCGATGTTGCTGGCAGGGCGAGCTCTCTGGATGTTCCCGCCATTAGCACCCCCGCCACTGCCTCCGCCGAATGCGTCTGCTCTTTGGCTTTCCCCGGCGACTTCCCATGCTCGTTCCACTTGGCTGAGAAGTTGGGCGCGGGTCTGATCGTAGGCGGAGCGGTAGTAGTCGGATTGTGTGGAGGCGATGCGTTCGAGCCAGCGCCGTGCGGCTTTGTTGTATTTGTCTACCTTCAACACGCTTTGGAACATGGCGGTGGCCTGATCGTATTGGCCGAGATTGAAATAGCCTTCGCCCATGTAGAGCTGCTTGCGGACTTGCTGCACCGCTTGCGCATGATGCTGGGAGAGTGCTGTGTTTTGCCGTGCGAGGGGTCGGTTCGCCATGTTCATGGCACGTCGTTCCTCGGCGCGGGCGACCATATCAACCGCCTTCTGCGAGCCTTGATGACGGAGTCCGCAGCTGGTTCCCATGGCGAAATTAGGCAGTCGCTGACTGCGGCTGAAGTCTTGGTGATTGATCGCGCTGTGGGCGTCGCGTTGATCGATCAGGGAAAGGGAAACCTCCGCGTCCTGCGGCTGGTCATTGCCGTCCAGCACTTTGACGTTCACCTTCAGCTTGCCGCCGGGTGCGATGGTGTTGTCGGCATCGAGCCCCTCGATTTGCGTGACGACTTTCAGCTCTCGGTCCACCGGCAGGATTTCATCGCTGGAGTAGAACTTGCGCTGGTGCATGGCCATCATCGCCGCCCGAAAGACAGGAGCGTGACGTTCGTTCAGCTTCAGGGTGATCGGAGTCTTGCCGGGGGCGAGTTTCACCACCCGATATTCCACCAACTTATCCGCCTCAATGCTGAGCAAGGCGTGGGTGGGGGAGTCGAGCCGCGACCAGGCATCGATCTTCGCCTCACCGCCGCTGTGGAGTTTGTTTTTATCCACTAACAGACGGATTTTCTGCTGGCTGTCCTCGCCGTAGATTTCGATGAACGACTCGGCATAAACCAATCGACCACGCGCGTCCTTGCCTCGGATTCGGAGGATAAAGCGACCACCTTCATCGAGGGTGATGGCCTGCTTGGCGAGGCCGGTTTCGGCATCGGTGGTCAGGGTGTGAGTCTGCACGATTGTTTCGCGCATTGGAGTGGCGGGAATGACCTGGCGTGATTGCACGGCGTTGGGGAGCTCTGCTGGCGTATCGCGACCGAGGATGGGGTCGGCCTTTTTGACCTCCTGTTTCACCACTTCCAGGGTGATTTCACGGGTCGCCGCTTTGCCATCGGGTAGCAAGGTTTTGGCAATCACTTCGAAGGCTTCGCCGGAGGCGATGGTGGCGTGTGAGAGCTCGGCCTCGATGCCGAAACCCAAGGGGTCGATATCAATGATCTTCCGCACCAGATTCGCCGATTCCGACGGCATGCTCACGCTGAAGCTGGCAACGCTGCCGGAGGCCAGCAGGCTGGTGTCGTAATCAAAGGTCGCTACGCCCTCGGCATTGGTGGTGGTTTTTAGTTTAAGGTTGTTAGGCAGCTTGACGGTTACTTCGCGGTCCGCCACGGGCGCTCCCCAGTGGTATTTGGCGGTCACTGTGCCGGTGACTTTCTCGCCGAGTGCGGTCCATGTTTTGGGAAAGTCCAAGGAAAGAACCACCCGATTGCGCGGCTGGTTTTTCACCGTGATCAGGGTGTGGAAATCGAGACTCTTATCGCCCTCGGTCCGACTCAGGGTAGCGGTGATCCGGGCCTGACTCAGCCCCTTGGGGATGGTGAAGCTGGTGCTGAAGCTACCGTGATCATTGAGGGTGATGGCCGTCTGGTGGATGAGTTTTCCTCCGTTCATATCGACACAACGCAACGTCCACTGTCGGTGCTCCTTGGCGGGGATCTGATAGAGTCCGTTCGCAGGAGTGCGGAGCAGGCCGGAGAGCTGCACGCTTTCGCCGGGGCGATACCATTGCTGCGGGGTGTTGAACCAAGCACGTTCTAACAATATGGGGACGGGCACGAGTCGGCTGAGGTCGAGATCGCAGGTTGCGGCACCGGCGCTGGACAGAGCCAGCACGCGCAGGTCGTTGATTTCCGCGAGCTTCTCCGATTTCAAATGCAGCACGCCATCGGCTCCGGTTTCACCCGTGGCGACGATCTTGCCGCCATCGGCCACGAGCAGTTTCACCCCGGCGGTGGGCGCTCCCTCACGGCGCCAGTTGGTGGCAAAGGCGAGCAGCTCATCCTTGCTGGAGCGTACCGCGATATCGATGTCGCTGCGGACGATCACGGTGGTGGAGAGAAAACCTTCGCCTTCGACTTTCACCACGCAGACGCCTGGCTTGTTCGGCTCGAAGGGGACGGGGATTTGTTTCTCGATGGGGATGTATTTCTTGAAGCCATCGATGGCGACGTCCCACTGCTTGTCCGGCTCGACCAGATCGACATCGAGCTCGCTGATGTTGCCCAGCTTGCGGGCCTTGCGGAAGTAGGATTCGAGATCGAGCCAATACTGTCGGATGGTGACCTTCTCAACGTTGCGCAGGCTGAGGGAAACGGTCGGGTCTTCGTCTGTGCGGAAGACTTTCGGGCTGGAGGCGATCAAGCGCTTCGAGGTGAGCAGCTGTCGACGTTGCGCCGCCATGGGGCTCTTGGTTTGGCGGTAGATCGTGAGCGCTTTTTCAAGATCGCCCAAGCGTTGTTCGTAGATCAGGCCGATCAGTTCGCGGGCGTCGGTGGCGTGTTGGGTTTTGGGATACTTCGAGAGCAGCTCGTCCCAGACGGCGATCGATTTTTTAAATAAGGCAACCTGGGCCTCGCGCTGTTCCGGAGTGAGGTTTTTCTCCTCGTCCATCTCGATGGCGAGCTGGTGGGGGATGCGTCCTAACAGAAAAAGAACCTGCGGTGCGTGCTCGGACAGTGGGTGCTTGGTCAGAAACGACTGCAGCAGGGCGGTGGCTTTCTCGGCGGCCGCCGGTGGGTCGTCGGCTTGGTGGGTCTGGCGGATGGCTTGCAGTGCCTCGGTGTAATCGATGGTCACCAGTCCCTTCTGGCTATCGGCCCAGCGAGTGCCATTGGGGAAGTCCACCGTGGTTTGGTTCCACGCTTGGCGTGCTTGATCGAACTGGTGCAGCTGCAGGTGAAGTTGCCCGATCTGATAGCTGGCTTCTTCACGTTTCCGGGCGGCATTTTCCTGACGTTTGAGAAATGCGTCACGGCTTTCCTTTTCCAGCGTGACCGGATTTTCAGCCACCGTGACCGGGTTTTTCAAGAGATCCTGATAGGCGCTGATCGCTTGTTCCGGCTTGCCGTGGCTGGCGAGCATCGAGGGAATCATGAATGCGGTCGAGTTGGCGTGCAGATGCCGCGGGTGCTTTTGCAAATACTCCTTCGCCGTTTCCACCCAGAGCTCGACGTCGCTGCTGCGGCCTCCCTGCGCACGCATAGCCATCAGCTTCAGCCAAGCGGCATCGGCGGTGAGGCCGGGGCTGGATTCCAGCTCTCCTTTTTCCATCATGCTCAGCAGCTCATCGAGGTAGCGGACGGCGAGCGGGCGTTGATTGCTGCGGTGCAAGGCCTCGGCCATGCGATAACGCACCTCGGAGCGATGCTCGCCGGGCTCCTTGGAGCTGGTGTTTTTCTGAAAGGTGAGTCGCTGCTGATTCTGCATCTCGCCGCGCCAGCTGGGATCGAAGACTTGGAGGTAGGAAACGGCATCCTTCACCACTGTCGGCCACTGTTGCAGGTGGCCCGCCATCCGGATCATCGAATAGTGCGCCAGCTCCCGCAGCTTGAGCGAGCACTGTAGGTCGAGCACTTCCTTGTAGAGGTGGTAGGCTTTTTGGAAATCAGGCTTCGGGGCCTCGAGGTCCTCGGGCGCTGGGATCTTGGCGAAGAGATCGGCGAACTCCAACAGGCTCTTGGCGACCTCGTCCTTGCGCTTTTCGGAGAAAAGCCGACCGCTCTCCGCCTCGTAAATCGCCAGTGCGGCCTGGTATTGACCGCGGGCGGCGAGGCTGTGGGCTTTCAGGAAGGAGGCTTTGTGGCGCCAGTCGCTGTCAGGAAACTTTTGCTTCAACGCATCGCAGACATTTTCGGCATCGGCGTGTTTTTTATCGAGATGCAGAGCGCGCGCTTTCAGAAGCATCAACTGGTCTTCGGTGAAGTTGGCGTCCTGCTTGGCCATGGCAGCGAGGTCACCGTTGAGAATTTTCAGCGCAGCGGGGTATTGTTTAGCCCGTATCCGCTCGGCGGCATCCGCTGCCTGGGCAAGGAGAGGGCAGACGCTGAGCAGCAGGGAGGTCAGACCGAAAAAGATGGTTTTCATAAGGCGTGGTGGGGTTAGCTTGAGCATGACGATGCCGAGATATTAGGCTCATGCCGAGAGGTTTTTGTGTAAATCCTATGTAAAAGATGAGGGTGGACGACAGCCAGACGGGATTTTCCCCACCGGCAGCCCCTGACGCCAGACTTGCCAATCCAGGAGACTCTTGCTAAGGGATCGACGCAATGTATCTCAATGATCCTAAGAAGAAAGAGGCCAAGTTCCACTGGCAGCACCTGTTGGCGTGGTTGGCGGGGATCGTTTCCGCGATGGTTCCCTTTATCGGATCTTGGGAAATTGGCACCATGCAGATTCCGGTGCGCTTCGGCCCGGGGAACTTTGGTTTCAATCTGCTGATCGCCACCGGACTGTGCACCTTGGGTGGTGTCGTCGGTGGTTACTGGTGGCGGTTTTGTAAGTGGTTGCTGGGGCGCAATGACCTGGTGCTCACCTTGCTCACCGTGGCTCTGGCAACGGTCGCCTTGCTAGCCTGCGTCTCGGAGGTGCTGCACGATTTCTTTTTCTACCTGATCGGCGGCCTGCTGCTGGCGGGGCTGGTGATGGCTTTTGTGAAAAAAGACCGAAGCTTCCGTCGCTGGAGAGGCTGGCATGGATTGCTCGATTGGTTAGGCGAACGCAGCCGACTGAATGCCGTCTTTTTCCTGCTGCTTTTCCTCGTGCTCGCCGTCAATAACTCGCTGCTGATCTTCGGTCTGGATGTCACGGTGGCAGAGAAAATCAGCGCGCTGATGGGGCGGGTTCTGATGAGCGGTGCCGTCGCCGGGATCCTTTACCTGCTGGCGGAACTCACCATGCGTGCCGCTCCCCGCTATTTCCGCTGGGCTCCCTGGTTGGCGCTGAGCATGGCTCCTTTGATCGTGATCGCGGACCAGTGGATGGGGATCGCTTTGGGGCGCCGCTTGATTGAATTTGTCAATGGACTCACCGCCTCGGGCGACTTCAACCCGGCCGTGGAGCTGGCGGCCAGTGGCCTGGATGTCGGACCTCTGGGTGCGATCCTGCTTGTGGTCGGTATCGTCGCTTCCGCCTTGGGCCTTTCATGGGCGGCGTGGGTTTTATCGAAACGCTGGGACATGAAAATTTCCGTCGGCGTGGCCCTGCTGATCTCCTTCATTTGCTGGGGTGGGGTGGTTGCCGAGCAAGGGATCGGTTCGAAGTGGAAGAGCACCGCTGCCTGGCAGGCCGAGCACAAATTGTTTGATCTCAACCTCGGCGTCTTCAGCCCGCCCAAGGGTGTCGGGCATTACGCCGTGAGCTTTCGCACACCCGAATCCGGACTGGAAAATGCCCCGGCCAGCACGCTTTTCGTGAAGCCGGATGTTTATTTCATCATGGTCGAGAGCGTGCGCGCCGATGCCCTCAGCGAAAAAACCTCTCCCTTCCTCTGGCAGTTGAAAAACGAGGAGTGCCAAGAGCTCGGCGATACCTGGTCGACGTCCAATGCCACCCACCTGTCATGGTATGGCCTGTTCCACAGCCAGGTGCCGGTATTCTGGCGCGATACCTTGGAGACAATTCCTGACAAGTCGAACTACCTCGGGTCGGCCGCGCTGCAGTGGATGAAAAAGTCCGGCTACGAGATCGAAGTCCGCGCCGTCTGTGACCTGGGATACAAGGACTTCGGCATGCTGAACTTCGGCGGTCCGGGCGCCCTGACAAGTGTCTGGGAGGACACCGAACGCGGCACCGATTTTGGCGATAAAAATATCCCCGAGCGCGAAGTGGTCACCTTTGATAAACTTCGCGAGTCGGTGAAGAATCGGCCCGAAGGCGGCGGCTTCTACTACACGGCGCTCGATTCCCCCCACTACAATTACTACTGGCACAACGATTTCACACCGCCCTACGAGGACTACGAGCACGACATCCGCTTTCCCTTCAACCCCAGCGAGGAAGAGGTCAAACGCTACGTGAATCGCTACTGGAACTCGGTCGCTTGGGTCGATCACCAAGTGAAGGAGTTCTGCGATTTTCTCAAAGCCGAAGGTCGCTACGACAACGCCATCATCATCGTCACCGGAGATCACGGCGAGGAGTTCCAAGAGCAAGGGAGCTGGTGCCACTGTTCGTCGCTGCAGCCCGAACAAACTCACGTGCCCATGCTGATCAAGTGGCCGAGCTACATGGGGCGCGGACCGTCCCATACACAGGCCAGCCACATGGACATCATGCCATCGATTCTTGGATTGTTAGGGTGTCCTGAGGAGGAGTTGAACAAACTCGCCGGCCACAACCTGCTCGCCAACGAGCCCACCTCCCACACCCAGATCTCGACCACCGCCTACGCCGGAAAAAGCGGCGAAACCATGGTGCTTCGCCGCGACGGCTACACCGCTACCTTCTCATGGAAAAACTACTGGGAAGCCAATGTGCCGAGTGACGTCGTGTTAGAACGCCTGGTCGGCCCCGATGGCCCCGTCATCCACCCCGACCCCAGCGCCTACGCCGAAGAACTCCGTCTACGCTTCCCAGACGCGTTCACCCGCTTCTTCGACAAGTTCGAAGTGATCGAAGACTGACCGCGAATCTGACCAATCTGACGAATTTTTTCAGGGGGTGATAGTTCATTGTGGAAGCACGGAAAGGGCGGAAGGCACGGAAGAAGGCATGGTTGCTAAATCAAAGCTAGTGCTAACCACTCTGAAATTGAGTGTTTTCCCTGTGAAATCATCCACACAACCCCAGCCAAAATTCGCCCAATTCGTAAGATTCGCGGTCAAAAAAGCACAACCCAAGCAACCTTCCGTGTATTCCGTCCCTTCCGTGGTTCCCATCGAATAATCAACCCAAGCACTTTCGCGTCTTTCGCCTATCTCGCAGTTCAGCGTCCCGCGAATGCGGGGCATCTACCCCTGCACTTCATTTTAGCGGTTAGAAAAAGCAAAGCTTCACCCCCGCGATCATCGCAAACACAATCACCGTCGCTTCAAACGCGCGCTGGGGGATTTTCACCAGCACTTTTTTGCCTCCGAACACCCCAAGCGCAATCGCCGGGAGCAGCAGTAAGTTCGAGAGCAGCGAGCTCGCCGTGATCAAGTTCATCCCCGCACCCAGCGGCAGTTTGAGGAAATTGATCACCAGGAAAAACCGCGCTCCCACACCGATCAGTTCCATCTTGTCCATGCGCCGTGAAAGCATGTAAATTTGCATGATCGGTCCGGCCGCATTCGCCAGCACCGTGGCGACCCCACCGGTGGTGCCAAAGAAAAATCCAAACTTGCGAGTCAGCGCGATTTTGTAGAACCCCTCGGCATTGAAGCGACCCAGCAGCTGCAGCGAAACCATCACCAGGATGATCGACCCGATGATTTTTCGCATGGCGGCATTGTCGACATTACCTAACACCAGCACCCCGATCCCCATGCCCACCAGCGCCGGCCAAGTGAGCAGCCAGACGGATTTCCACGAGGCGTATTTGCGAAAGGCCGGGTAGACCATCAGGTCGGCCATGATCAGCATCGGCAGTGCGAAGCCCAAAGATTCCTTGGCGCCAAAGACATCCGCCAGAATGAATACCGAGATCAGCGAGATGCCGGAAAAGCCTGCTTTCGAGACCCCGATGCAAAAAGCCGCGATCGCCGCCAGCATCCATATCGTGGGGTTGTCCGTCATCAGCGCTGGCATGGCGCACCCTGATCAGATCATGGCTTACTTTTCAAGGATTCGTCATTGGAATTTGTCGGTGCTGAGCTAAAAAGACCGCGCCATGGCAGATAAAAAACCGACAGTGCTCATCATTCGCGACGGCTGGGGAGTGAACCCAGGAGGAAAGAAAACCGCAAAAAAAGAGGGGAACTCCACCCTGCTTGCGAACACACCTTTCCATGACGAAATGTTCAAAACCTATCCCAAGGGCTTTGTCAGTGCCTCGGGACTCGATGTCGGACTGCCCGATGGCCAAATGGGGAACTCGGAAGTCGGCCACCTCAACCTCGGCGCAGGGCGCGTGGTCTATCAGGATCTAACAAGAATCAACAAGTCCATCGAAGACGGCGACATCGCCGACAACCGTGTGCTCAAGACCGCTTTCAACAAGGCGAAAAAAGGCAAGGTCCTGCACTTCATCGGCCTGGTTTCAGACGGTGGCGTTCACTCGCACCAGGACCAACTCATCGCCATGGCGAAGTTGGCCCGTGAGAGCGGGGTGGAGGAGATCTACGTGCACGCCATCACCGATGGTCGCGACACCTCACCGACCGCTGGAGCCGGCTATCTCAGCTACGTTGAGGACGAGCTCGCCAAATACGGCGCCCGCATCGTCACTGTCATCGGTCGTTACTACGCCATGGACCGCGACAAGCGCTGGGAGCGCACCAAGATCGCTTGGGATGCCATCGTGCACGGCAAGGGCACCAAGAAAGACATCCTCGCCAGCGAAGCCGTGGCCGAGATGTATGAGCAGGAGAAAACCGATGAATTCCTGCTGCCGATGACCTTCTTCAAACACAACACCAAACGCGTCAACGATGGCGATGTGGTGCTCTGGTTCAACTTCCGTGCCGACCGCGCACGTCAGCTTTCCGAGGCATTCCTCACCAAACCACGCTTCACCGGCTTCAAAACCGGCCGCCGTCCCAATGTGCATTACGTCACCCTCACCGAATACGATGAAACCTACAAAGTGCCCGTCGTTTTCAAACCTGAGAAACTCAAGAATGTGTTAGGTGAAGTCGTGGCCAAGGCCGGCAAGACGCAAATGCGCATTGCCGAGACCGAGAAATACCCGCACGTCACCTACTTCTTCAATGGTGGCAAGGAAAAGCCTAACAAGGGCGAAGACCGCTACATCGTGCCATCGCCAAAGGTCGCCACTTACGATCTCCAGCCGGAGATGAGTGCTCCGGAGGTCATGGACAAAGTCGTTGAGAAGCTCAAGGGCTACGATCTCTGCATCCTCAACTTTGCCAACCCTGACATGGTCGGGCACACCGGCGTGGTCGAGGCTGCGATCAAGGCCTGCGAAACCATCGATGAGGGCTGTCGCCGCGTGGTCGAGGAAACACTCCGCCTGGGAGGCAAGCTCATCATCACCGCCGATCACGGCAACTGTGAAAAAATGATCAACGCCGACGGTTCCCCGCACACCGCCCACACCACCAACCTGGTGCACGCAATCTACGTCGCAGACGACCATGACAAATTCACCGTCAACGACGGCATCCTCGCCGACATCGCCCCAACATTGTTAGATATGATGGGCGTCAAACCATCCCCAGAGATGACCGGCAAAAGCCTCTTGGCCAAGAAATAAAGCAGCGCAGCAGCGGTAGGGCAGGTTGGCCTCAACCTGCCGGATCGAAGCGCACACCTCGGCCCTACCTAACATCCCCCCAACAGCCTTCATCTGCGCCATCCCTGGCCGAAGCATCAAAGCCACCATCCGGATGATTGAGGCCAATCATCCCTACCACCGGCATGAATAGCCAGCGGTAGAGTATTACGGTAGGGCAGGTTGGCCTCAACCTGCCGGACCGAAGCGCACACCTCGGCCCTACCTAACATCCCCCCAAGGCCCCTCATCCCTGACATCCTTGGCCGAAGCATCAAAGCCACCATCCGGATGATTGAGGCCAATCATCCCTACCACCGGCATTCCAGCCAGCGGTAGAGTATTACGGTAGGGCAGATTGGCCTCAACCTGCCGGACCGAAGCGCTCACCTCGGCCCTACCTAACATCCCCCCAAGGCCCCTCATCCCTGACATCCTTGGCCGAAGCATCAAAGCCCCCATCCGGATGATTGTGGCTCAATCATCCCTACCTCCGGCATGGATAGCCAGCGGTAGAGTATTATGGTAGGGCAGATTGGCCTCAATCTGCCGGACCGAAGCGCCCACCTCGGCCCTGCCTAAAATACCCCCAACAGCCCTCATCTGCCCATCCCTGGCCGAAGCATCAAAGCCACCATCCGGATGATTGAGGCCAATCATCCCTACCCATAGGTGCTTGATAACGGATTCCAAATTTCCACTAACGCGACGGGTAAAACGATGGCATATTGCGGGCATGAAAAAACTCCTCAAACCCATCCTCCTGCTATCGCTTTTTCTAGGCTGTCTTCAGCTGAGCCATGCGACCGAACCCAAAGGCAATGTCAGCGTCACCCTCAAGGTGCCTGACCCCGGTTGGAAGGTGCACATTGCCAGCATGCACGTGAAAGAGGGGAAGCTGCTCGTCATTTGTCGTGCCTCCCATGGCGCCGGTGTCCATGCCTCGATGATCACCGAAGTCACGGCCAAGGCGAGGGTGAAGAAAGGCCTCGCCGCTCTCCCCAGGGAGGTTTACCTCATCGGTCGTAGCTGGAATTGGGGCGATGGCTACACGGCCATCACCGAGAAGGATCTGCCCAAGATCATCGAGGCCAGTGAACAGGTCTACAGCGCACCCTCCGAGAAGGCGCCGCAGCCGGAAGATTTCATCGGTCTGACACTCGAAAAAGCCAAAACCCTGGCTGAGCAGCACAAGATCGAATACCGCATCACCATGGTCGATGGCCAACCGCGTCCCGCCACCACCGACTACCGACCGCACCGCTACAATTTCGAGGTGGAAAAAGGAAAGATCAGCCGTGTCATCAAAGGTTAGGGGAGTCTTGGCACTTGGCCGCCTAGCACTTCGCCGCAGAGCTTCAATCCAGCGCTCAAATGGCTGAGCCACAAGGCTTCGCAAGCTAGCCCCAATTTGATTCGGCTATTCCTCCCTTGGTTCAAAAAGAATCATCACCTCAGTAGGCGGTCAAAATCTCAAACATCCGAGAGGTTTTGCTTGGCAAAACCTACCTTCGTATTTTATCCCCCACGCACTATGTTTTCACAGGAAGCCATTGAATGGCCGGACGATATTGAAGTGCTCATCGATCAGCTCGAAAGCGAAGCCCCGGACCGCGATCTCAGTCGCGAGGAACGTGCCGTCATGGATATCTATGAAACGGTCCCCATTCTGCAGAGCGAGGACTGCCTACACGAGTTCTGGCAGAGTGCGATCGATCACCAACGCATCATCAACTCCTTCGAACTCATCGGTGCCACCGTGCTGGTGGATGCCATGAACTCAAGTCGCTGGTGCGGCACCCGCAGCGAGCACCGTAACGACTACACCGAAACCGAGTCCGAATACCTTGCCACCATCGAAGAGGAACTGGAAGCTGGGATCGATGAACTTGTCGACCTCCTGCTCGAGTTCATCGAAGAGGAATTGGACTAAGGGGAAAAAGGACAAGCCGCTTGCTGCCGCCAAGCTCACCGAGCAGATTGCAGACGAACCTGTGAGCAGTATTGCGATCTAGGTGTTGATTGGCCAGGGATAGATCGGCCAAACCGTTCCCTATAACCGAGTCGCTTGGCGGAGCGCTTTCCCCATGGGGAGGGCGTCCACTAGAGCTTCACCACTGCCTTACCCATCTTGTCGCTTTCGAAGAGCGACAGGAAGGCGTCCGGGGCATTCTCAAGGCCTTCGGTTACCGTCTCTTCCCAGACGATATCGCCCGACTGAATCCAGCCGCTCATGTCCTTGGCAAACTGCGATTTCAGCTCCGAGTGGTCGGAGAGGATAAATCCCTGCACGCGTAGTCGTTTGCCGATGATGTTAATGAGGTTTCTTGGCCCGGGGGCCGGGTCCTTGTCGTTGTAACTCGCGATGGCACCACAGCAGGCGATTCTGCCGAAGTCGTTCATGTGATCGATCGCCGCCTCAAGATGATCGCCGCCGACGTTGTCGAAGTAGACGTCGATGCCATCGGGGCAGAGTTCGCCGAGCTTGGCTGAGAGGTCGTCCACCTGGCGGTAGTTCAGGGCGGCGTCGACCCCGGCCTTGGATTTGAGCCATTCGATTTTCTGGTCGGAGCCACTGCTGGCGATGACACGGCAGCCTTTGATCTTGGCAATCTGGCAAACGATGGATCCCACCGCGCCTGACGCGGCAGAGACGAAAACAGTCTCGCCTTCTTGCAGCGCACCGATTTCCAACAATCCCACATAAGCCGTCATGCCGGTCAGGCCAAGGACGCTGAGGTAGCTGCTAGCGGGGGCTTTTTCCACATCCACTTGCTGCACGCCTTCGCCATTGCTGACCCAGTGGTCGCGCCAGCCTTTGCTGCCGAGCACGTAATCGCCTTCGTTGAAATCGGGGTGACGGGAGCTGACGATTCGCCCGACACAGCCACCGTCCATCACTTCGCCGACGGCAAAGGCCGGCACATAGCTGTCGCCTTCCTGCATCCGTCCGCGCATGTAAGGGTCCACGGACATCCATTCGTTTTTCACCAGGAATTCACCTTCACCTGGCTCAGGAATAGGCACCTCCACTCGCTCGAAGTTTTCAGGCGTGGGCATGCCTTCGGGGCGGGACTTCAGATGGATTTGATAGCTCTTGGATGGATTCATGAGGATAGTCTACAAGCGATGCTTCGCATTGCAAACGGGGGTCGGGGGATTGGGGGGAGAAACTCTAACATGTCTCGCCGTGGAGGTTTTTCATCGAGGGGCAGGGGCCACGTGATCGGCTCAAGCTACGATGCCTGTGTCAGTAGGACCGATTCTCTGATTGAAATATACCTCCTGTCTGGGATGTATAACGGGTCATGCGCATTGTCTTCTTGCTTCTCATGAGCTGCTTGCTCACCGCCGCCGCAGTTCCGGTCAAAGTGGCCTTGATCGGCGACTCGATCACGTCCGGTGTCGGTGCCGATGATCCTTCAAAAAACGGCTACCCGGCCCGACTCAGCGAGCTCATGGGGGAGGGCTATGAGGTCCGTGCCTTTGCGGAGCCTGGGCATGGGCTGCTGAGGAAGTCGAAGCGTGCATTGCTTGGCACCGACACGTATCGCAAAGCGCTTAAGTTTCAGGCGGACGTCGCCGTGATCCTGCTGGGCACGAGCGACAGCCATAGCACCCCTAACAACTGGCAACATCACGCCGATCTGGAAGGCGACGCTGCGTTCATGATCAAGCAGCTCAAGCAGGCCAACCCCAAGGTGATCGTGCACCTCTGCTCGCCAACACCGATGTTTCCTGACCCCGACCACAAGGAGTCCCTCAAGCCCCGGATCAAACGTCTCGTCGCGATCAAAGCGGCCTATCAGCGTGTGGCGACGACCACCGAGCAGGTCTATTACCACGATCTGGCACGCAGCCTGCGCCCTAAGGAAACCACCGACGGCGTGCATCCCAACACCGCCGGCCACCAGCGCCTGGCTCACTTTTTCCACGATATCCTCACTCAGGAAATAGGCACCCGCGCGAACTGCGGTGAAATCTCTCGCAAGCGCAGTGTCTGGAACGGCTTTGACCGCCATGAGTTTCAATTAGCCAAGACCGGCGCCAGTGCCACCTTGGTGATCCCGCATACCGCGGCTCAGGGGCAGCCGTGGATTTGGCGTGCGCGCTTCTTCGGTCACCAGCCTGCGCTGGACCTGGCCTTGCTCGATCGTGGTTATCATCTGGCTTACGTTGATGTGTCCAACCTCTTCGGATCGGACGCCGCCATGCAGCGCTGCGATGAGTTTTATCAGTTGCTCACATCGAAGTTTAATCTCAACACATCCTCGATCATGGAAGGCATGTCACGCGGCGGCCTGATGATCTTCAACTACGCGGCCCGATACCCCGACCGCGTCTCCGCTATCTATGGCGATAACCCAGTCTGCGATTTCAAATCATGGCCCGGCGGGCAAAACGGCCAGCTCTCCAAGGCGAACTGGAAACGCTGTCTCGAGGTCTATGGTATCACCGCTGAACAAGCCGCCAGCCACCCCCAGATCAGCGATGCGTCCTTTGCCTCCAAGCTGGGAAACATTCCCGTGGCTCTGGTCATTGGCACCGCTGACGAGGTGGTTCCTCCCGCTGAGAATGGTCTCTTGCTCGCCAAGCACCTCAAGGAGAACAACAACCCGCCAAAGATCTGGACGAAGCCAGGCGCCGGCCACCATCCTCACGGACTGGACCCCGTCGAGCCAGTCCTCCGTTTCCTGCTGCAAGCGGATGGCTACGGAGAGTGATTGTTAGACCGGGCGCTCGATGAGCGCGTGAGTCTGAGAAGTGAGATTGGTGTGACCGTTTTCCGTGACGATGACCACGTCCTCGGTGCGCACGCCGAAGCCATTTTCCAGATAGATCCCAGGCTCCACGGTGAAGGCCATGCCGGGTTCCAGCAGGGTGGGTTCATCGCCTTGATTGAAATTGAGTCCCGGGTCGTGGGTTTCCAGTCCAATGCTGTGGCCGAGGCCGTGAGTAAAGCTGCGACCATGACCCGCGGTGCTGATGACATCGCGCGCCGTCCGGTCGATGTCACGAGTGCTGACGCCGGCTCGGATGGCTTGGATGGAAGCATCCTGAGCAGCACCCACTGTGTTGTAGATGTCGTGCATCTGCTCGCTGGCGGTTCCCAGACAGATCGTCCGTGTCATGTCCGAGGCATAGCCCCGATAGAACACGCCGTGATCAATCAGAACCATGTCGTTTTCCTGAATCACCGTGTGGTCCGGTAGGTGGTGGATTTCCCAGGCGTTGGGACCGACGGCAACGATCGGCATGAAGGAATAGGCATCCACATCCTCGTTGGCCGCCATTTCGGCGAGGATCAGCCCCTGCACACCACGCTCGGTCATGCCCGGGCGGATCTGCGGCAGCACCGCGTTGAAGATGGCTTCGTTGATCACCTGGGACTGACGCATGATCGCGACTTCGGTGGGGGACTTCGTCCGGCGCACTTGCTCGATGATCGAGCAGGGCCGCAGTGCGTGCGGCGAGAAGAGTTCCTGCCAGCTCAGCATGCTGGCGTAGCTCACACTGCGATCGACCCCGATGTTCCATGTCTTTCCTGACAAGCGCTTGACGATGTCGTCGAAAGGGCGGGGCGCTGTGCTCAGCTCGATGTGATCCGCCAAGAGCTCCGTCTGAGCCTCGGCCCAAGGCAGGGTGCGGAAGGAGGTGAACAGGGTGAGGCTGTCTGCAGTGATCAGCAGGGTGCGCGGCTCACCGCGGAAGCCGGTGGTGTAGTAGGCATTTGCGGCATCGCTGCTGACGATGGCATCCAGCCCACCAGCGGCCATGGCCGAGCGGATACGGGCTAAGCGGTCGGTCATTTCTTGGGCCGAAAAAACAAGTGATTCTGAAGTCATGGGAATGTGCGCCTGACGCGGCTGCCCAATGCTCTCAGAATCCACCAGAATGCACAGAATTTTCATCCGATCAGCCCCCGGATCGCCCCCGAAACTCCCACCACCCACGGGTTAAAAATCAACCTGTGAGCTGATTTTGACCAGGTCTCCTAACACAAAGTGGGCGAATCCCCGCAGCCGAGGCCGAAATCAAGAACGAGGTCTGTTTCTCGAATGACTCCTTGAACTTTTCACACGCGTGCCAACTCGCGCGACCATTGCTTACCGCTCGGTCGATACTGACATGACGGCCTACTGGCGCGAGGTGTCTTGTTGTTGTAGGTTGGTCACCATCTCCTGAAGCATGGCGAGTCCGATGGAGATTTTTTGGAAGAAACTCTGATTGTGATGCACGGTGATGAAATTCGGGTGCTGCGACCAGAGCTGATAGAGTTTTTTGTCCAGCTTGGCAGCTTCATTGATGGATTCACGGCGTGTCGGGTTACCGCCCTCGATGTCCAGGCCTCCCACGGCGGCACTTTCGAAAAAGATCACACCGTCATAGCGCGCCAGTTCCTCGTCCAGACTGCTGCCGAGGTCTTCAAAAAAAGAGTCGGTATCTCCCGGCCAGTAGGCGGCACCGTCAATGGACCCACGGTCGCAGAGAAGAATACGATCGGGATACTGCGCACTTTGGATGTCCTCCAGGTTCCTTTGCACATGATAGATGGCACGTTGCGCAGACTGCACGGCATGCGCATTGTCTATGCGGGGCAGCCCACCGGTAAACATCATCGTGGCCGCTTCAGGAACGATGACCACATCCTCGCCGATTTCACGGCGGAAGAGATCGGCAGCCGTTGTCTTGCCTCCTCCGGGCCCGCCGGTGAGTACAATGCGGCAACGGTGCTGATGTTTGCTAGGTTCTTTGGAGTTCGGAGCTTGGTTCATGGCGTGCAAAAGAGCGTGGTTTATTTCAAGGGCAAGATAACCGAACAGACAGAGGATGTGAAAAGAAATCCTTTGCGAGTCTGTTCAACGTTTCGCCTCGCCGAAGTGGATCGCAAGTCGCTACTCCTGCTCTACGCCGCCAAAGACAAAAAACACAACCACGCTCGTGTGCTGAAGGGTTACTTAGAGCGGCTGGGGTAGAGGACGGTGAGTTGTCTGTTAGCGGTGGTTGTTAGCTCTCTTTGTTTTTCGACGGCAGTTATCCAAAGTTCTTGGATCGCTAAATCCTCGTTCCTATCATCGTCTTCGTAACGTTATTGAACTGAAGAATGACTGTCTACGCATGACATTGTGACTGTATCGGTGAGACTTGTGTTTTTGTTAGGTGATGATAGGCAATACACATGTGGAAATTCGCCCGAATCGTTATTCAGACTGTGTTGCTTGCAGGCCTGAGCACAGCTCATCTTTCAGCAAAAGCGGCAAACCCGTTTACGGTGTATAAAAATTGCAAGTTGATGAAAGGGAATGGAAACGATGGCGATAGCTTCTCCGTTGCGGCGCCCAATCCGGCCAATCAGAAAGGTAAACCTATAGAAATGGTTGTCCGACTCTATGGCGTAGATTGCATGGAGACCAATGACCGAGCAGACTATATGAAAGCTCGCCTAACCGATCAGGGGCTTTATTTCGGAATGCATGGTATCGACGATGGCCGGAACAAGTTTGCAAAGCGAATCAAACTTGGGAAAGATGCTACCGCTTTTACAAAACGATCGCTGCAACGGCCCTTCACGGTCATTACCCAGAACGCACCCGCCATGGGCCAACGCCCTGGTCGTGTCTATGCTTACATCATTACGCATGGAGGAGGGGATTTGGGAAAGCTACTGGTGAGAAATGGCTTGGCCCGCGTTTACGGAAAAGTCGATGCTCGTAGCGATGATGAAGCACCCTATCAATACCTGGAAGAACTCAAGATGGAGGAAATGCACGCCATCAATCAGAAAAAGGGAGGCTGGCGCGAGACCGACTGGAAAGTCTTTATCGCAGAGCGTAGCCAGTATTCAAAACACGTCGGTAAGCTCTTCATCAACCGATTGAAAAACAACGCCTTCAATGCCGCCATCATCGCGCAACGTGCCGAAGTGAATCTTAAGATCGCCCAAGCATTGCTGGATGGTCTTAAAGACGGCCCCTATAAGAACGAAAAGGATCTCGAAAAACGGGTGAAAGGTGTCGGGCCTAAAACTGCGGAGAAGCTAGGTGAAATTCTGTTGTTTGATTGATGTGTTCGCTTTGGAGAATTTTATGAGTGGGGTGGGGAAGACTGCCAATGCCCCTCCGGTGTCCAAGTGAGATCGTCGACTTCTTTTCGAAGCACAGGCAGGAGAAAATCTGCGATGTCCTTGATGACGACGGTCAGCTCAAGCTGCGGTAGTTTTCCTTTGCGCAAAAAGGCGGACCATTGCTCGAGCTTTTGTGCATCAGAGCGGAACTCGGGAGTAAAAACCAAAGGAACCACATCTGAGATAACCGTTGAGCGCCGGGCGAAGGTATTGATCACCGCTTCTGTAAGGTCGTTTCCGTCAAAGCTGAGACGAGCCTGCAGCCAGTGGAGATCATAAAGGTCCTTCATTCGGCTGTTGTTGATACCGAGGGAAACGGCAGCTTCCAATTTTTCAGCGACCACCGTTTCCATTGGATAAGTCGCAAGCTGAGTGTCCTGATAGTCGAGAGGGGCCGTCCAGGTCTGATGGCGCACTGTGGGTGTAATGATGTCGCCGAAGCCTATATCAAACTGAAGGGGGATTTGTATTTTTCCGAGTTTGCAAGTGATCAGCACGCGCACACCACCGTAGTGATTGTCATCACGGATTGCTGCCGCCCTGATATTTTCCCAGCTAAGGGCATCTTCTTTGTCGGGAGAAAGCTGGCAAATTTTGGTGAAAATATCTTTCAAGGCCTCAGGATCATGATCGCCAAAGCTGAGGAAGTCCGCATCTCGCGTCGGACGATGCCCGTCTTGTTCTAGAAAGCGAAAAAGTTGTGCTCCCTTGAGGATGAAACGATCCGCGTAGTCACTCTTAGCCAGGCGAGCAAAGAATCGACTAAGAGCAAACTGCTCAAGGTGTGAGGCATATTGCACACCGATCCTACGGCCTTCGTTCCTGAGGCGATCTTGGAGTGAGGCGACGAGGTTCATTTTTAGACTAGGGCATCGAGGTAAGGCCGAATCACGCTGGAGACACGTTGGGCTTTTGCGTAGTCCATGATTTCGGCGGGTTTCACTCCCTTGTTGAGGACGTCCTTGAGAGCTTCCAGACAGACATCGAGACCTACCCGACTGCGGTATTTAAAGCAATCGGCGACCGTCCTCGCTGGATTGGTGATCAGGGTGGGGATGTCATTGATGTTGTGGCTAACGACTCCTTTGGAAAAGGCAGAGGCTACCTTACTGCGGACGACTTCGAGCGGCGGGTAGTCGATGCGTGGAGTCACCGCATTTTGTTTGAGAAGAATCCAAACGGCATGAGGCTGCTGAGTGCCAATCTGGTGAAACTGCAGCGCAGATAGTAGAGTGATCACCGCATGAGGCACGCGTGCGGCCACTTCGGAAAGGCTCAGGTGCTCATCGAGCTCTGCTTCGGGGTGATGATAAACACCACGCGAGAGACGAATTAGTTCTCCAGCCTTCACCGCCTGCGAAATCACCGTGCTGCTAATCCCAGCTTCGCGCAGTTGCTGATCACGCAGTAGGCATGACTCGCGCGCAAGTTGTTCGAGTTGGGATCGCTGTATTTCCATATTTTAGTAATATGGATCTAAGTTACTTTATTTTGGAAATTTGAGCAAGTGGGAAATTGTTACACATGGTGTATAAAGTGTAACACTCGGCACTGAAAGAGTGTCGTGAGCAGATCGCATGGCATCCGCATTTTCTAGCTGATGCACCATTTTCATGACCTCATTTTTGCATTTCTCGTCAGTAATTTCGTGATAGTCGGGTTGTTTTCAAAAGCGGTCGGAATGAAACTTGTGATGGAGGTTAGCTAAAATAGCATCGCAGTTTGGTCTCGGTCATTTCTACTACTGTTGAGTAAACCGATCCCAACAGTCGTTTCATCTCTGGAGTCAACGAGGAGCTCTCCACGCCGGGCTGAGCGATGGAAAACTCGAATAAGACATCGCTATACTTCAGAGCTTTCTTGATTTCCTCTAGAATCGCGGAGGAACCGTGGTAGAACCGCTTGTTCTTCAGCACTCCTGTCGCGTTACGTCTTTCGAGGTGCTTGATGAGCTCTTCGGGCTTCCACTTGTATCGAAGTGAAACGATGGCCTGACCACAGACTTCGTATAAATCAGACAATCTTGCGCCAGCAGTTGCTTTTGAATACTTGCAATGAACGAGCTCGAACCGCACTAGCCCGTCCTCAACGAAGACTGCGACAATGTCGGCAGATTCCCCCGCGTTATCGTCATTGAACACCACTCGAGCACCTGTATCCACGAGGCGCTTCATCATGTATTCCTGGATCGAATTCTTTCGTTGAGTGGAGCCCTTGTAGATCGACTCAATTTTAAAATCAACACCACCCCATGGTAGGCTTTCGATCCGTTCATGGGGAATTGCGTGGATATCGCCTTCGCCGTAGTCAGTATGAATGCAGCCCGATATCGTGCATCCATTGAGTAGAAACAGAGCAGGCGGGTTCTCTTGGAAGAACTGTGTGAGAGAAACCGGATCCGCCTTGAGCCCAGCAACCTGAACCTCGATTGTCTCGAGCCCTTCGATGCAGTGACCTTTCTCTCCTCCCAACAGAATTGAAAAAGGGTGAGATTCAGTGCCGATGAATAGAATGAGTTCGGCTTTTGTGCCCTTGATGGCTTTGAATTTCAGGCTCGATTCTGCCAGTAACATTGATCCCCCTTTGGGGATTTCGAGAGTGAGCTTGTGAATTCGATCGTACAGGCCGTCCGACCAGTCGGCGGCCAAGACCACAACATCGTCGGGGTATTCCTTCAGTTCGATCTTCTTTGCTGAATCTTCGAGGAGCAAATTCGAGTCGATCTTTTCGTTTGTGACCATGGCACCAATGGCGAGG
The DNA here is from genome assembly GCF_016811075.1 of Oceaniferula flava. Taxonomy (NCBI): domain Bacteria; kingdom Pseudomonadati; phylum Verrucomicrobiota; class Verrucomicrobiia; order Verrucomicrobiales; family Verrucomicrobiaceae; genus Oceaniferula; species Oceaniferula flava. The sequence continues at coordinate 188,458 of NZ_JAFBGL010000009.1, forward strand.
CACCATTCCTTCCATTGCTTCAGATCACCGACTCGGGCAGGGCTCCAGATTTTACCCTTTACTGATGCTCCAACACTGACAGGAAACCCATAGCGAAAACCCACCCCAACGAAATCCGACTTGTCGCATCGGCCTTCCGTCTTCCAGCGCGTCAGTTCGGTTGTTACGTCGGCACCGCTAAGCCGTGAATATCGGTGTAAGTGGTTAGCAGGCTTAAATATTCCCGCGTGTACTATGCAGAGGCGCTTGATTGAGTCAAAGGAACGGAATACGCGGTCACCCTTCAATGGGCGTGGTTTCGCCGCGGAGATTTTCTCTACAAGATTGTCAACATCGAGGCGCTTTTCAGAAAAACCAACGTAAAGCATTTTGTTCTCTGAGTCGTGATGGATCACGATCAGATCCCAGGTTTGGTCCCTTAGTTCCTTTGTTCTAGCCCATTTCACCTTCTCGCGTTTTTGAGTGGTGAAATAGAACACGTTTTCGTCAGGATTGATGTATGGTTGCGAGAGCGCGTATTTCTTAAGGTTGAACGCTTCATTGAACTTTGCCCAATCCACCTTGCTGCACTGATAGCACACGCAGCTAAGCGCAGGGTAAACGAGCTTCGGATTGAGCTCGATGTCAGGTGAGTCGAAACCAGAGTAGGGTTGGCAACCCTGTAGAAAGGCAAGCAGTGACTCTGCCTCGTTCTTTTTGGCGTCAGCGATCTCTTTGATTACGTGCTCCCATCCGGACCCCTCTTGGAACAGATCTTCCAACTCGAGCGAGATCTTCTCCGCCGCATAGTTTACGACAAACGAAGCGTCGCCGAGACCTTTCTGGGTTCTCGTGAACCGCCCGATAAACTGAAGCAAGACCGCCAGCGATTTATGGACACCGTGAACAGCTGCGATCTTGAAATCGGGGTAGTCGAATCCTTCCTTAAGCATGTCGACGCACACTACCAGATCGAATTCTCCTTCCTTGATTTGCTCAACTATTGCCCTACGGCCTTTGATTCCTGAATGAACCAGAGCGATCCGTTCTTTTGGAAACCACTCTTGATATTTTTTGTAAAGGGCGTCTGCTTTGGTTTGCGTTTCGGCTCGGACCATCATGCGGTGTCTCGTCAGACCATTGGCTCGATCTTCATTGAGCCGTGCCATGGCGGCGTCAGCGATGGCTTGGTCTTTTTTGCGGGGGTGGCGTTCATCAACCGCTACCAAAGATATTGGTGAGAAGCACTTGTCCGCCAATGCCAGGGAAAGAGGGTAATTGTAGATCAGGTTCCCCTCAATCGGCTTCCGGTCATTCCGATAAGGTGTCGCAGTAAATTGGACGATCTTCGATTTCGAGAAGAGTGACTTGATGCCGTCCCACTCCACAGCGACCACGTGATGTGCTTCGTCAAAATAGACGTGTGAGAATGCCTTCCGAAGCTTGCTCTTGATTGTCTGGGGCGCTCGTGCGAGCAACGCCGGAGTCGCAACAACGACGTCGGCGGAGTTGATGTGATCCAAATGAGAAGCATCTGTGATTGTCTTGCTGAGAACAAGAACCTTGGGATTGGGTGCATCACTCGGGATTACTCCGAGTCGTCGCAGCATTCCCCAGCTCATGAACTTTTCGGCGATCTGATCTTTGAGATCTTTGGTAGGAACAATGACGAGAGTGCGGGCAGCCTGATCAACAAGAGTTGTCACGAGCATTGTCTCAGTCTTGCCCGTGCCAGTCGGGAGTACTACGGTGGCCGGTTCGGTTGACAATGACCAGTGAGCGAGAAGGGAGTGCACTGCCCCAAGTTGGGCAGGCCGAAGCTTCCAATCTCCCTTGCCCCTGCCGTGAAGATTAACGCCTTCAAAGAAAGAGGTCTTCTTATCGTTGGTTCGTGTGACGCACCCTCGAATTGAGTAAGAGCCCTTCATTGCGCCTCTTCCTTCCTTGAGTTCCGCGTCAAAGGATAACCCGGTTGGATGGGTGAGGTTGAAAGTGTCTCCTGCTTTATGGATAGCGGTGAACGTCCAGTCGCCTTTGTCGAGGGCGAGTTGGCGTAGCCAACCGATGGGAGTGTTCTCAGCCTGATAATAGAGCTGATCATTGAACTCCAGAACCTCTTGGTGAGGTTCTGGGGTTGCTTCAAGTTTGAAAAGTTCGGAATCCATCGTGGAATGTGATTAGATGCTGCCGGAAAATGCTGAAAATAGTGCGAACTGGGAGAGGCGGTTGGAGCGGACGAGTTCGGCTTCGAATTGGCCGGCGTGCCTAGGAGTTCCTTTTTCCTCGCAGTGTGCGCTGAGATGCTGGCCGATGTTTTCTCCGCGTGTAACTACCAGCGACACTGAGTTGAGTGTCTATGTGTATGCGGGCGGTGGTTTCAGGAGGCATTATAGTATTTCTAGCAGATCCGATTTCCGTGACAAGAGGGAATCGGATTAGGAGTGTTGGATTCTATTCAGCTGACCTCGGTGATCCTTGCCAGGATGGAGCGGGTGAGTTGCCAGTGGCGGAGGTAGTCGAGGGCGAGGTATTGGTGCGTGAGGAGGGTGAGCCAGAAGATGGCTAGGAAATCGGGTTTGGAGCATTTGTGGCGGAGTTTGCGCTGAGCCAGGAAGGCGCCGGGCCAGCCGCCGATGAGGGAGAGGAAGTGGAGCTGGCTTTCCGAGATGCGCCAGGCTTTGGCGCGGGCGCTTTGCTTGTCCTTGGCGTAGCGCAGGTAGGTGATCAGGCTGAGGATGAGGGCGACGGCGTAGGGGGCGGCGAGGTGAATGCCGGTGGCCGTTGCGAGCTTGAACAGGGCGAGGGCGGGGAGGAGGATGAGGACGGTGAGCTGAATGAAGTGGACGGCCCGGAGGCGGCCGCCATCGTTGTGGTGGTAAGCTTGCACGGCGCAAGGGCGGCCTTGGGCGTCTTGGCCTTCTTCGAAGTGAATGAGATCGCCGGGCATCGGTTTTTTATGATGCTCGGCGAAGTCGCGTCGGTGTAGGAAGAGGCGTTTCTTGCCGTGGCGGAGGAAGCCGTAGCCTTTGCTGTGATCCCAAGAATGGATTCTTGCGCTGTGGCTTGGTTTTGTGGCTTGAGGTGCGCTCGTCGAGGTGGGGTTTCCTGACTTATTCGGCTTCGCCGTGTTGGCTGATCGAGGTGTGGCTGGGCGTGATTGTGGCGCTGGCCTGGACGCTGGCTTTGGCTGCGCTTTTGGCTGCCGGAGTGCGGCGGGAGGCTTGAGCTCTTCCGGTGGGCGGTGGCCAGGTAAGGATGGATAGGGCATGGGGATTGATTGGTTGATTGGTTGATTGGTTGATTGGTTGATTGGTTGATTGGTTGATTGGTTGATTGGTTGTTAGAATCAACACGCACGCTGATGTTAGGGTCGTATTTTAGGTTTAGTGATAATCTCTAAACAAGAAATAAAAACGTGGTTGCTGGGTTGACCACTGATTACGCAGATTTTCACTGATGGATGGCGCTTGTGCGGCTTGGATTGGGGCAAGTCAGTGAGGGGGGATTGGAACAGGGGTTTCCGAAATCGGAGCATAGGTAATCAGTCTAAAATCAGCATAATCAGTGATTAGGTATTATTTTTTAACCCTGGTTTTTCTGGAGGATTTGTTAGTTGGATTATCTGGTTCTCACTCTAGACTGGATGGCATGCTCTTGCGATTTCACACTTATGAAGAAGCTTGTCTGTTCGCTGCGATGAAGCGGGCGGAGGGGTATTTTGCGGAGGTGATTCATGAGAATTTTGGTCATGTCTATGGTCAGCTGGCGTCGAATGGCGTTGCGGTGATTCTTTCGGAAGAGGCTGCGCCTGAGGGTGTGACGGTGCCGGTGTCGGAGCGGCGGGATTCTCTGCTGGGCGAGCTGGGGAAGGTGGCGGGCATGTTCGCTATTTTGGGCATGTTGGGCGGACTACTCTGGCTGGCTTCAGCTGTGGTGATGACGGCGGCGGAGTTTAGTAAACTGCCGGACCGGGTGCTGTTGATGGGGCTTGCCTCCCTTGTGGTTCTGTTCTTGTTGCTCTGGGGCAGCCTGATGCTGACGCGTATTTACCATCGTCCCGGGCATCCGCTGTATGGGCTGTCACGGCTGGTGATTAAATCGATTCTCTGGGTGATGGTTCTCAGCTACGTGATGGAATTTCTCGTGTTTATTGCCTGGCTGCTGGTTAGGTTCATGCAGAGGGCATGATTGTGTGAGCGGGTGGCTTTTCTCTATCCGTGGACGCAAAAAACGCCCACGAAGTGAATCGTGGGCGTGGTGGATTTTGAATGACCTTCAGGCCGCTTGCTCCGAGATTTGTTAGTCGGGCTGTTCGCTGGCGACCGGGTAGCCGGTGGTGGCGGTGAGCTCGGAGTAGAGCGCGGCGAGCTTCTGGGTCATGGGGCCGGGTTCGCCGCCGTTGAAGATGGTGTCATCGATGCGATTGACTGCGACGATTTCGCCCATGGTGCCGGTGCAGAACACCTCGTCCGCCTGGTGGATTTCCGCCTCGGGGATGTCGCGTATTTCCAAGGTGATGTCGTGTTCCGGGCACATCTTGATCAAGGTGTCGCGTGTGATGCCGGTGGGGCAGGCCTTGGTGGTGGAGGTGTGGATGATGCCATCCTTGACCAGGAAAACGTGGGTGGCATTGGTCTCGGCCAGATTTCCCTCGGTGTCTAACATCAGAGCGTCATCAGCGCCGGCGTCATTGGCCTCGAGCTTCGCGAGGATGGAGGTCAGCTGATTGGATGAGTGGATGCGCTGGTCCAAGACATCGGCAAAAGGTCGGCGCTGTTTGGCGGTGATCAGGTGCAAGCCGCCGGTGCTGTAAACGGGGGCCTTGTGCTCCGGCAGGATGAAGAGCGAGCAACCTTTGGTGTTGATTCGGGGGTCGAGACCGGAGGTGTATTTCAGCCCGCGCGAGAGGATCAGGCGGAGGTGGACTTGGTCATACATCTTGTTCGCTGCGAGCACTTTCACGATGGCATCGATGATGGCTTCGCGTGTGGGCAGGCCTTCGTAGCGGAGCATGGATGCGGATTTGAAAAGCCGATCGAGATGCTCCTCGAGTTTGAAAATCTTGCCCTTGTAAAGTCGGAGACCTTCCCAGCAGGTATCGCCATTCTGCACGGAGGAATCAAAGGGGGAGACGCCTGCTTGATCGCGGTGCACGAGTTTGCCGTCGATGGAGAGGATGAGGTCCTTGTTTTTTGGATTGTAGGTCTGGAGCATGGCTTGGTGGTGTTTAGGGTGGCAAAAGCGAAGCGATTGCACAGGCAATTAAGCGTGGAGTCGACCAGAAAGGGATGCCAATTTCCGCAGGGAATACTCCAAAGTGCGGCCCATGGAGTTAGGGGCATTGATGCTGTGCGAGCCAGGTCCAGAAACAGAACAAGGAGAGCCATGACGGCTCTCCTTGCTGGGGCTTTTTATCGGGTTTTTTGGGTTTCTGCCGTGTTAGCGGCGGATGCTTATCAATCCGTGGGGGCCACGGATGGTGAAACTGCTGTGGCCGCGGTGGTAGCTGGAACCACGGTGTGGGCGAGCGTGGTGGACATGGCTGGAGCCGCGATGTGGGGTGACGTAGCTGCGGCAGTGGTGGGTGACCGGCACGCTGTAGTATCTGTAAACCGGGCGGTGATGGCGATCGTATCCGGCGATCACGCGGCGCTGGTAAATGGCGCATCCGCAGGAGGTGTGGCCGATGCTATAGGTGTAGCTGTGGCCAACCGGATGGTGGCGGTGGGGAGCGGCTTCTGCCTGCTCGGGAAGAGCGATGAGGGAAACGAAGACGGCGGCGATGGTAGCGAGTAGTTTTTTCATAGCGATGGGGTTTGTTGTGTTCGCTATTTTGACGTGCCTTCGATTCAATTATTCAGAAAAATGCAGCGGGGGGCTCATTCCTGCCGCGCATGGTGCGGGAGGATGGCGTGCTGAGATACCGACTCAGCGGTCGGTGCGGCCGTGCGTGGAGCTTCGATGATTTTCCCGCGCTTAGCCAGTTAGGGCTGTGCGGCGGGCACGCGCACGGGCGGCGAGGCGGCGGAGGGTTTTGTCTTCGCGGTGACAAAATCGCTGCGTTGTTTCAACAGGGGGCTGACAAGGCTTTGGCTGACTTGGAAGATACGACCTTCCAGTGCGCGGGCGGCGGCGAGTTTCTCTTGGGCGGCTTGTTGCGTTTGGGCGAATTGGGCGTCGAGACGCTGGCTGTCCTCCGGTTTTTCATCGGCCGACTTCGCTCGTTCTTTCGGAATATCCGCTTTCACGGCGATGGTGAAGTGATACTTCGGCTGGAGGGCCGGCAGGCGGGGATCGCTGTCCTTATCCTTGGCGGGGGCTTGTTCCGGCCAGAAATCCAGGGTGTATGTCAGACCGTCGAAGGTGGTGATCACGGCGCGGCGTTTCAGTTTGGCATCCGGGTTGGCCAGCTCTTGCGAGCGCTCCGGGCTGAGCACGTCCTGGAAACCGGAATACTGGAACAGGGCGCGCAGGGCATTGGTGGAAGTCAGCTGCATGACTTCATCCTCGCTCATGCCTGCGAGTGAGAACTGCGCCTGGGCGTTGGGGCGGGTCAGTTTCCAGGTGGTGAACTCAGGGGCCTCGGGGGCACTCAGGGTGATGGTCTGCATCTGATCGACCTTCAAGAAATCCTTACCCAGCCAGTCCTTCGGCTCGGCGGTGATGCCAGGGAATGTTTGGCCGACCGCATACACGCCGCTATCGTCGCCGGCGACCCTGACGAAGCGACCACCCACCTGGCTGGAGCCGCTGTATTTTCCGAGGTAAACCTGTGCCAGTGGCTCGTCGCCGGTGCCCATCATGGTCACCTTCGTGGCACCCAGATAACCTCGCTCGATATCCTCCGGGGCATTCTCATCGGCGAGGCCGAAGCGTGCCCAATACTCCTTGGCTGCGGGGTAACCCTGGGTCACTTCCAGCTCGTTGAGCGATCCTAACAGGTTTCGCAAGAGCTCGTAATTGATGGGGTAATTCGCTCGTTCCTTCACCCCCCAGCTGTTGTCCTCGGCGCGGACCAGGTGGGTGGTGACGTCGCCCTGTTCGATGGTGACGCTGGTGATCTCACGGATGGGCAAGCTTTCTAACAATCGATCTCCCGGTGCGCGTTGTGTCTGGGTGAGATTCTCCTCCTTGCCGTGGAATTTGACAAAGTAAGCGATGATACCGAGCACGATGGCGACTGACCAGAGGATGATAACGGTGCGGGACTTCATGGTGATTGGGAAATAGAAGTTGGAAGTTGGGTGAGGTGGGTTCTGGGGAAACCTTCGATTAGGCGGCACGGGTGGCGCGACGGCGGAAGAACCAGACGGCGAGACCCGAGATGGCAACGAAAAGTGGCGTGGACGCCACGGTCATCCAAGTGATCTTGGCGTAGAGTTTGTCCTTGCGATCGCGCAGGCTTTTCTCCTTCTCGCGTAGATCGCGGCGGAGCTTCATCTGCTGGGCCTGCAGCTCACGGATCTTGGCTTCCTGTTCATCGGTGAGCACCAGGGCAGTGCCTTGGGTTTTCTGCATCTGCAAGTTCTGCAGCTCCTGGACGATTTCGTTCATCCGGGTGCGGGCGCGATCGACGTCCTCGTGCAGGTCCTTCTCGAAATCGGTTTCCATCTCCTTGATGATAGTGAATGGGCGGGTGGTGGATGCCCGGCTACGCGATCCGATGAGGTGCTTCGAGCCGGTGCACTGATCGAGAATGTTCTGCAGCAGGGCGGCGTTGTTATTCACGGCCACGTAGCCTTGCTGCGACTGCTGGAAACAGGCGCGATCAAAGAGGAAATCGGCGTCCGAGATGAGATAGACGGAGCTCGGCTCGGTGGCTTCTTGCAGACCGCTAACAGGCGCTTCCTCGCCGTCCTCGGTTTCGGCATCGGGGTCACCTTTGGGGAAGGCGGTTTTAAATTTGCCATTGAGACGCATCACCAAGCCATAACTCTCGCCGGTGGGTTGCTGGCGAGCGAAAATCCCGGAGTCCGCTTGGGTGGCCTCTTGACCGGCGATTAAGACCACCTGATCGGAACTGCTGATCAGTGTCTCGATGCTGACATCGCTATCGCCTTTGACCGTGAAGCCGCCAGCTAGTGGAAAGTAGAGGTTTTCAAAGCCCTTGGTGATGATTTCATCGTCGGAGACAATTGCCTCGGTGCTCAGCGACAAGTGGGCGTGCATGCGCTGGTTATTGCCGAAATCGGTGGCGTATTTGCCATCGGCAAGGACCGAATAGGCATCCATACCGAGCCCCCAACGTTCTAACAACTTTGGCAGAGTCGATGACTTATTCACGCCGCCGCCCATGCCGCGCATCCGTGGATCTTGCGCTGGAGCGGTGAGAGCGAAAGAGTCGAGGCAGGCGACTAGCACACCGCCCTTGAGCAGGTATTGATCGATCAAATACTCGGTGTGCGAGCTCAGCCCGGCAGGGTGTACAAGGAGCAGGACGGGTGTTTGTTCCGGATCGAGCTGCTCGGGAGACATGCCCAGGTTCTGGATCTCGTAGCGTTGTTGCAGCAGCTGATAGATGATCCACGGCTGGCCTGGCTGAGCACCCGGCTGGACAGCGGGAGTTCCTGCCAGTGGCAATGTGGTCATCAGGCCGATGGTGGGTTTCTTGAAGGTAGTGACATTGGCGATGGCGCTGGAAAGCATGTATTCCAACATCGTGTCGTTCGCCGGATCGAGAAACGGGATGGATGTCTGCTGATCGAGGCAGGAAATCGACAGGCCGAAGTAGACATTTTCATCCTCCACGCGCTGGCCGCTGATGCCGTCCAAGTTCGCCGAGTCCTCAGCGTCGGTGTCAGGCTCGGGGTCCAGGTTTTCAATGCGGATCTTGCCGTCGGCCAGCTGTTTGTAGCGGGCTAAGAGATTATCCACCTTGCGCATGTAATTCTTTACCCGGCGCGGCATCGCCTCGCTTTTGCGGGTGGCGTAGTAGCGAATGATCACCGGCGTTTCCAGCTCCGACAAGATGGCCTTGGTCCCCGGTGTCAGGGTGTGGCGCTGGTTTTCGGTGAGGTCGATGGTTTTGTTACCCAATGAAGTGGCGCGCACCAGCCAATTGGAAAAGACCAAGATGCAAACAATGGCCACAATTCCCAGCACGGTGCGCACAAAGGGATGGGTGACCTTCGCTTTGGGAGAACGATGACTGACGGTGGATTCCTTGTTAGATTTAGCCATGGGATCGGAAAGAAATTAAGAACGTTTCGAATTCAGAATAGCGCTGGTGCAGAGCAGACAGGCCAGGATGATGGAAAAGAAGTAGATGATGTCTTGGAAGCGAAGCGCTCCCTGGAGCAGCGGCTGGTAGTGATCCAGCACGGCGGTCGAGACAATGGCATCGGTGGTGGCCTCCGAGAATGTCTGGGCAAAAATGCGCACCACGTGATCGAAGCCAATCACCACCAGAATCACACAGATGCTGCAGGAAACGATGAGGCAGGAAACCTGGTCCCTGGTGAAGGCGGAGACCAGGCAGGTGATGGCCAGAAAGGTGCAGCAGAGCAGGTAGCTGCCGATGTAGCCGGAGAAGATGGTGAGATTATCCGGATCCCCCAGGGTGTTCACCGCCATCACCATGGGGTAGGTGAGCAGCAGGGCGATCAGCCAGACCACCGCGGCGGCAAGATACTTGCCGAGGATGGCCGACCAGATGGTGGTGGGGAAGGTTCCTAACAGCTCGATCGTGCCGCTGCGTTGCTCGTCCGACCACAGGCGCATACCGAGGGCGGGAGCCAGCAGCATGTAGATCCATGGGTGCCAGAAGAAAAACGACCACTCCAAGTTGGCGTCGCCGATTTTAATGAAGTTCCCCAGAGAGAAGGTGAAGAACAGAGACATGAACAAAAAGATCACGATCACCGCGTAGGCGGTGGGCTGGGTGAAGTAGCTTTTCAGCTCTCGTTTGAAAATGGTGAACATGATATCGATGGGCAGTTGTTAGTCGACAGTTGTCAGTGTTGTTAGCTGGCAGCTGTTTCTTTGGTGGTGAGATTGCGGAACAGGTCGTGAAGCGAGTCGGTGCCGGACTGGGCACGCAGCTCGGCCGGGGTGCCATCGGCGACGATTTGCCCTTGATCGATGATGACAGCGCGACTGCATGAGGCATCGACCTCCTCGAGGATGTGGGTGGAAAAGAGGATGGCCTTGGTTTCGCCGAGGCGTTTGATGAGATTGCGGACCTCGTGTTTCTGGTTGGGATCGAGGCCATCGGTCGGTTCATCGAGGATCAGCACATCGGGGTCATGGAGCAGTGCCTGGGCGAGGCAGGTGCGGTGACGGTAACCCTTCGAGAGTGTGCCAATCGATTGGCGGGCGACATTTTCCAGAAAGCAGGTTTCCACCGCGGCATCGATGGCCTCCCGGCGCGCCTTGCCAGCCAAGCCTCGCATGGACGCGCAGAACTTGAGGAAATCGGTGACGGTCATGTCATCGTAGAGCGGAGCGGATTCCGGCAGGTAGCCGATGTGGCTTTTCGCTTCTTTGGGATGATCGACCACGGAGACACCGCAGATTTCGGCATCGCCTTTGGTGGGAGAGACAAAGCCGGTGACCATGCGCATGGTGGTGGACTTTCCTGCGCCGTTAGGACCGAGGAAACCGAGCACCTCTCCTTTTTTGACCGTGAATGATAGATTGTTGACCACGGTTTTTGCACCGTAATCCTTGCTGAGGTTGTGAACTTCAATCATGGCAGAAAATGCAATGACACAGTCAAGACAAGGTAAGAAGCGAAATGACTGTGACTGGCGATAAATTTTCTCCAGTTAGATCGGAAATCAAGAGGAAAAATGGGCTTTTCGAGAGGGCGGCTTTGACTGCTTGCAGAGAGGCTTTTAGAGGGCGAGGATCGGGCGTTTTTTGGTCGGCTCCACAAGGTCGTCACGCATTTCCACTGGCAATTATTCCAGAATGATCTTTATTGGTAATGCTATGAAACTAAATACATTACTATTGGCATCCGCCGCCTGCATGGCCGTGGCTGCTCCGATGGACCTGGCGTATGCGCAGGGTGCCACCAAAGACAAGAAGGAGAAGAAAGCGAAGCATAAGGCGAGCTTTCCGAACATGACGGTGAAGGAAGTGCAACAAGCCATCGAAGATGGCAAGGTGACCATCATCGACGTGAACAGCCCGAAATCCTATCAGTCCGGTCACGTCCCTGGGGCGATCCATTGGGCGGCGGTGAAGTCGAAGCTGGCCGAGGCTCTGCCCGAGGATAAATCCGCACTGATTCTCGCCTATTGCAGCGGCCCTAACTGAGGAGCCTGGATGAAAGCTGCGGTCGCAGCGAAGAAACTGGGCTACACCAACGTCAAGCACATGAAGGCTGGAATCTCCGGCTGGAAAGCCGCCGAGGCCGAGGTGGAAAAGGTCGATCAAGAAGAGAGTTCATAGCCATGGACCTACTAGCCTAAGTAACACCAACTAATTCAAACCCAAAACACCCCCGTGGTCTCAGTGACCGCGGGGGTGTTGTTTTAGTGAGTGATTTTAAAAACGTCAGGGGAGGCGATTAAAATGGCAGCTTGGGCAGTTTTCCTCCGCCACCACCACCGAGGAGATCCTTCATGTCTCCCATATCGCCCATGCCTTCCATGCCGCCGAGCTGTTTCATCATGTCCTTCATCTTGCCCTTGGACTTCATCATCTTGCGCATCTGGGCGAACTGCTTGAGGAAGCGGTTGACTTCTAACATGGTATTGCCCGAGCCGGCTGCGATGCGACGGCGGCGCGTTCCCTTGATGAGTTCGGGGCGACTGCGCTCCTTGGGCGTCATCGAGAGCACGATCGCTTCCATGCGCTTCATCCGGCCTTCATCGAGGGCTTCGGTGGGAAGTTGTTTTTTGATTTTGTTAAAGCCGGGGAGCATGCCCAGCAGGCCGTCGAGTGGTCCGAGCTTGCGCAGCATGTTCATCTGCTCGAGGAAATCGTTGAAGTCGAACTTGCCGGACTGCATCCGCTTGGCGGCGTGCATGGCTTCCTTTTCATCGATTTTCTCAGCGGCTCCTTCGACCATGCTGACGATGTCGCCCATGCCGAGGATCCGGCTGGCCAAGCGGTCGGGGTGGAAGACGCCGAACTGGTCGAGCTTTTCGCCCTCACCAATGAACTTGATCGGTTTGCCAGTCACCTGACGCATCGACAGCGCGGCGCCACCACGGGCGTCACCATCGAGCTTGGTCAGGATGATGCCGGTGAGCCCCACGGCCTCATCAAAGTGCTGGGCCACGGACACGGCCTGCTGACCGGTGGCGGAATCGGCAACCAACAAGGTCTCGTTGGGATCGACAAATTTGTGCAGCTCCTTGAGCTCCTCGACGAGTTTGTCGTCGATTTCCTGGCGGCCCGCGGTATCGAAGATCAGCACGGTGCCGTTCTGGTCCTTGGCCCAGGCGAGTGCTTGCTTGGCCACTTTGACCAGGTTCTTTTCACCCGCTTCGGGGGCGAAGCAGGGCACGCCCACCTGCTCGGCGAGCGTTTGCAGCTGCTCGATGGCGGCAGGGCGGTAAAGGTCACAGGCGATCAGCAGCGGGCGGCGGCCGTCTTTCTTCAGGCGCAGGGCTAGCTTTCCGGCGGTGGTGGTTTTGCCTGCACCGTTGAGACCGCAGAGGAGGATGTGGGCCGGTGGATTGAGATCGAGCGGCACGGCGTCGCCACCGAGCAGTGCGGTCAACTCATCGTTGAACACCTTGACGATCTGCTCGCCGGGTTTGATCGACTTGAGCACCTCGATGCCCATGGCCTTTTCTTTGACGTTGGCGATGAACTCCTTGGCGACGTTGAACTCCACGTCGGCTTCCAGCAGTGACATGCGGATTTCGCGCAGAGCGTCGCTGATGTTTTTCTCGGAGATCTTTCCGACGCCGCGAAGGTTGCGGAAGGTTTTATCGAGGTTGTCTGATAGGGATGAGAACATGGTGGGATAAGTGTGCTAGTGGGTAAGTGTTGCAGTGTGCAGTGGTGCGTTATTCTGGCTGGTAAGCGGCTTCGCGGTCGATGCGGAAGATCCAGGTCATCGGGTCTTCGTAGTCGGTGGAGCCGGTTTTCCGCCATTGCAGCGAGACCTCGCAGGTGCGGGTGCGCAGGCGGCGGTTGACTTGCCAGCTGACTGTCTTGCTTTGGTTATCGTAAACCGCAGGGACCTTGCCAAAGCCGGCCACACGCATCACCAGCGATGGGACGTCGAGGTTTTCCACCTTCGAGAGGTCGGCTGAGATGACTGGGGTGCGATCGGGGGTGAGTGCTCCGGGTTGGGGCTGCACCGGATGGGCGGTGGACTGCACGATGGCTCCATCGGTGGCGGCACTGCTGCCGGTGGCCTTGAAGCTGGTGGCATTGCGGAAAATATAATCGTGGGTGCCCAGAATGATGTAGCGGGGCAGGGTGAAGCTGGAGGTGGCGCGGGTGACCTTGCCCGGCAGCACCGTGAACAGCGCCTCGTAGCCGCTTTCGTTGGCAATCGGCAGCATTTCCCCGGTGAAAAATCCGCCCGGATAGGCGTAGGTGCTGACCTTGCTGCCAAATTTTTTCCTCAAGATCTTGCGCGAGTCGCCAAATTCTTTTTTCAGATAGGCGGTGAACGAGTCGCTGCCCTTGGCCCGCTCCGCCTTGACGGCTGCCGGGTAGGGGTGGGACACCGAGTGGCTGCCGACGGTGCAACCGTTCTCTTGCATCTCCTTGATCATGGCGGTGGTCAGCGCGCTGCCGCCACCATCGACGTAATTGGTGTAGAGGAAGAGGGTGAACGGGTAGCCGAACTCTTTCAGAATGGGGTAAGCATCGGTGTAGACCGATTTCCAACCGTCATCGATGGTGATCAGCACCGCTTTGTCCGGAATGCTTTTCTCGCCGCGTTTCCATGCGAGGAAATCGTCCATGCTGATGACCTTGAGGCCGAGCTCGCGGATGGCTTCCATCTGCTTACGGAACTTGTCCGTGGGCAGCAGCATCTCGGTGGCTTTTTTAGTGGGTGAAAAATCGTGGTAGCCCAGCACGGTGACCCGCACGCCATCGTCGCCACCCGGCACGGATGGCTGAGTGGGAGCGGTCGGCTCCACCGGGGTGACCGTGGCGCTGGTCTCCGTGGTGGCATTTCCAGACGCGGGCACTGACGCAGGGGCCTCAGGTGCCGCAGTGGCAGAGAGCGGCAGGCAGAGGAGCAGGCTGGAAATGATGGCGCTAAAAAATCTCATGGTTCACGCGATGCGTGCCGAGATTATACGACTGGATTGGGAAAAGGAAAGACCTGAGAGTGATGAAAAGTGGTCGGGCCTGATCCGGCATTTCCCCGGCAGCGACAACGAGACGTTGAGCGGCGGGGGCTTACGCACCCAGCTTGTTGCGGAAGAACTCAAAGGTGGCGGCCAGGCCTTCTTCCAGCGTGTGCTGCGGCTGCCATCCGGCGGCGCGGAGTTTTTCCGATGAGGCGCGGGAGTGTTTGACGTCACCGGCCCGTTCCGGCCCGTGGACCAGCTTGGAGTCGGTCCCGGCGGATGCGAGGATGTTGTTGGCCAGATCGTTGATGGTGATCTGACCGCCGTAGCCAGCATTGTAGGTGCCGTGCACGCCCTCGGTGGTGGCGGCAAAGACGAGGGCTCCGACGATGTCTTTGACGTAGATGAAGTCGCGCGTCTGCTCGCCATCGCCAAAGACGGTGATGTTTTCACCCTTGACGGCCTTCTCGATGAAAATAGGAACTGCGGCGGCGTAGGCTCCCTTAGGATCCTGGCGTGGGCCGAAGACGTTGAAAAAGCGCACGGACGTGGTTTCCAGCAGACCCTCGGTGCGGAACATCTCGAGGTAGTATTCCCCGTCGAGCTTGGTGATCGCGTAGGGGCTCTTCGGCTCCGGATACATGGTTTCCACCTTGGGAACCGTGGGGTTGTCGCCGTAGTTCGCGGCGGACGATGCGAACACAAGCTTCTTGACCTTGGCGGCCGAGGCTTCTTCCAGGACGTTGAGCAGTCCATTGACGTTAATCTCCACGCACTCGGAAATTTTAGCCATCGATTCCGGAACCGAGACCATGGCAGCCATGTGGAAAATGTAGTCCACCCCCTCGACGGCCTGCTTGACCAGTGCTCGGTCGGTGATCGAGCCCTCAATGAACGTGTGATCGAGGCCATGGAGGTTCTCTCGATAGCCGGTGCGCAAGTTGTCTAACACGCGGATTTCCTCCGCCTTGCCTTGGAAGTGCTCGACGATGTGGGAGCCGATGAATCCTGCTCCGCCAGTGACTAGAATTTTCATGATAGGGATGGGGTGTTTTAGATGCTGTATTTTGCCACCATCGCTTCCATGGCATCCATTTGAGTGCTAATCGATTCTGCCAGGGCGATTTGGGAGCGTGTGCGATCGAGGTTATGCCCGTCGCGGTGGACCTTGAAGTAAACATCACCCTTCAGGTAATCACAGAGAAAACGGGTGCCGCATTCCATGGTGAGAAGTTTTCCTGAGAAGGCTAACAGTGAGCGTTCCTTGTCGGTGAGGAAGCTGCCTGCCGATGCCAGGTAGCCTTTGACGAGCGCCTCGAACATTGGCATGCGCATGGTGATCTTGGCGGTGTCGACCTCATCCTCAGCCGCCGGTGAGGTGGCTGTGCGCACCATGTCGCCGAAGTCGTAGACCGCCGAACCCGGCATGGTGGTATCGAGGTCGATCACGCAGATGCCTTCGCCGGTGACGTCGTCTAACATGACGTTGTTCAGCTTGGTGTCGTTATGGGTGACACGCAGGGGGATTTCGCCCGATTCCAACATGTCGACCACTTTGCTGCCTTCCTCCTGGCGCGCCATGAACCAGTCGATTTCCTTCTGCACCTCCTTGGCCCGGTTATGGGGATCGGCCTCAATCGCGGCGATGAGGTGCTCGAAGCGTTGTTTGGTGTTGTGGAAACCGGGGATGGTTTCGTGCAGGGGCTCGCCGGGCAGGGTGGCGGCGAGTTTCTGAAACTCACCGAATGCGCGTGCGGCTTCGGTGGCCTGGGCTTCGGATTCGATGGTGTCGTAGGTGCGGGCGCGCTCGATGAAGGGGTAGGTGCGCCAGCAGTTGCCTTGGGAATCGATGGCGTGCGCGGTGCCCTTGACCGATGGCACACAGGTTAGCGTCCGTCGGCGCGCCTCGGGATTGCCTTCCTCCAGCAGCTGGTTCAGTGCGTGTTCGGTCACCCGGCCGACGTTTTCCATCAGTTCGACGGGCTTCTTGAATGCCTCGGTGCTGAGCCGCTGGTGGATGTAGCGAAGGCGTTGGCCGGCTTGATCGTAGTAAGCGCAGTAGGTGTCGTTGATGTGACCCGATCCGTAGGGGTGGGCGTGGACAAAATCTGCGCGCATGTCAAAGAGCTGCGCGACTTCTGCTAGGTTGTGCATTGGAGGCAAGAGGGCAATTGTGTGATGAAGGTGACGGGCGACGCGATGATTAGTCGAGCGACTCTGGATAATCCCCAGCGGCGATGAGTTTTTGGATGTTTTCGACCACGTGTGGTTTGTCATCGGGGTAGGTCACACCGAACCATGAGCTGCTGGTTTCCAACACTTTGCAATCGGCCTTGCCCTCACGAATCAGCTCGTCCACGAGGGTAGGGATGTAGCACTCGGATTTCATTTCCTGACCACGTTCTTGCAAGAAGGCAGTGAAGTGGCTTTCGAGGTAGTCAAAGAGATCGGAGGTGAATCCCCAGAAGTTCATCGAGGCGATGGCGGTTTCGCTGACTGGACGGCGTTCGCCATCGAGCCAGTTGCCCTGGATGGTATCTCCCTCGCGCTTGATCTCGGTCACTTCCTCGACGTCCTTGAGGTAGCCATTTTCAGCGGAGCAGATGCCGCGGTTGACATCGCCGTGGTCGGAGAGGGTTTTGACGATGTGGTAACCCACCATGCTGTAGTGCGAAATCCCATCGGTGGCCTTGGCGGATTGGTCAAAGTAACGGGCCATCTGTTGGTAAGAATCCGCGCCGTAGAAGTCGTCGGCATTGATCACGGCAAAGGGGCCTTGAACGCTATTGCGCGCGGCACGCACTGCGTGGGTGGTGCCCCATGGTTTTTCGCGACCCTCTGGCACGGAGAATCCTTCCGGCAGGTCGTCGAGTTTCTGGAAAACGTAGTCGACCTCGATTTTATCGGCGAACTTGGCACCCACCTGCTCGCGGAACAAGTCGGCGAAATCTTCACGGATGATGAACACCACTTTCCCAAAGCCGGCACGGATGGCATCGTAGACTGAGTAATCGAGAACAGTTTCGCCGTTGGGGCCCATCGGGTCCATTTGTTTGAGGCCGCCGTATCGGCTGCCCATTCCGGCTGCGAGAACAAGAAGAGTAGGTTGCATAAATAATGGTGTGAAAAGTTGAGGCGTGTTATGCTTGCCGCAGATATTTTTGGCAACGGTTTCTTTTTGGCGCATGGCATTCATTCACGTATTTTTTCCGTCGTTCTAACGAAATCCATTTTTCCATGGTGTCTTTGTAAAGAATGCTATTGCCAGCTATGCTTGCGGCGGCTTTATTTCTTTCCGCGGAGCTTGTGCTTGATCCGATGGGCGGATGGCACAAGATTCCCCCCGAACATACCGGTGGTCGCCATCAAACGAGCCGCCACCAACTGGAAAAAAATACAACTGCATGGATACCAGCAACGACGGCACCCCAGTGATGACAAAGGAACTCGACCGCGACCACGTGCGGAAAGTGTTCAGGGCGATGCAGACTTCGCGTATCCTCGAGAACAAACTCGGCAGTCTCTATAAAGCGGGGAAAATCGTCGGCGGTGTTTACCTCGGCAAAGGCCAGGAGGCGGTCAGTGCCTCGCTGGCGTCTTGCCTGACCAAGGGCCGAGATATTTTTGCCCCTCTGATCCGCGATCAGGCGGGCCGGACGGCATTCGGCGAGGAGCTTATCGATTGCACCCGCACCTACCTCGGCTCCGTCAATGGGCCGATGAAAGGGCGTGATGGCAACATCCACCGTGGCCGACCCGCCGAGGGCATGCCAGCCATGATTTCCCACCTGGGAGCGGCCATTTCCCTGGTCAGCGGCATGCTCATGGCCAAACGCATCAAGGGCGAACTCGACGGAGCCGTCGGAGCGACCTGTGTCGGCGATGGCTGCACGTCCACCGGCGCCTTCCATGAAGGCCTCAACACCGCAGCGGTGGAGAATTTACCCTTGGTCTTAACCGTGGCGAACAATCAATACGCCTACTCAACCCCGAACGACCGCCAGTTTGTCTGCAAAGATCTGGTCGATAAAGCCATCGGCTACGGCGTTCGCGGTCACAGCGTCGACGGCACCGATATGCTGGCCTGCGCGCAGGTGATGCAGGAGGCAGTTGGACGTGCCAGGGCGGGGGAAGGGCCGCAGTTGGTGGTCGCTTCCATGCTCCGCCTGACCGGTCACGGCGAACACGACGACGGCTCGTATGTCGATGCCTCGCTGAAGGAGTCAAAGCTCGGTCGCGATAGCATTGACGTCGGCAGTGCCCAGCTGGTGGAAAATGGTTACGCCACCGCCGAAGAAATCGAATCCTGGGCCACCGAAGCCGCCGAGCGCGTGCAGAAGGCCGTTGCCATTGCACAGAAAGAACCCGTGCCAGACCCTTACCAAGATGATTGGGCCGCCTTTTCCAATCCAGCCAACACCGATTTTCACAGTTGATGAGCGAAGTAACTTACATTGATGCGATTCACGCTGCCCTGAGCGATGCCATGGAGCAGGACCCCCGGGTCTTTCTCTACGGCCAGGATATTGGCAAGTTCGGCGGTGCTTTCAAAGCCACCAAGGGACTGCAGGAAAAGTATCCCAATCGGGTGCTCGATGCTCCCATCAGCGAGGACGCCATGGCCGGTGTCGCCATCGGTGCCGCCATCGAAGGTGCGCGCCCTGTGCTCGAGATGCAGTTTGCCGATTTCTCCTCCGTCGCGTTCAACCAGCTGGTGAACCAGGCGGCGACACACTACTACCGGACCGGCGTGCCCGTGCCGCTGACCGTGCGTCTTCCTTCCGGCGGCACTCCCGGCTCCGGACCGTTCCACAGTCAGAGCATGGAGTCGCTCTACGCGCATTATCCCGGCCTGGTGGTGGTCACTCCGGCCACCGTGGCGGATGCTTATTCCATGCTCATCGATTCGATCAAGATGGACGATCCGGTGATGTACTGTGAGCACAAGTTTCTCTATCGCTGGCTGAAATCGAACGATTTCGAGGGCGATCATTTACCGATCGGAAAAGCCCGGGTCACTCGTGCTGGCAAACATGCCACGGTGGTGACCTACAGCGCGATGGTGCACGAAGCCGTCCGCGCTGCCGAAATGCTTCAGGCCGAAGGTGGCTGGGAAATCGAGGTGGTCGACCTCCGCTCGGTCAAGCCGATGGATACCGACACCATCATCGCCTCCGTCGCCCGCACCGGTCGTCTGCTCGCGGTGGGTGAAGCATTTCCCTGGGGGGGAGTGACTGCCGAAGTGGTCTCCCGAGTCAGCTCCGACGGCTTCCATTTGCTCGATGCCCCACCGGCCCGATTGAACGCCCGCGACACCCCCATCCCATATCACCCGAAACTTTGGGCCGCCCATCGGCCTACTCCCGAGTCGATCGCTGAAGCTCTTCGCAAGTTGCTCAACTATTAAGAGTTGCGAATAAATTTACGTATTTAATATCATGCCAAAAGTTCCCATTCTCATGCCTCAACTTGGCGAATCCATCGCCGAGGCCACGATCATCCGGCTGAACATTGCCGTCGGTGACTCCGTGGTGCCGGACCAGGAAGTGATCGAAGTGGAGACCAATAAAGCCACCATGGGCGTGACCGCTCTGTGCGCTGGTGAGGTCGTGGATATCGTCGCGCAAGAAGGAGTCAGCTACGCGGTTGGCACGGTCTTGGGTGTCTTGGAAGTGACTCAAGAGGAGGTCGATCGCACCGGCGAAACCACCCTCGATGACATTGCGGCTGCGGAAAACAGCAACGCATCCAACGCAGCACCGGCCAATGACGGTGGCGACGAGGAGGCGAATCTGCATTTTAAAACCGAGGACGGAGGCTACCACGAGCCAAAACTGGTGGAGCCGAATGTGCAAGGTCTGCCCGTGCCCACCGGCAAAGGTGGAGCGCACTATATTTCACCCCGCATGCGTGCCCGGATGACCGAGCTCGGACTCCGCGCCGCTGACATCTCCGCCATCACCGGCAGTGGTGCGGGTGGTCGGGTCACTGTGGAGGATCTCGAAGCCTTCCTCGAATACATCGATACCTGGCCACGCACCAAGGCCTCGCCGATGCGACTTGCCGTGGCCGATGCCATGCGCCGGAGCTGGACGCGCCCGCTCGCCACTGTCGCCCGCCCCTTGGTGATGGATAAAATTCTCAACCACCGCCGGAACCAGAACCCGAAACCAGGCCCCGCGCTATATTTGCTGCGTGCCTTGGCGATCGCTCTGGCGGAAAATCCCACCACCGCCGGTTATCTGATCGGTGAAAATGTGGTGCATCCCCGCGCCTTCGATATCGGAGTGGCGGTGCAGGTCGATGACGGCGTGCTCGTTCCGATCATCCGCAATGCCGATACCAAAACGCTCAGCGAGCTCGTTGCCGACTACGATAATCTGGTGGAGCTGGCTCGCGCTCGCAAGCTACCCGCCGATGCCACCCAGCACGGCATCGCCACGGTGACCAATTTCGGCACCTTCGGCCTCACCTGGGGCACACCCATCCCTCTGCCGAACGAAACCTTGATCCTCGGTCTCAGCGCTGGGGTGAAGAAGCCCGTGTGGAGTGACGAAACCGGAACCTTCATCCCGGTCACCGAGGCGGAGATCGATCTGACCTTCGATCACCGAGTGGTCGATGGTGGTGGTGCCGGCATGCTACTGAACCGCATTTCCGAACTTCTCCAGGCACCCGAGCAGCTGTAAATCACCTTGCTGCCGTCGCGCAGGGTGCTAGAGTTTTCGGGTGAAATGGATCATCATCGCCGCCGTCATGGCATCGCATCCGCTGGCTGCGATTCCTAACCAGATCATCGGCGGCGTCGCTCAGGCGAATAGTCCGTTGAACGGTCAGGAGCTGGCCGGGCCGTTGTTGCAAAACGACCTCTGGCAGGGGACATCCACGCTGCCCGGTGAGTGGCAGGTGGAAAATCAAATTGCCGCCACCCGGACATCGCATCTGTTAGCGAGACCCAAGATCTTCGGCCAAGACGTTGTGCTGCTGCGCGCTACTCATCGAGGGGAGACGCTGGAGTCAGTGACTGCCACTTTCGCCGACGCGGGTTCGTATTTTCCTTATTTGAAACAGAACCCCAGAGTTGCGATCGAAGTGCAGCGGCAGGAGTTGTTGGAAAAGCAGAAACAGTTCCGTGAGCTCTACACAGAGACCTATGAAAAGCTGAAGGAGGATCTGGCCCAACGCAGCCAACGCAAGGCGAAGGAGAGTCGATGGGGATCATCCCGCACTCTGCGGGCGGAGCTGATCGTCTATGATCTTGGCGATCTCCATGCGGTTCTTTTTTCAGACAACGGCAGGCTGCTTCGTCTCACCCTGACCCGCGACCGCGATCTCTACCGGAAGGGATGGCTGGACCAAGATCGCCTCGAGATGTCGCGCAGTGAGCTGGCGAGCCACTATCGAGACCAGGTGCAAGTCTCGGAAAATGGCGACCACCTCATCGATGGAATCCGTTCCGTGCCGCAAGGCTACCGCCCCTATTGCGGCTTGAACTCGCTGACGATGGCTGCTCAATATTTTGGCCTGCATCTCGATGAAGATTGGCTAGCGGTGGCTGGGAAATTTCAGAACACCGGCTCAGCGGCCGGATCTAACATGTTGACGCTCTACAATGCCACCGCACGCGAGGCGCAGCTCGGGCTGACACGTGAGACTCAGTTCAAATGGACCAAAGCTCGCAGTCTCCTCCAGTCTGGATTGCCGGTCATCGTCTGGCGCCGATTCGACTTCCGCCGCAACCAAACCCACCTCCAGTTTTCCCGACAACACGCCCAAGACCCGACCTCGCAGTTACCGGAGCCAGACGCCGCCGACCGCGCCACCTGGCCAGGCGAAAAGCATCCGGTACACGCCTCGGTGATTGTAGGTTTCAACGATCAGCGCAAGGAGTTGCTCTTTCTGGAAAGCTGGGCCGGGCAGTCGGTGCCGAGGCGCATGCGTTACGAGGAACTGGAAGCCACCGCGACCATGGTTTTTTACTTCGAGGGAAAATAGTCACTCGACCTGATTCGCGGCAGTCTGCAAGTTGGCGGCATGCACAACATCGTCTTTCTAGATACCGCCACCACCGATCGTGATGACCTCGACCTTTCCTCGCTGGAGGAGTTGGGAAAGATCACCTACCACCCGCTGACAGGGCCCGGGGAAACGGCAGACCGACTCGCCGAAGCCACCATCGCGATCACGAACAAGGTGGTGATCGATGAAGCCGTGCTTGAGCAGTGCCCCAAGCTGCAGCTGATCTGCGTGGCTGCCACCGGAGTGAACTGCATCGACCTCGAAGCCGCGGAACGCCGGTCGGTGCCGGTGCTCAATGTCTCCGGATACTCCACGGATTCGGTTACCCAGCACGTTTTTTCCATGCTGTTATCGCTGGCCACCAGCCTGCACCACTACGCGCCGGAGGCGGAGCAGTGGGCGGAGTCGCCTATGTTTACCCGACTCGATTACCCGATATTCGACCTCGCCGGGAAAACCCTCGGCATTGTTGGCCTGGGCAATATTGGCAAGAATGTCGCCAAGGTGGCACAATCCCAGGGCATGAAAGTCATCGCCTACGCCCGTGAAAATGCTGAAGAGAGCGGGGGAATCGAGCGTGTTTCCCACGATGCCTTTTTCGCCCAAGCCGATGTCATCAGCCTGCACTGTCCTCTAACACCCGACACCGAAAACTTCATCAATCAGGAAACCCTCAGTCTCTGCCAGCCGGGAACTCTGCTGATCAACACCGGTCGAGGCCCGCTGATCGACGAGCAAGCTGTCGCCGAAGCTCTCCGCACCGGTCAGTTAGGCGGTGCTGGGCTCGATGTCCTTTCCACCGAACCCCCAGCCGCCGATCACCCTCTGTTAGCCTCCGATATTCCCAACCTGCTGATCACGCCTCACACCGCCTGGGCGAGCAAGGAATCCCGCCAACGCCTGATCGAAGGCGTCGCCGAGAATATCAAAAACTTCAAGTAGTCTACGAAGTGCGGCGATCCCAAATCGCCGCTTTCCGGAATCCAACAAACCCCCAACAAAAAACTGCTCCAACCTTCCGAAGAAAGTTGGAGCAGCCTTAAAAAATTCGCAAGATGAGCCAGATTCGCGGTCCAAAATGAACGCGGAGGACTAGCCACCCCCAAGCTTAACGCCGACGATTTCGTCTGCGGCGGTTAGAAGATGGCCGACCCGTTGAAGCTGCCGATTTCTTCTCGCCTGAGCCATCACCGCGTGAGGAATTACCTCCGCCGCCACCGCTACGGGCGCCATTACGGCCACCGGAATTACGAGGTCCGCGGGCTTGACGTGCCTGCTGTTTGCGGGCGTTCGCGGCTTTCATCACCTCGCTCGCTGTGGGAGCGCGGTTAGGCCAAAGTTCGGGGGAGAATCCTTCGACATCGGTCAGCGGAATCCGCTGCTTGATGAGCTTTTCAATGGCGGTGAAGAACGGACGCTCGTCGTTGCAGACCAGTGAGATGGCTTCACCTTCCTTACCGGCGCGACCTGTCCGGCCAATCCGGTGCACGTAATCCTCGGGGATGTTAGGGAGTTCGAAATTGATCACGTGCGGCAGCTGGGCGATGTCCAGGCCACGGGCGGCGATATCGGTCGCCACCAAAACGCGGACTTTCCCTTTCTTGAATCCGTCCAGCGCCTTGGTGCGTGCACCCTGGCCTTTGTTGCCGTGGATGGCCGCCGATGAGATACCGGCTTTTTCCAGCTTCTGGCTCAGTCGGTTCGCGCCATGTTTGGTGCGGGTGAATACCAGCACCTGCTTCCAGTCGCCTTCCTGAATGAGCTTCAGGCAGATCTCGGATTTCTTGGTATTGTCACAGCGGTATGCGCGCTGCTCCACGGTTTCAGCCGTGGTGTTCTCAGGGCTGACCTCGATGGCCACGGGGTTCACCAGCAGTTCCTTGGTCATCTGCTTGATTTCCTTGGAGAAGGTAGCGGAGAACAGGAGGTTCTGACGTTTCTTCGGCAGCATCTTGATCACCTTGCGGATGTCGTTGATGAATCCCATGTCGAGCATGCGGTCGGCTTCATCGAGCACCAGCATGTTGACTCCGTCTAACTTACAAGCACCTTGCTGGCAGAGGTCTAACAGTCGACCAGGTGTAGCCACCAGGATGTCGATGCCTTCTTTCAGCTTGCGGATTTGCGGGCCGATCTTGACACCGCCGTAAACGACCATGCTGCGGAGTTGGAGGTATTTTCCGTAGTCGATGATGCTCTGTTCCACCTGAGCCGCGAGTTCGCGAGTCGGGGTGAGGACGAGGGCTCGGATGGGGCGACCGCGTGACGGTTTGGCATCGCTGGTTTCGTCCAGGATTTGCATCATCGGCAGGGTGAATCCTGCGGTCTTGCCGGTGCCGGTCTGTGCGGCAGCGGTCATGTCCTTGCGGGCCAAAACGGCGGGAATTGCCTGCGCTTGAATGGGTGAGGGGGTGTCGTATCCCTTGTCGGAAACAGCACGGAGGAGATTATCGGATAAGCCGGTATCGGCAAAAGTAGTCATAGTGGTATAATAAATAGCGGCGCCACCGGAAAAAAGATGGGGCGGCACAGCCGGGGAAAATTTCATCGGAAATCGATGCCGTTTTCGCACTCGGCGTCCACGGTAGCTGAGCAAGGATCGCTCTGGCCAGAGTGGAAGCTACACAACTTTGAGTAAATGAACAGGATAATGTGAGGCATCGAGGTTTTCAAACGTCCGCTCATCACCAATCAGAAGAGCCTGGGTCCGAAAGAAAACTCCCCATGAGCATCTATTTGTGCATGCTATTCACCATGTTTGATCTCAAATCTCTCTGCCTGCGAGCCATGGTCGTGGGCTCTTTGTCCTTCGTTCCCGCCACGGCAGAAGAACGCCCGCCGAACGTCGTTGTGTTCCTGGTCGATGACATTGGCTGGGGCGATGTCGGCTGTTACGGCAGCCAATTGCACGAAACTCCGGCAATTGATACCCTAGCGAAAGAGGGCATGAAATTCACTCACGGCTACTCTGCCTGCACGGTTTGTAGTCCCAGCAGGGCGGCGATCATGACCGGTCAGTATCCGGCTCGCTTGCACCTCACCGATTGGATTGCCGGTCACGTTCACGCGAAGGCTAAGCTTCAGGTTCCCGATTGGAAAATGTACATCGACCACAGCCTAACCACCATCCCCGAAGCGCTGAAAAGCAAAGGCTACGCCACCGGTTTCTTTGGCAAATGGCACCTCATGCCCCATAAGCAGCCCGAGCTCATGCCCGAGCACACACCGGAAAAACATGGTTTCGATATCAACGTGGGTGGGCGCGAGTGGGGGCAGCCCAAAGGTAAGGGGAAGTATTTCTATCCCTGGGATATGCCCGGTCTGGAAGGTGGTGCAAAGGGAGACTTCCTCACTGACCGACTGACCACGGAGTCGATCAAGTGGATCGATGGCGTTAAAGAGAAACCCTTCCTGCTCTATCTATCCTACTACGCCGTGCATGGCCCGATCATGACCAAACCGGAACTTAAGAAAAAGTATCAAGCAAAGCTCAAAGCCGGTGATTTCCAACAAAAGAATGCCGCCTACGCAGGTATGATTCAGAGCGTCGACGAAAGTGTCGGCAGGGTGATGGATTACCTGAAAAAGAACGGCCTGGCCGACAACACCCTAGTCATCTTCACCGGTGACAATGGCGGCGTCGCCGAGACCAGCAGTGGTGGCCTGCGCAAAGGCAAAGCTTGGTCGTATGAGGGTGGCACCCGTGAACCCTTCATTGTAAAATGGCCGGGGAAAGTCAAAGCCGGCAGCTCCAGTGACACGCCAGTGATCGGCATGGACATCTACCCGACGATTCTCGAAGCCGCTGGAGTCAGCCAGCCGAAAGATCAAGCCTGCGATGGGATCAGCTTGGTTCCCCACATGGAAGAAGGCGCGTCGATCGATCGCGACACGCTCTATTGGCACTACCCGCACTATCACAAAACCAAACCCTACAGCGCCATCCGCAAAGGCAACTGGAAGCTGATCCGATTCCATGAGGACGGAAAATTGGAACTCTATCATCTTCGCAAAGACCCCTCTGAATCGCAGAACCTCAGCAGTCAGTTTGCTGAAAAAGCAAAGACTCTCGCAGAGCAGTTAGATGCTTGGTTGAAATCTGTCGACGCCCAGCATATGACACCCAACCCTGCCTACGATCCCAAGGCTGGTAAGAGAGGGCAGAAAGGGAAACGGAAGTAAATCCGTATCACCGAATAGCGATCATTACCCAGCGATCAGCTGAGCGCAAAAAGCCAAGAACACAAAAAAGCCGTCCTCTTAAGAGAACGGCTTTTTAAATTGGTTACGGGGGTAGGATTTGAACCTACGATCCCGCAGGCGCGGGATTATGAGCCTGACGAGCTACCTGGCT
>NZ_JAFBGL010000010.1 GCF_016811075.1 Oceaniferula flava
GCCCTCTAAAAAAAGTAACTGTTAGGCTATAGTGAAAATGAATTTTCAACTTTGCTTTTGACATACCTTCTCATGGAAGGGTTTGCACCCTTCGTTTGGCTCGAGGTATGCAGCGCGCTACGTGACGAAGGGGGCAAACCCTTCGCTACGGAAGCTGCACGCTCGTATCAACCCTAGTGCATGGTCTTGATAGCCTTCACTCCAGCTGCCAGCCGAAATAGGTTGGCGACGGCGTCACGTTTGATCTGCTCCATCAAGATATCGAAGAGTTTGAAGGCTTCGATCTTGTATTCCACCAGCGGATCTTTCTGCCCCTGGCTGCGCAGGTAGACGCCTTCACGCAGTTCATCCATTTCGGCGAGGTGGTCTTGCCATCCTTCATCAATGGAGAAAAGCAGCGCCCTTCTTTCTTCGCGATCCAGCAGTTCAGCGGGGATGTTTTCTAACTGCTTGTTGTAGCTGGTCTGCACCTGCTGGACGACTTCATCGACGATTTCGCTGGGCTGACCGATGGTCAGTTCATTCAGCTCCACGCCAAATGAGGATGCGATCCAGTTCTGCAACGGGGTGAGATCTAGGTCGTGGCGATCGCACTCGCTGAGCTTCTGCTGCACGCCATGGGCGACGATTTCCTCCATCGTCTGCAGCGCCAATTCGCGGATGTTTTCGGTAGCGAGCACATCGTTTCTGAAGTCGTAAACGATCTCGCGCTGCAGGTTCATCACGTCGTCGAAATCGAGCACTTGCTTGCGGCTCATCGCATCGCGTTGCTCGAGGCGCGTCTGTGCGGTTTCGACAAGTTTGCCGATCGGTGGGATCTTCCGGTCGCCCCGCTGCGCCATATCCACCAAGGCGGCCATCTGGGCTGGGTCGCCGTGGTTGCGCATCAGGTCGTCTTCCAAGGAGATGAAAAACTGGGAGCTGCCAGGGTCGCCTTGGCGCGAGCAACGACCGCGAAGTTGTCGGTCGACCCGCCGAGACGGGTGTCGCTCGGTGGCGATCACAAACAGACCACCGAGCTCCGCCACGCCATCGCCCAGTTTAATATCAGTGCCTCGTCCCGCCATGTTGGTGGCCACGGTCACGGCGCCTTTCTGGCCTGCCTTGGCAACGATGGTGGCTTCCTGTTCGTGATGTTTGGCATTGAGCACAGAGTGAGGGATCTTGGCGAGCTTGAGCATGCGCGAGAGGGTTTCCGAGGCGTCCACGGAGCCGGTTCCGATGAGCACCGGCTGACCGGTCTGGTGCGCGGCCTCGACGGTGCGGATCACCGCCTGGTATTTATCCCGGCGGGTTTTGAACAGCTGGTCGTTGCGGTCGATCCGTTGGTTCGGCAAGTGCGAGGGGATGGGCAGCACATCGAGTTTGTAAATCGCATGGAACTCAGCCGCGGCGGTCTCTCCGGTGCCGGTCATGCCTGCCAGCTTCTCGTAGAGGCGGAAGTAGTTCTGGATGGTGACCGTGGCGTAGGTCTTGGTCTCTTCCTCAATCTCCACACCTTCCTTGGCCTCCACCGCCTGGTGCAGTCCATCGGACCAGCGCCGCCCTTCCATCTCGCGGCCGGTGCTTTCATCGATGATGGTCACCTTGCCATCGCGCACGACGTAGTGCACATCGCGCTCATGCAGGCAGTAGGCGGTGAGTAGCTGGGAGATGCCGTGGATCGAGGCCGCCCTTGCATTGCGTTCGTCGCGGATGTCTTGCAGCGCTTCCGCCTTTTGTTGCTCGCTGCGTTCGCTATCGGACTGCACGGCGGCCATTCTTGCTGAGAAATCCGGCAAGGTGAAGCTGTCGGGATCATTGGGGGCGAGGAAGAGTCGACCTTTTTCCATCAGGTCGGCATCGCGGCGTTTGTCATCGATGGCAAAATAGAGCTCGGCCTTCAGCTTGTGGATGTCTTTTTTAGCGGAGCGTTTCTGATACTGCAGCTCCGTCTTTTCTAGCAACCTCCTGAGGTCCGGGTTTTCCATGAAGCGCAGTAGCTGGCGATGCCTCGGGTGGCCGAGCTTGAGCTTGAGCAGGGAGAGACCGGCGGCCTTGGTGTCGCCTGACTCGAGCTGCTGTTTCACTTCGCTGGCGATCTGATTACACAGCGCGGTTTGACGTTTCACCAGCTTCTGCACCTTCGGCTTGAGCGCCAGCAGCGGTTGCTCGGTCTGCTCCACCGGGCCTGAAATGATCAGAGGGGTGCGGGCGTCGTCGATCAGGATCGAGTCGACTTCATCGATGATGGCGAGGTAGTGGCCGCGCTGAACTTGCTCGTCGCGATCCTGAGCCATGCCATTGTCGCGCAGGTAATCGAAGCCGAATTCCGAGTTGGTGCCGTAGGTGATATCGCATTGATAGGCAACCCGGCGAGGCTGCGGATCCATGTCGCTCTGCAAACATCCGATGCTGAGGCCCAACGATTCATACAGCGCGCCCATCCATTCGGAGTCACGTTTGGCAAGGTAATCATTCACCGTGACCACGTGCACCCCAAGGCCGGTAAGGGCATTGAGATAGACCGGCAGGGAGGCCACGAGAGTCTTGCCTTCACCTGTCTGCATTTCAGAAATCAGCCCGCGGTGCAGGGCGATGCCTCCCACCAGCTGTACATCGTAGTGGACCATCTCCCAGGTCATCGGTTGGCCGCTGACGAGGATCTCGCTGCCACAGAGTCGACGTGCCGCATTTTTCACCACGGCATAGGCCTCGGGGAGAATCTTGAGCAAATACTTCGCTCGGGCGGCGGCGAATTGAGCTTCGATGTGCTGGAAGGCTGCCTTGGCGCTGGTAATGGATGCGCTGTTGGGCTCGACTTTTTTGGGCAATGACGAGAACTCCTTGCGCAGGGTGGCGAAGCGGGTTTCCAACGTCGTGGCCATTGCGCCGAGCTCCTCCGGTCCCATCCGCTCCAGCTCAAACTGGGTGACGCTTTCTAGCGGGTGGTATTTCGCCAGGTCCTGTTGCCACTGGCGTGTCAGCTCTTGCAAGCGTTCGGCCGGTTGCCGCTGGAGTTGTTCTTCGTGGGCGTTGATCCGATTCACGATCGGCTGGATCTTCGCGAGCTCACGCTGGTTTTTGTTGCCGAGGATTTTAGGAAATAAGGTGGTAATCATGGAATGAAATAAGTTGTGCGGATGCATGTCGATCCGCAGAAATGTTGTTTTGTTAGAAAAAGGCAGAGCCCTACCCAACAGGCAGGGAGTGGTCCCTCACACAAGGAGGGACGTTAGGGGCACACGCCAGCCGAGATAAAAACGATCAAGCCCCCCCGTCTGCGAATAGAACGCGAGGGGCTGGTCAGCTAAAGACGTGATGCGTAGGCTTAGCCACGCGGCGGTGCGCGACCGTAAACAGCGCTGCCACGACGGGTGACGACAAAGGGGCGCTGGTGGGAGCTCAGATCGGTCCGCTGAACCACTGGCGCTCTGAGCGAAACGCCACTGGCTGTGCAAGCCATGAGACCGGGGAAATCGCGGTCGGGTGACGTGGACGGAGACTCGTTGGTCGACAGCTGAGTGACGCTGCCGCCATTCACCTGCGATGATTTACGGAGTGAAACCTTAGTCGATGCCAGCGCGTTACAGCCCAACAAAGCCACCACCGCCAAGACCCAGGGGATCAATGCGTGAGGGTGAGCTTTCGAGCGTAAGGTGGTCATCGGAGATTCGACTCAAGATTCTAGAGGCTGATCGACTCCTCTAGAATCGGAGAGACCGAAAATTTGTCAAACGGTTTAATGCGGATGACGGAGGGAGCTTTGGAGCGCGCCGAGGTATCGGCGCTTATAAGCCGCGGGGATTGCTTGTTGGGTGAGAGGAGCTGGGAAAGCTTCCTCATGTGCCAAAGCGGCGATACCTCGCCGCCGTTTATAGTTACTTCGCAGTCAGGGCCTCGGCGGGGATGGCGGCGGCTTCTTGGGTTCCCGGGGTTTTCCACAGCAGGGCGGACTCAACAGCCTGACCTGATGTGCGCACGCTGAGGGTGAAGGGATGAAGGCCTTCTGTCAGGTTGAGCTTGCCGCCGCGCTGGTTGGATTCGGCGGAATCGGTGTCGGCGACGACGATGCCGTGAATGCGAAGCACTCCGCGAACACCTTTAGGCAGGCTGAACTGGTAGCGACCTTGCTGGTTCACCTTGATGGCTCCGGTGAACTGGGTATTGCCGGTGATGGCTTTGGTGTTCAGGGTTTTGACCGACTCACTGGGCACGGATGGATCTGAAATACGGATGGCGTAGGGGAACTTGCCTTCGATGCTCTGGCGCACCAGTTGCGGTGCTTGGGCGGCATCGATGGCGGGGATGGCCAGGCCGTCATAGGGGCGCTTGGCAGATTTGTTGGTGCCGTGCAGACGTGCCGATGCGGTGAGCCAGTGGAACTGGGACGGGATCCCTTTTTGACCTGCCAGATTGGTGCTTTCCTGAGGATCCTTCACCACATCGAAGACCATGAAGGGCGTGCTGGCGGTTTCCACATTGTAGCGGATGGCTTTCAGATTGCCTTCGCGCACGACCTGCATTTGGCCACGCTTGGCATTGCGGCGAGCGGCTGGGAATTCTGGATACGCCGGAGTTTTCTTGTGCTCGTAGTATTCGACGTAGATGCTCGACGGCTGTTGTTGGCCCTTACCAGTGAGGGTGGGGAGCAGGGAGACACCGTCGGTAACGGCTGGGGTGGGAGCCTTGGCGATGTCGCAGAGGGTCGCCATCCAATCGTGCATCTGAGAGGGGCTCTGGGTGATGCTGCCGGCTTTGATCACACCAGGCCAGCGCGCCAGAGCACCAGGACGGATGCCACCTTCCCAGCAATCGCGTTTGATTCCGGTGAAGGGGCCAAAGCTATCGAAGAAACCAGGTTTCAGTGGTTGCTCGATGTAGGACTCCTTGGACGGGCCGTGATCGCTGCTGAAGATCACCACGGTATTTTGATCCACTCCGAGATCCTTGATGGTCTGTAGCAGATCGGCCACGGAGTTATCGATGCGGCGGATCGACGAGGCATAGCGTTTGGCCACCTCGGTCCATGGCTGGAGTGGGGTGCTGGGATCGTTATCGTGATCGTATTTGCGCTCGGAGTAATCCGGGTGGATGTAGCTGTCCGGCTTATTGGAGGCGGTGTTGATCATTTTGCCGTCCTTGCCTAGCCACTGCATGCCGCCTTTGACGCCCAGGCCCTTGGGGTAGGGCATGGTGGCGATCTGCGTGGCGGCGTGCGGGGTGTCGTAGGACAGGAAAAGGAAAAACGGTTGGTCGGGTGACGTTTGCTGATGTTCGATCAGCCACTTTTTCGAGGCGGCGGTGAACAGATCGGTGGTGTAGCAACCTTTCAACTTGGCGCCGATCTCTTGGTTTTGTTCCCAGACCTCGGCGCGTTTTTTGAAATGGATCAGGTCGGCCGGGTAGTGCTCGTGGCCATCTTTGTGGCGGACTCCGCCGAGAAAGTAATCAAAACCACGCTTGGTGGGGTAGGCTGGCCAGCTCGATGGGTTTTTCCCTTTTCCCTGCAGTCCCCATTTGCCGATCAGGGCGGTGTGATAGCCTGCCTGCTTGAGGGTGGAGGCGAGCGTTGGCTGGTTTGGCAGTGCCTTGTCGAACTGGTTGTTACGGATGGCGGCGTTGCCTTGGTGTTGGCCGGCGAAGAGAGAGGCGCGTGATGGCGCACAGACGGGGGCAGCGACGTAATGAGCGCGGAGCTGGATGCCATCGGCCGCCAGCTGATCGATGTTCGGGGTGGAAAACCACGGTTTGTCCGCTTCATCCGCCTTCTCCCGAGCCTTTTGATTGAACACTCCGATGTCTCCGTAACCAAGGTCATCGCAGAGGATGAACAGGATGTTTGGCTTGTCGGCGGCCGTCAGGGGTGAGGCAAGCAGGGTGCAGAGGAAGAACGTTTTGATCGATTTCATAAGGTGTGGGGAATTCGTTGGGAGGAAAGGAGGCTAGGAAAAAAATCCCCCTAGACCAGCTGGCTAGAGGGAGGAGAAATTGGGGGGGAGATTAGAAAGGAATGTCGTCACTGGCGAGGTCCTCTGGTGAGGGTTCGACCTCCTGGGACGCTGGTTGAGCGCCTGTGGGTGCCTGATTGCCAGCGCTTTCTCCGCCTTGGATCTTCCAGCAGTTGAGGTTGACGTAGTATTTGCCCTTATACTCGTTGCCGCGGATATCGAAGTGGACGGTCACGTCTTGGCCGGGCTCAAATTTGTCGAGCCATGCGCACTTGTCTTTGACGATCTCAAACTTGATGTCCTGGGGGTAGTTTTCATCGGGGGTGGTGATGACAAACTCGCGTTTGCTGAACCCGCTGGGGAACGTTTGGGTATCGAGGATGACTTTGATTTTTCCGGTAGCTTCGTACATGCGCAAACTCTATTCAGGATCAGACCCGCAATACCACCGAAAAAATTGTCAACAGGGGCAGCCGCGCGGATGTTTGACTCTCGAAGGGTGGGCTGTCGCATTGCCGTCAGGTGCTTTGTTGGAGGTCGCGAGAAGACCGGTGATACGCACGAAGAAGGGGGATTCGGAGGGTAGGTTGAGACGTGTTGATACAACTTTCTCAAAATGAAACTTTACACTGTAAAGTTATTGTCGTATTAAACTTTCATGCCTGAGCACGCAGACTTACTTGAACAGCACCGGATCCCGGTGACCGCCCAGCGTTTAGCGGTGTTACGCGCAGTGGATAAGAAGCCTCATGCCACAGCCGATATTTTGGCTGAGACCGTGCGACAGGAAATAGGCACCATCTCACGTCAGGCTATCTATAACGTCCTGACGCTGTTTTCGGAAAAAGGCCTGGTGCGCCGCATCCAGCCAGCGGGCTCTTCGGCGCGTTATGAAAATAGGGTGGGCGATAACCATCATCACCTGGTGTGCCGCGAGTGTGGTCTGACCGTTGATGTCGATTGTGCCACGGGTGAAACGCCCTGCCTGCACGCGGCGGATGATGCCGGCTTTATCATTGATGAGGCTGAGGTGACTTACTGGGGGCTGTGCCCTGAGTGCCAGGCGTCGAAGGCCAAGAACTAAACGATTTTCTCTCTACCAAAAACAAACAGAAACTAACAAACTAAACTAACCATACGATGTCCAACGAATCCAAATGTCCGTTTTTCCAATCCGCTCCTGCCGGCGGTGGCACTTCCAATGAAGACTGGTGGCCGAACCGCCTGAAGGTGGAGCTGCTTCATCAGCATTCCATCAAATCCGATCCTATGGGCGAGGAATTTGATTACCGCAAGGAATTTGCGAGTCTGGATCTGGACGCGGTGAAACAAGATCTCACCGAATTGATGACCGATTCCCAAGACTGGTGGCCGGCAGATTTCGGGAACTACGGCCCCTTGTTCATCCGTATGGCCTGGCACAGCGCCGGCACTTACCGCACCGGAGATGGGCGTGGTGGTGGTGGTCGCGGTCAGCAACGTTTTGCTCCGCTGAACAGCTGGCCGGATAACGTCAGCTTGGATAAGGCGCGCCGTCTGCTGTGGCCGATCAAACAGAAATACGGTCGCAAGATTTCTTGGGCTGATTTGCTGATCCTGACCGGCAATGTGGCCTTGGAAAGCATGGGCTTCAAGACCTTCGGATTTGCCGGTGGTCGGGAGGACACTTGGGAGCCTGATCAAGATGTCTACTGGGGCAGCGAGACCGAATGGCTCGGTGGCGACAAGCGTTACGACCATGGCTCGGAAGGGGCGGATGAGGATCGCGGTGTCCTGGTGTCCGATGACGCCGCCGATGGCGATGTCCACGATCGGGTGCTGGAAAACCCACTCGCTGCAGTGCAGATGGGCCTGATCTACGTCAACCCCGAGGGGCCTGATGGTAACCCTGATCCGATTCTTGCAGCGCATGACATCCGCGAGACCTTTGCTCGCATGGCGATGAATGACGAGGAGACGGTGGCGCTCATTGCCGGCGGTCACACCTTTGGCAAAACCCACGGTGCAGGACCTGCCGACAATGTGGGCGATGATGCCGAGGCCGCTCCTTTGGAAGCACAGGGGCTCGGCTGGGCGAACAGTTACGGCACCGGCAAGGGTGGCGATACCATCACCAGTGGTCTCGAAGTCACCTGGACCTCGACGCCGGCGAAGTGGAGTCATGGATTTTTCAAGAACCTGTTTGAGAACGAGTGGGAACTGACCAAGAGCCCGGCAGGTGCTCACCAGTGGGTCGCGAAAGATGCTGCCGAGACAATTCCTGATGCACATGAAGCTGGGAAAAAACATCGTCCCACCATGCTGACCACCGATCTGTCACTGCGCTTTGATCCCGAATATGAAAAAATCTCCCGCCATTTCCTGGAGAACCCGGATGCTTTTGCCGAGGCTTTTGCCAAGGCCTGGTTCAAACTCACACACCGCGATATGGGACCGAAGTCTCTCTATCTGGGGCCAGAAGTTCCTGAAGAAGACCTGATCTGGCAGGATCCTATTCCTGCCGTTGACCATGCGCTGGTGGATACTGCGGACATCGTTGATCTGAAGAAGAAAATTGCAGAGTCTGGCTTGAGTGTCTCAGAGTTAGTCTCCACTGCTTGGGCATCAGCTTCTACGTTCCGAGGTTCCGATAAACGCGGCGGAGCCAATGGCGCACGCATTCGTCTTGCACCGCAGAAAGACTGGGAGGTGAACAAACCTCAGCAGTTGGAAAAAGTGTTAGGTAAGCTGGAAGAAATTCAAACAGCCTACAATGACAGCGCATTGAATGGTAAAAAAGTCTCCCTGGCCGATCTGATCGTGCTCGGTGGTGGCGTGGCCATCGAGATGGCAGCGAAGGCGGCCGGTCACGATGTCGAGGTGCCATTCACTCCAGGCCGCACCGATGCCAGCCAGGAGCAGACCGATGTGGAGTCCTTCGAGGCCCTGGAACCCAGAGCCGACGGCTTCCGCAACTACCTCGGTGGCAAGTTCACTGTGCCAGCGGAGCATCTGCTGATCGACCGCGCTCAGTTGCTGACCCTAACCGCGCCGGAACTGACGGTATTAGTCGGTGGTTTGCGCGTGTTGGAAACCAATGCCGATGACGAAGGTTACGGTATCCTGACGACTCGCCGTGGTCAGTTGACGAACGACTACTACGTCAACTTGCTGGACATGGGGATCGAGTGGAAATCCGTCTCGCCCTGTGGCAATGCCTACCTCGGCTCGGATCGCCAAACCAAGCAGCCAAGGTGGACCGGCACCCGTGCCGACCTCGTTTTCGGATCAAACTCCGTGCTGCGCGCCGTCGCCGAGGTGTATGCCTGCGCCGATGCCGAGCAGAAATTCGTCAACGACTTCATCGCCGCTTGGGTGAAGGTCATGGAGCTGGATCGCTTTGACTTAGTCTAACGAAATTCACCCAACAAACGCGCTTCACCATCATGTGGAGCGCGTTTTTTTGATCTCTGAAGTTGACTGTTAGTTAGAAGTTAGGGTGCGTCCTTGTTGACGATGGCACGGAACTCGCCGTCGACGTAGGTGGCCTTACTGACTCCGTAAATGGTCAGCCAGGAGAGCACAAAGCCGGGGATGATCTCATAGACACCCGGACCGCCGAGGAAGGACTGGTTCCAGTCCAGAGCGATCCATGCGATCACCGTGGCGGCTCCCACCACCATACCGGCAAGAGCGCCGGAGCCGGATGTCTTTTTCCAGATCAGTGCCAGAATGATCATCGGGCCAAAGGCGGCACCAAAGCCAGCCCAGGCGTTAGCCACCAGACTGAGCACTTGCGAGTCTGGATTTCCCGAGATCAATGCCGCGACAATGCCCACCGCCAGCACACTGAGCCGACCAATGAAGACCAGTTGTTTATCGCTTGGCTTCTTGTTAATGAACAGTCGGTAGAAGTCCTCTGTTAGGGATGATGAGGAGACGAGAAGCTGGCTGGAAATGGTCGACATAATCGCTGCCAGCAAAGCGGCGTAGAGGAAGCCGGTGATCAGCGGGTGGAACAGCAGGTCGGAAAGAATCATAAAGATCGTTTCCGGATCGTCAACGGTGATGCCATTGCGCTCGACGTAGGCCCGGCCGAAAATCCCCATGCCAACGGCGCCGATCAGGGCGACGAGCATCCAGCTCATGGCGTAGTTGCGCGCTTGGCTGACGTCCTTGACGGAACGCACCGCCATGAAACGCACGATGATGTGCGGCTGACCAAAATATCCTAATCCCCAGGCAAGTGCCGAGATCAGACCGACCGCTGTGACGCCACTGGTGAGGGACAGGTAGCTGGGGTCGATCTCGCTGAGTCGCTCGGCGGCGCCCCCGATGCCGTCGCCTTGCCCTGTGGTGAGAATGACGATGGGCATGATCACTAGCGCAAGCATCATGATGACGCCCTGGCAGAAATCGGTGAGGCTGACGGCGAGGAAGCCTCCCACCACGGTGTAAGCGAGCACCACAATGAGGGTGAACCAGACGCCGAACATGTAGTCGCTCATGAAGCCGAGGTTGACCATCTCCCCGAAGGCGCTGGCGAAGAGTTTGCCTCCGCCGACAAGACCGGCCGCGGTGTAAACGATGAAGAATATCACCACAATGATGGCAGAGGTCATCCGCAGAGGCAGGGCACGGGAGGGGAAACGATTGGCCAGGAACTGCGGAACTGTTAGCGCGTTGTCGTAGCGTTCCGTCTGTTCGCGCAGGCGGGGCGCGACGATGATCCAGTTGCACAAGGCCCCGACAAATAGCCCAATTCCGATCCAGGCTTCAATCAATCCCGCGGCAAAAAGCGCACCGGGTAAACCTAACAGTAACCAGCCAGACATATCAGAAGCCCCGGCTGAGAGGGCGGCGACGGCAGGGTGAAGGTTGCGCCCGCCGAGCATGTATTCCTCGGAATTCGAGGTCGATTTTTTCGCCGCGTAAAACCCGATGGCGATCATTAATGCGAAGTAAAGAAAGAGACTGGTCCAGATTCCGATGTGCATAAAGAGTTAGGTAGTGGGGTGGTGCCGCGCCTTATGATGGGAAAAGCTCAACCGTTGAGCCACACCGCGCGAGGAACCACAACCTCTCACAGCCATGCTGTCTGTCAAGGGAAGCTCTGGAAAGCTGCCGATGTGTTAGGAATGCAGAGGTCTTGTTCCTTAGGGTTTTTGTTAGATTGCTTTGAGCTTAACTCGACGGCTTTCCATAGAAGATTCGTTGACGCAAGACACGAGGAAATCGATGAAACGCTGGGCGTAGGGATGAGTCGTGCCTCGGGCGACGTAACTTGCCAGTGATGTCTGGGGCAGCTTCGGCAGGGTGTCGTTGATGCGTGGCAGCTTGTCGCCGAGCACGGAGCGGGGCAGGACGCTGATGCCAAGTCCGGCACGGACCGCCGATTGCACGGCATGGACGGAGTTGGCTTCGATAGCCAATTTCCACGGAGTGCCAATTTTTGTTAGGGTGTCAAAGGCAATCTTGCGATAGCAGCAGGGGGATGGCATGAGGACGAGATCGAGCGCCTGGGATGGTTGATAGTCGGCTGGCAGAGTCCCGGTCCATACCAGAGGCTCATCCCAGAGAATGTCGCCTTTGTTTCCCTCCGGGCCGGCGAAGACGAGATCGAGTTCGCCATTTTTGAGCTTAGGGAAAAGGTCCGCTCCCATACCGAGGATCAGGCTGAGATCACAGTTCGGATGCGCCCGGCGGAATCGTGCCAGCAGGGTGTGCAGGTGCTGGGGCGCGAGGTAATCGGCAAAACCGACACGGAGCAAGGTGGCCTCATCCGGTGCGGTCACCGCGAGGGCTGCTTCGTCGGCCAGTTCAAGGATGCGGCGGGCGTAGCTGATAAATGTCTCGCCAGCGGCGGTCAGGGCGACTGAGCGAGTGTTGCGATCGAGCAGTTTGGCGCCCAGACGGTCTTCGAGTTTGGCGACCTGCAAGCTAATGGCCGACTGGGTGCGGTGAATCCGCTTGGCCGCTGCAGAAAAACCACCTTCCTCAACCACCGCAATGAGGCTGCGTAAGGAAAGCAGATCGGTATCGAGGGTGAATTGAGATGTTTGCTCGGAAGCACATGGCTTATTCGATTAACTCATAGGTGGTATTAAAACAAGCAATTTCACAAATGAAACGATTGAGTTATGATACTGACATCGATTGGGAGAAAATGCTCCCGCAAACAAACTAACTACAAACAAAGAAAGATAAGAACGATGAAAGCAATGCTATTGAAGAGTTACGGTGAAGACGCAAAATTTGAAACTTCTGAAATAGAGAAGCCTCAGGTGCGCGCAGGTCACCTACTGGTGAAGATCGCCGCGACCAGTGTCAACACGGTGGACACGATGATCCGCACCATGGGCAAGGATCTTCCTCTTTCGCCAGATACCCCTGCACTGTTAGGTATGGATTTCGCAGGCACCGTGGAGGAAGTTGGCGAGGACGTGACTGATTTCTCCGTAGGCGATGAGGTATATGGTTGTGCAGGAGGTCTAGCAGATTTACCCGGCACACTGGCAGAATACATTGTCGCGGATGCAGATTTGGTAGCGAAGAAGCCAAGCAACCTATCGATGCGCGAGGCCGCAGCGCTACCTTTGGTGGCGATCACTGCCTATGAAGGCCTGCAGCGCGCGAATATCAGCAAAGGTCATAAGGTGTTAGTGCACGGCGGTTCCGGCGGCGTGGGACACATTGCGATCCAACTAGCCAACTACTGGGGCGGTGATGTGTATTCCACCGGCGGTGGTGATGAACAGCTGGCGTTAATCAATGATCTGGGAGCTAAGCCGATTAATTACAAAACGGAATCCGTGGAAGATTACGTGGAGTCTCACACCGATGGCGCAGGCTTTGATCTCGTATTCGACTCCGTGGGTGGTGAAAATTTACTGAACTCATTCGAGGCAGCCGCATTGAATGGTCAGATTGCGACCACAGTCTCCATGTGCGAACTCGATCTAACACCAGCCCACATGAAAGGCCTCTCGCTGCATGTGGTCTTTATGTTGATCCCCATGCTGCATCATCACCAGCGCAGCGAGCACGGCAGAATCCTCGCAGAGCTGGCAAAGATTGCCGAGGCGGGAGCATTGAGAGTGGTCCTTGATGAGAACCGTTATTCTCTCGAGCAGGCCAATGAAGCTCATGCACGATTGGAAAGCGGCAAGGGAATGGGTAAGGTCGTGGTGGATGTTTAATGATTAACTCAATAGAAAATATGAAAAAATTAATAAAGAAAAACGCTCTGATCGGGTTGCCAGTGGTAGCAGTGACAATGTTAAGTAGCTTGCTATCGAACGTGGCTGCCGAGGAAAAATCAGACGAGGGGGATAGCGCTGTGGTTGCTCTGGCTGATGTGAAGTGGACACCGCTGAATAAGGCGAGGGGTGACGCGAGTCCGCAGGCGGCGACCTTGTGGGGCGATCGAGCTGGTGATGCCGCTACCGGATTTCTGGTGAAATTCAAAGATGGCTTTTCCTCTCCACCGCACATTCACAACGTGACTTATCGAGGAGTGGTTATTTCCGGATTGATCCACAATGATGATCCAGCAGCCGCTAAGATGTGGATGCCCTCTAGCTCTTACTGGACACAGCCTGCAGGAGAAAACCATATCACGGCGGCTAAAGGAGAGAACAATATGGCGCTGATCGAAATCGATAGTGGCCCGTATTTGGTTCTGCCGTCAGATAAGGCGACAGATAACGGAGAGCGACCGATCAATGTGCATGAATCTAACATTGTCTGGCAGGATGCAACGGAAACGACACGAATCGAGGTGGGAGCCTCGCAGAAATCCCCTCAAATGGCCTTGCTCTGGATGAAGGCGGATCAGGCGCGAACCAATGGATCTCTACTGAAGCTACCCGCAGGTTTCCAAGGTGAGTTACGCACCGGAAAAGGGCGATTTCGTGCCGTAGTGGTCAATGGACAGGTGGCTATGCAGCAAGATGAAAAATCATCCAAGCTCGTGGCTGGCAGCTATTTCACTCACCTGGGAGCGACCGTGTATCGATTGAAGACAGAAAAAGAAACAGTGCTCTACCTACGCCATGCAGGTGGGTATCGGGTCGTGGCGAAGTAGCGAACAGGAATCTATGTTAGATGTGAATGATACAACGAATCAATTATTAGAAATGAAACAATATATCATGGAGCCAGGGGCGGATGCGATCCGTCTGGTCGATGCTGAGGTGCCGAAGCTGGGGCCGAAGGACGTTAAAGTGCAGCTGAAAGCCGCGTCGCTGAACTATCGGGATTTCCTGATGAGGCAGTATGCGAAGGAGGCCATCGTGCCGTTTTCCGATGGTGCGGGTGTGGTGGTGGAGGTGGGTGCCGAGGTGCAGGATTTCCAAGTGGGAGATCGGGTGCTGGGTTTGTTTTTTCCCAACTGGATCGACGGCGAGATCACCCGTGAGATTCATGGAGTGGCGCGCGGCGGTGGCTCGGTGGACGGAATGCTGTCGGAGTTCGTCCTCGGGCACGAGCAGAGTTTTGTCGCTGTGCCAGAGCATCTTGATTTTGCCGAAGCCGCGACCCTGCCCTGTGCCGGACTGACGGCCTGGCACGCCTTGTTCGAGCACGCACGACCCGCGAAGAAGGGCGATACGATTTTGATACAGGGAACGGGAGGCGTGTCGATCTTCGCCCTGCAGCTCGCCGTGGCATTTGGTCTGAAGACGATTGTGCTTTCGAGTTCTGATGAAAAATTGGCACGTGTGAAGGAAATGGGAGCCACGCATACCATCAATTATCGCGACACCCCGGACTGGGATCAGGAGGTGTGGGAACTTACTGGGAAACGCGGCGTGGACCTGGTGGTGGAGGTCGGTGGCGCAGGCACCTTCGAGCGCTCGATGAAGTCGGTGAAATACCACGGCGTGATCAGCCTGATCGGTGTGCTGACCGGCACGGCGGCGGAGGTGAATCCGTTTATGATCGTCGGCAAGAGCCTGCAAGTGTTCGGCATCTACGTCGGCAGCAAAGCCATGCAGCACCGCTTCCACGCAGCATTGGAAGAACACAGTCTCACACCCGTGGTGGACAGCGTCTTTGAGTTCGAAGATGCCGATTCAGCTTATGTTCACCAAAAGTCTGGTAAGCATTTTGGCAATGTGGTGGTGCGAGGGATGGATGCTTAATCGGCTGTGTCAGGGCGTTATTGTCTGACTAGATGGCAGACGTCTGCTTACAGTCCGGATAGCCGGTGCAGCCCCAGAATTGGGAGCCTTGGTTGGCTCCTGTTTTGGCAGTGCGGATGGCCATGGCTCTGCCGCAGGCTGGGCAGTGCGGGGCTTTGTGATCAGACGAATCCGTCTGATCGGAGCGATCTTGGTTTCGCTTCGCGATGCGAGCGGTGGCGAGGGTTTCACGGTAGCCACCGCCTTCTACGAAGGCCTGTTCCATGGCGATGAGTTGTTTGTCTAACAAGAAGTTCGCTTGGTGAATCAGGCAGAGGATCGCGTTGGCGCGGATGGCGGGGTCTGCATGCTCTAACCAAGGGCGGTAGAGCGTATAGCGGGCACGGTCGCCGGCGTCTGTGGGCAGGTTTAGATCCGACTGATCGGTCTGATCTGACGGATCTTGTTTTTGGCACTGGCGTGCCAGAGCCCGCACTTGAGATGCCTCGGGGGCATCCTTTGGCCAGAGCGGGAGATCGTTCTGGCGGAGGTAGTCTTCGAAATCCAGCAGCAGCTCTTCTTGAGATGCTCGCGCGACATTGGTGAGTTTCAGTTCGGAGTGGGTGCTGGTAGAACCAGCGCGGTTGCCCTCTGCAATATTCTGCCGACCACTACGTGCAGCCTGGACCATCTGGTCAGTGGTGCGGGAGTAGGGATCGATGAATTTTTTGCAGAAGGCTACCGTGGCATCGTAGATCAGGGTGGTTGTCTGGAATGATGCCAGTTTGCGGTAACCGCCAGTTGGGCGGAGTTTTTTCATGGGGTTAGTTTTAGATCGGTCTGATCCGTCTGATCAGACCGATCATCAGAATCACACGGAGGCCAGCTCCTCTTTGCTCATGTCATCACCGGTGTAGCCATTTTCCTCAGCATACTTTCTCACATCTGCGGTGATTTTCATCGAGCAGAATGTCGGTCCGCACATCGAGCAGAAGTGGGCGGTTTTGGCACCTTCGGCGGGGAGGGTTTCATCGTGGAAGTCGATGGCTCTGGCTGGGTCGAGGCCGAGGGCGAACTGGTCGCGCCAGCGGAACTCGAAGCGGGCTTTGGAGATGGCGTTGTCTCGTTCCTGCGCAGCCGGGTGGCCTTTGGCGAGGTCAGCGGCGTGGGCGGCGATTTTGTAGGTGATCACGCCTTCGCGGACGTCGTCTCTGTTAGGGAGACCGAGGTGCTCCTTCGGTGTGACGTAGCAGAGCATGGCGCAGCCATACCAGCCGATGTTGGCGGCACCGATGCCGGAGGTGATGTGATCGTAACCGGGAGCGATGTCTGTTGTCAGCGGCCCGAGGGTGTAGAAGGGGGCTTCGTGGCACCAGTCGATTTGCTTCTGCATGTTCTCTTCGATCAGCTGGAGCGGCACGTGGCCGGGGCCTTCGTTCATCACCTGGCAACCTTTGGCCCAGGCGCGGGTGGTGAGTTCTCCCTGGACTTCGAGCTCGGCGAGTTGGGCGTAGTCGTTGGCATCGGCGATGGAGCCGGGGCGGAGGCCGTCGCCGATGGAGAAGGAAACGTCATAGGCGGCGCAGATGTCGCAAATTTCATCCCAGTGGGTGTAGAGGAAGTTCTCGGCATTGTGGTGCAGTGCCCACTTGGCCATGATCGATCCACCACGACTGACAATACCGGTCATCCGGCGGGCGGTGTGGGGGACGAAGCGCTTGAGCACGCCGGCGTGGATGGTGAAGTAATCGACGCCTTGCTCGGCCTGCTCGATCAGGGTGTCGCGGTAAAGCTCCCAAGTGAGGTCTTCGATCTTGCCGTTGACTTTTTCCAGTGCCTGATAGATCGGCACGGTGCCGATGGGAACTGGTGAGTTGCGCAGGATCCATTCGCGGGTGGCGTGGATGTTTTTGCCGGTGGACAGATCCATCACGGTGTCGGCGCCCCACTTGGTGGACCAGCGCATTTTTTCCACCTCTTCATCGATGGTGGAAGCGACGGCGGAGTTACCGATGTTGGCGTTGATTTTTACCAGGAAATTGCGACCAATGATCATCGGCTCGTTTTCCGGGTGGTTGATGTTGGCAGGGATGATAGCACGGCCGCGGGCGACCTCGCTTCTGACGAACTCGGCGGTGATGAGCTTCGGAATTTCAGCGCCGTAGGTCTGGCCCGGGTGTTGGTGGTTCATGACGTTGCGCGAGACCTGTTTCATCGGATCGATCTCGGACGGACGCGGCATCTCGTAGCCTTCGGGCGTGGAGTTCTGCTGGCGGACGAATTCCTTGATTTGCTCGGACGCGTCATCGGGCAGCTCGTCAACGGTCGGGTAGCGATCGTGGATGGTTTTGAACTCCTCCATGCGACCGTTGTTCTCGCGGATCGCGATGTATTCCATCTCGGGAGTGATGATGCCTTGGTCGGCATACCATTTCTGAGTGACCGGGTGGCCGGCGGAGGCACGCAGCGGCTTGCGCTTCAGGCCGGGGTATTCCTTGAGCTTGTTCTTGGCGGCTTTGTTTTCGTTGTATTTCTCCGCGTGTTTCTCGGAGAGGTAGCCATTGTCGGCGGCGGTGATTTCGCGGCCATCGTATTCCTCGACGTCATTGCGGTCGAGAATCCACTGGCGGCGCAGGGCAGGGAGGCCTTCGCGGACGTTGCCGTCGAAATCAGGGTCACCCCAAGGGCCGGAGCAATCGTAGACACGGATCGGTGGGTTTTCTTCGACTCTTCCGTTCGGGTGCTCGGTGTCGGACAAGCGGATCTCACGCATCGGCACTTTCACGGACGGGTGGATGTTTCCCTCCACATAAACGCGGGTGGAGT
Source organism: Oceaniferula flava (assembly GCF_016811075.1). Taxonomy (NCBI): domain Bacteria; kingdom Pseudomonadati; phylum Verrucomicrobiota; class Verrucomicrobiia; order Verrucomicrobiales; family Verrucomicrobiaceae; genus Oceaniferula; species Oceaniferula flava. The sequence continues at coordinate 17,858 of NZ_JAFBGL010000010.1, forward strand.
TGGGGAAAATGGTCGGGTCTTTTTCCAGGGCGGCAAGCTCCTCGGAGTTATCGATGTCCTCGACAAAGTTGCCGGTGTAGTCGGAGCGCTGGTGGGCGTTTTCCGGAGTGATTTCGTTATCGTCGCGTGAGATCATGGTAGTTGTGGTGTGATGGTTGAGTTTGGGGGGATAAAAAAAGAAAACCCACCGCCTGGAATATGGAGCGATGGGTTTGGCGACGTATTTCGATGTCCGAAAAGAAACGCGACTCCCTTCGCCGGTGTTAACCGTGGCAGGTTCTGAGGGTCATGGGCGGTTTTGCTCATTCTCAGCCTCGTCGGCTCCCCTGTCTTAGCGTTCGGATTTTAATGACTCGGCCTGAAGTGTCAAGGTGGGGTTTTTACGAGGCGATCTCTGAAAATGGGGAGTAAGAGACAAATAAATAGAAAAAAATAGGCCGCTTCATCTTAACTAAAGGTTCGCTGTGAGAGGGTGGGCCGCATGAAACGACTCGATATTTCTTGGCTGACCAAGCCCTCTCTGCGGTCCGGCATGGTGCTGCCCTTGGTGGTGGCCGGGCTTACAGGCTGCCAGACGATGGATTTGAGCAAGCAACCCACTCAGCCGGTGAAGCTGCCGCAAAGCTGGCAACATGGTGCCGATTTCCCGCAAACGCAGGTGAACGTGGACCTCGCTCAATGGTGGAGTGAATTCCATGACCCCGTGCTGACCGAGCTGATCCGTGACTCCCTAGCCTCGAATCCCGACCTGAAATCAGCCTTCTCGGCCGTGCGTGAAGCTAGGGCGCGGAGGTCCATCGAGAAGAGTGGCCTGTTGCCGACGCTTAATGGCGTAGCTTCAGCCAGTGGCAGCCGCAGCAAAGATTCCAGCTCCAGCTCGACCACCTATTCTAGCACCGAAGTTTACTCGGCAGGTTTACAGGCGTCATGGGAAGTGGATCTCTTTGGCAAACAACAGGCTGCCGTAGCCGCCGCTCAGGCTGATCTGGCCAGTTCGGTGGCCACTCGGGAATCGGTTCAGGCGTCGCTGACGTCCGAAGTCGCCCTCGCCTATGTCACGTTGCGCAGCGCGGAAGCACGCATGAAAGTGGTGCAGGAGAACGTCAAAAACTTCGAGCAAACTTACCAGCTGGCGTCGTGGAAAGAGCAAGCTGGCCAGACTGACTCTCTGGATGCGCAGCAGGCGAAGAGCAATTTGGAGCAACTCCGGTCGACGCTTCCCTCGCTGGAGCAAACCATCGGTAATGCGAAAAACTCACTGACCTTGATGGCTGGGAAAACGCCGGGAGCGCTTGATAAGCTGCTGGCGAAACGATCGGGCAAAGTGCCTGAGCCACCACGGAAATTGGCAGTCGGCATCCCCGCAGACACGGTGCGCCAGCGCCCTGACGTGCGTAGCGCAGGTTATTCTTGGCTCGCGGCGGTGTATCGCACCGATGCGGCAGAGGCGGAGAAAATGCCTTCCTTGACCTTGAGTGGAAGCCTCGGCGTGGACAGCGATGGTCTTTCCAAACTGCTCCGTCCTGAGCAAGCTGCCGCCAGTGTGATTGCGGGGCTAACAGCTCCTATTTTCGACGGAGGAAAGATTCGCAGCCAGATCGAGGTGCAGAGCGAGCAGGAGGAACAAGCATGGCAGAGCTATAAATCCAGTGTGCTGACGGCGCTCTCGGAAGTCGAAGACGCATTGATCGCCTGTCAGAAAAACGAACAGCGGGCTGAGATCACCCAACGGGCGCTGCAGGCGGCGGAAAATGCCGAGCAACTCGCGCGGCAAAGTTATGAGGCTGGGGTGGAGGATATCGATACCGTCCTCAATACCCAGCGGGCATTGCTCAGCATTCAGGAGCAGGTGGTCACCGTCCAAGGCGATCGCTCAAGCTCCTTCGTGGCCCTTTACAAAGCTCTGGGTGGTGGCTGGCAGCGTTAACCCAAGAGATCTGAACAAGCAAAAAAACGATTCTAACAAGATAATGAAAACACAACAACATGACGACCTCGCGGACAAGATTCGCGCCAACTCACCCTCACGGCGGAAGCGCTTTATCACACTGCTGATTCTCTTGCTGTTACTCGCTGGAGCAGCCTTCGCCTTGCAAAAATACTACTATGGAGGTGACGATGGAAAACCGACCTATGTCACCGAAGCTATCGACCGCGGAAGCATCGCCGTCACAGTGACAGCCACAGGCAATCTGGAGCCCACCAATGAGGTGAGCGTCGGTAGTGAAATCTCCGGCACCATGGACAAGGTGCTGGTGGATTACAATGACACCGTCGAAGAAGGTCAGGTCATCGCAGTGCTGGATACCACAAAGTTAGAGCAGGAGCTGAACAGCCTGCGGGCATCGCTCTCCGTGGCCAAGGCTTCGGTGAACCAGGCCAAGGCAACAGTGGCTGAAAGTGAATCGTCGCTCAAGCGGCTGCAAGAGCTGCACCGTATCAGTGGAGGGAAAACTCCCTCGCAGGCAGACCTCGATACCGCCACGGCCACTCGAGACCGCGCCTTGGCCAGTTTGGAGTCGGCAAAGGCTGCCGTGTTGAAGGCGGAAGCGGAAGTGAAAGTCACCGAGACCGATCTGGATAAATCCGAAATCAAATCGCCGATCACAGGCATCGTTCTCTCTCGCAGCGTGGAACCTGGATCCACTGTGGCGGCGCAGTTTTCAGCCCCCGAGTTGTTCATCGTTGCTGAAACACTCACCAAAATGAAACTGGAAGTCGCCGTGGCTGAGGCTGACATCGGTCGGATGAAGCCGGGTCAATCGGCCAGCTTCACGGTGGATGCCTGGCCGGACCGGACCTATGAAGCCAAAGTGGTGAAGGTTTCCTACGCTTCCGAGATTACCGACAATGTGGTCACCTACGAGGCGGAACTTGAAGTGAAAAATGATGACCTCAGTCTGCGCCCGGGCATGACTGCCACGGCCGACATTCGTGTGGCCGAAAGCAATAACATCTTGATGGTGTCGAATGCAGTGCTCCGCTACAAGCCTGGTTCCGGCAGCACAGAAACCAAGGAGGCTCCCAAGCAGAGCCTCTTGGAGAACCTCACGCCTGGACCACCACGCCGGGCGATGCGCGGTGGTGGAGGTGGCCGCTCTGGTAAAGGACGGTCCGGTAAAGGCCAATCAGGTGAGGGTGGCAGAGCTAATGGCGGTGGAGCTGCAGGCGAAACATCCATGAAATCGATCTGGATCTTAGACAACGGCGAACCGAAACAAATCTCTGTAGCAACAGGTCTTACGGATGGTCGGCACACCGAAGTTCTTGGGCCCGAAGTAGAAGAGGGTATGCAGGTCATCATCAGAGAGAAAGTGGACACACCATGAAACAGGACCAACTGATTGAGCTCAAAGGAATCACAAAAACCTACGGCCAAGGCGATGCTGCCTTCCAAGCTCTGAAAGGCGTGGACCTCAGCATTGGCGAAGGGGAGTTCGTGGCTGTGATGGGACCGAGTGGGTCTGGCAAGTCGACTTTGATGAACTTGTTAGGCTGTCTCGACGTTCCATCCGGCGGGCAGTATCACTTCTCGGGCATCGATGTGGGAGGACTGAACTCCGACGAACGATCGCTGCTGAGAAGGTATGCTTTGGGTTTTGTCTTCCAAGGTTTCAACCTGTTAGCCAGAACCTCGGCGCGGGAGAATGTGGAACTGCCTCTGCTCTACCGTGGTGTCACCGCCAAGGAGAGGAGGGAGGCATCGATCGCAGCTCTGGAGTCGGTGGGTATGGGGGATAAGTTGAAAAACACCTCGGCCGAACTCTCCGGGGGGCAGCAGCAGCGGGTGGCTATTGCACGCGCATTGGTATCGCAACCAAGCATGCTGTTCGCAGATGAGCCGACCGGTAACCTCGACACTGTCACCAGCATCGAAATCATGAACCTGATGGTGAACCTCAATCAAGAAGCCGGGATCACCATTGTGATGGTGACCCATGAAGACGATATCGCGAGCTACGCGAAACGTGTGATCCGAGTCAAAGATGGCTTGATCGAATCCGATTACCTGAACCCAACCGACTGATGTTTTTTAATGCTTTATATATCGCCCTCTGTGAAATCCGGCGCAATCTCATGCGTGCGTTTCTCACCGTGTTAGGAATCATCATCGGCGTGGCCGCAGTGATCACCATGGTGACGCTGGGACAGGGTGCCACCAGCGCAGTGAAGAATCAGATTTCCAACTTGGGAAGTAACCTTCTGGTGCTGCGTCCCGGTCAGGGGTTTGGTCCACGTTCGTCATCGGCCGGGGTGCCAAATTTCAGTGAGAAAGATGCCCAGGCGGTGGAGGAACAGATCGGTGGTCTGGTCAGTGTGGCTCCCACGAGTTCGACCAATGTCAGCACCATCTACCTGCAGAACGCCCGCTCTACCGAGGTGACCGGCACCACGCCCGAATACTTCAGTATCGGAAAATGGAGCCTAGAAAGCGGTCGGTTTTTCGAACGCTCGGACTTGGTTTCTGGTAAGGCTGTCTGTGTGATTGGCGGCACGGTGAAGAAGGAAATGTTTGGCTCGGAAGATCCTATTGGGACGAAAATCCGGCTGGGTAAATCCTCCTGTGAAGTCATCGGCGTGTTGAAAACCAAAGGTCAGTCGGGGCAAGGTCGCGACCAAGACGATACCATTGTTGTTCCTCTAACAACTTTGCAGAGGCGCTTGGTCGGCAAGACTTCGGAGCATGATATTTCTACCATCCTCATCTCCGCGGAAGACGATGCCGACACCACTGCGATCATCAATGAGATCAGCCTATTGATGCGTGAACGCAGAAACTTGCAGGCGAACGAAGATGATGATTTTACTGTCATCGACACCCGTCAGATTGCCGAGGCCGTGAGCTCGTCCACCCAGGTGATGACTACTCTGTTAGGAGCAGTGGCTGGAGTGAGTTTGTTAGTGGGCGGTATTGGGATTATGAACATTATGTTGGTATCGGTAACCGAGCGGACGCGTGAAATCGGTATCCGCCTGGCGGTGGGAGCGAGGGCGCGTGAGGTGCTTCTGCAGTTCTTGGTCGAGGCGGTGACCTTGGCGTGCATCGGTGGCCTGATCGGGCTGGCCTTGGCCTTTGGTCTCTGTGTAGTCTTATCCAAGGTCATCGGCGTTCCGTTTCTATTTGATATGAAGATCAATTTAATCGCATTCTTATTCTCAGGCGCCGTGGGGGTGTTGTTTGGATTCATGCCGGCGCGTCGTGCCGCGGCCTTGGATCCCATCGATGCCCTCCGTCATGAATAATGAACTTCACACAGCATGAGATTATTGGTCATCGAGGACGATCCTGATTTGCGCCGTAGTTTGGTCGCCAACCTGCGTGAGGAGACCTACGCGGTGGATGAAGCTGAGGACGGCGGCGAGGGGCTGTTCATGGCTCAGGAGACGGATTACGACTGCATTGTGCTCGATGGCATGCTGCCAGTGATGGATGGCTGGACGCTTCTGGCCACCCTGCGACAGGAAAAGAAAACTCCGGTGCTGATGCTCACCGCGCGAGACGGCTTGGACGATCGCATCCGCGGCCTGGACGGTGGAGCGGATGACTATTTGGTGAAACCTTTTGATCTCGAAGAACTGTTAGCCCGTCTGCGCGCATTGATTCGCAGGTCCAGTGGCGAAACGCTTCGGGTCATCGAGATCGGTGATGTGGCGGTGGATTTGGCCTGCAAGGAAATCCGCCGCGCTGGTGCGGTGGTGGCAGTGACCGCCCGCGAATACGCGCTGGTGGAATATCTCGCCCTCAAACACGGCCGGGTGGTGAGTCGGACCGAGCTCTACGAGCACCTCTTCGACGCCGATGAAGACACGCTTTCGAACTTACTCGATGTCCACGTTTCCAATATTCGTAAAAAACTAGGATCCGGCCTGATTGTCACCCGACGAGGGCTCGGATACATGATCCTCGATTAACCGCTATGCGCCCATTTCATTCACTGCGCTGGAGCTTACAGCTCTGGCATGCCCTGATCCTCTCGGTGGTCATCGCGGCACTCTGTATTCTTTCCTACCGGACGGTGCGCGTGGAGCGGATGACGCAGCTGGAAGAGGAGCTGGTGGAGTTCGATCGCAATATTGTCGGCAAGGCGGTCTTTGATCGAGATGCACGAGCGGGCAGAGGGAGTCCCTACTCAAACGATGAGGCGCGTGCCCGGCTGAGTCACCTGGCATCCGAGCCCGGCGTGCCGCTGGCCGTTTCCGGTCATTCCGGGACAGAGAGCAGTGATCACTCCTACTTCGCGGCCTGGGATGAGCAGAAGAAACCTTTGTTTGTTTCCAAGAATGCACCGCAGGATGTGAAGGTGCTGGACGACGAGCCTGAAGGGGGCGAGCGGCTACTGCACCTTGAAGGAGATCATTTGGTCTTCCGCCACCGCACACCGCAGGGTTTTCACACCCTCAGTGGTCTGGATATCCGGGGTGAAATGGAGAAGTTGAATAAATTCCGTTTCGTTCTCATCGCGAGCGGCACCGGGCTTTGGTTGGCGGGGCTGGCCGGCGGCTGGTGGCTGGCGGGAAGAGCAATTCGGCCAATCGGAGTGATCGCGCAAACCGCCAGTCGTATTGCCGATGGCAACCTGTCCGAAAGGGTGGAAACGATGGAGAATGACGACGAACTCGCGTCCTTGGGTAAGGTCTTGAACGGCACCTTCGACCGACTCGAGGTGATGATCCGGCAGCAGAAACAATTTATCGCAGACGCATCACATGAACTTCGCACTCCAGTCACGGTGATCTTGAGCGAGACCCAACGCGGACTGAAAAAAAACGAGCGCACGGTGGAGGAATACCGCGAGATCCTGCAAACCACCGGTCGGATGAGCGAGCGTATGAAGGGGCTGATTGTTTCCCTGTTAGCCTTGGCGCATCAGGACCTCGCGGAGGTCGAAGGGGTGGATGAAGTCTGTGACCTCGGTGCGATTGTGCGCGAGTCCGGCGAGCTTCTGCAAGCGCTGGCCCAAGAGCGTGCCAGCCAGTTATCGGTGACGGCGCCGGATGTTCCCTATTCAGGAAACCCGCAAGCGCTCTCGATGATGGTGACGAATTTGGTGTCCAACGCCATCGATCACAACCCCGAGGGAACCGAGGTGGAGGTGAAACTGACGCATGGTGATGAGATTGTGCTGACTGTGGAAGATCATGGTCAGGGGATTGCGCCCGAGCACTTGCCGCACTTGTTCAATCGGTTTTACCGTGTCGACTCGGCCAGGCATTCAGGCGATCACCGAGGCTTGGGCTTGGCCATCGTGCAGTCGGCCGCGGTCAATCACGGCGGACGCGTGGATGTCGTGAGCACGGTGGGCGAGGGGACGACATTTACCGTCACGCTGCCGTTGAAAAACCCCAAGAAGCAAGCCGGCGAAGTGGGGCGTTGATGCTGATGCATGCCCCGCGAATCAACGCTCGTCATCAGTGGTTTTGATGATAAAATGAGGGCTATGAAACCTTGGATTTGTTTGAGTTTATGGCTGCTGGGGAATACGCTTGGGTCGGTATCGGCGCAGCAAGCGGCGGCGCAGATGTCAGATGCGGAGGTCGCTGCCCAAGTGGGTAAGATCCGCCAGTGGTATTCCCAGATCGAAGGGGCGAAGAAACTGAAGAAAACCACAATCAAGCAGGGAGAGGATGGTGGCCCCGGTGAGTATCAACTTACGCGCTACACCAGCGCTGATGGAGAGCTCAAAAAACTCCACGAACTGGCATCCGGCGAGCACGGCGTGTCCAATGAGACCTACTACTTTCATAACGGGCGCCTGTTTTTCGTCTACAGCGCGAGGGAAGAATGGCGTTTTACAGGAGAGAAAACGCCATCCGGTGAAGACGAAGTCATTGATCTGGCGAGCCAAGTGAGGCTGTATTTCCACGATGGGCAGTGCATCAAGGCACTGGAAAAACGCATCGCAATCTCGGGAGCTGATGAACTTCGCCAGCTCCTGCAAAAAACTCCGAATAAGCCAAAGAAAATCGGTGCAGAAGATCAAGTCTACGCAGCCCGTGCCAAGGCGCTGGCTGCCATCAAAACTCAACAGGACCTAAAAGCTTATCTCGAGTAAGTTGGCATCGCGACCGAACCGCTTAGCCATGAGTGCACAGCCTCTCATTGCCAGACTAAATTCGGAGTAGCGTCTAGGCCTGATCTGTGTCAGATTCCGGCAGAAAGATGGTGAAGGAATACAGAACTCTCACTGCTCGCCCTAGTGGCTGGCAAACATGGAAGGCGGCACTTTTTTCAGCCTTTGTCTGCGCTTGCATGGTGTTGCCTGGAGCCGCACAGACGGCGGCAGAGGAAACCAGCGAGGTCCCCACGGTGGCAGCAGCTGTCACTCCGCCGATCGAAGAAGCCGTCAGCGAACCTCGCTCCGCAGGGCTGGGCGGCTCCCTTCGCGTGCGACCCGATGCCCGCACCATGACGCTGTCCATCCCGGCCCCACGAGGGCTGATTACCGATCGGAATGGAGAGCCATTTGCGCAGACCAAGGTGGTTTGGTATCCGGCGCTGAAATTTTCCCAATTTGAAAAAGCCGACCGCGCTTTTGTGGTCGACTGGGCACGGAAACGGATCGCCCAGGCCAACGAACTGTTCGACATCGATTGGCAGGTGAAAGATGAAGAACTTTGGCAGCACTATCGCCACCGCCGTTGGATGGCGATGCCCTACACGCGAGTCGTTTCCGAAAAGGAAAAAGAAAGCCTGGAGAGCGAGCTCATAACGGGGCTGATTTTTCACCCGGTTTATCTGCGCAGCTACCCTCAACACGATGCGGGGGCACACATGATTGGTTATGTCGGCAGTTCTGGAAAGTTGGAAAAAGGACCGATCAACTACGGCGATCCAATCTTTGAGCGAAGTGAAGGCCGTGCTGGGCTGGAAAAGATCTACAACGACATCCTCACCGGCAAAGAAGGTTTGCTGCGGATGGACTTTGAAGCAGACGGCACCGAAGCCTTGAGAAAATACGAGCGTCGCCCACGACCGGGGGGAACCGTGGTGACCACCCTCGATATGGCTTGGCAAAAGGAAGCGGAGAAGGTGCTGAAGAAGTATTGCTCGCGTGGCGCCTTTGTCGTGATCGATATCCACACGGGCGAAGTTCTGGCCATGGCCTCTCGTCCAGGTTTCGACCTCAACGATTTCATTCCATTCATCAGCACGGATCAATATGCGAAGCTCCGCGATGATCCAGGCACGCCGCTTTTTGCCCGCTCTTACCAAGGGGCCTACCCGCCCGCCTCGACCTTTAAACCCATCGTGGCGGTCACGGCGCTGACGAATGGTGACGTCAGAGATGACACCTTGATCGACTGTCCGGCTAAAATTAAGATCGGCAACCACTGGTTTCACAACTGGAGCAAGGTTCCGGAAGGACGAATCAACGTGAAGCGCGCAATTGCCAGATCTTGCAACCCATGGTTCTACAAAGTGGGTATTCAGACCGGACCCACCGCCTTCCTCTCTGTGGCCAGTCGGCTCGGATTTGGTTCAAAAACCGGACTGCCTCTGATCGGTGAGACCGAGGGGCTTATCCCAACGCACCAGTGGATGATAAAAAATCACGGCCGTAAATTGATGGACGGCGACACCGCGAACTTATCGATTGGCCAGGGGGTGATGTTAGCCTCACCTCTGCAAGTCGCTCAAGGGATGGCAGGCATTGCGAATGGTGGAGCTCTCCCCAAGCTGCGACTTGTCAAACAGGTGCAGGACGTCAGCGGGCGCGTGCTGGTTTCCAACGATCCGGAACGCCGCAATTACCTGAATCTCGATCCGGACGCAGTGGCAACCGTGCAAGAGGGAATGATGCAGGTGGTGCACGCCAGCTACGGCACCGGCAAGCGCGCCAGTCTCAGCTACACGGTGCTCTGCGGCAAAACAGGCACCGCACAGTGGGGCCCACCCAGCAAGGAGCAACGACTGGCCTGGTTTGCCGGATTTTTCCCCATCGAGAACCCTCGTTATGCCTTTGCCGCTCTCTACGAAGGAAAACCTCACGAAACCTTGAGTGGTGGCCGCAAGGCGGCGCCGATGGTGCGCAGCTTCTTTGAGCACTTTAAGAAAGACATCAAAAAAGCCATCGCTCCACCACCGAAGGCCATGGTGATCGATGAAGGCGACGATGATGGCGGCGTGGAGGTTGACGATGAAGGCATGCTGGATACCGATTCCGCGCCGAAGGTGATTCTCGTGGAGGAAGACGAAGGGCTTGTTCCCAGCGAAGCTGAGCCACGCCCGCTGCGCGCTGAAGTGGTGGAGGAAGACCCTCAGGATACTCCAGCCGTTGAGGACGAACCGACGGTTGAACCGCCGCGGCCACGTGCCATTCCCGTTGAAGAGGATGAGTAGCGGCCAATTTCCTGCGCTGATCTTCTTCTCGCCTCAACTAGGGTTGTAGGCTGAACTCCATGCGCATGAATGCATGGTCAGCGGAGAGCTCATCGATGGGGAGTTGGACTTGGTAGCTGTTACTGCCGAGATCGATCAAGGCTCCACTGGGTAAGCTGTCCCAGTCGACCAGATCCGTGGAGTATTTTACTTCCGCGGTGACTAGTCGTTGGGCGTCTTCATTGAGGCTGTAATCCATGGTCAGAAAATCTTCCCCTCCGATATTTCCCAGCGAGGCATAGTGGTCGGTGTTCACCACCAAGGGATTGAGGTCTAGGAGATATTCACCGATGTTAGGGATGCCGTCACGATCAGCATCGGCATTCATACTGCTGTCCGTCAGCCCTTGTGCGGTAGCCCAGTCAAGATACAGCTGATCGGGGTCCAAGTCCATGAGATCGGAGAGGATTTCACGGCTTTGTAACGATTCGATACTGCTGCTGGTCGCCGTGTTGATGGCGTCGATCAGGATATTGGCGATCACCGACTGTCCATTGGTGGAGGGGTGGAGTCCTTTCCAGCAAAATAAATAATGTGGCCGGTTATCCTCATCAGGGTCCTTGTCTTTGATCATCTGATGAGCTCCAATGTAAATCGGGTCTGATGATAATAGCTGGTCCGTGAGGTCTGATATAGGAGCCAACGTGAGGCCTCGGTTGGCGGCCAGTGCGGAAACTGCGGCATTGAGGTTGTTGACGATGGCCGACGCATTGGCTCGTTTGGTTGCATCCGGGTGATCCAAGATAATGTCAGGTGTCGCCCCCAAGTCCGGCACATTGGCGAGGACAATGGGGACGGAGCTGTCGTAGCCTCGGACTTCATCCACCAAGGCGGTCAGGTTCGTGATCACCCCATCGATGAAGCTCACGGAAAAGGCATCACCTGGCGTAGCGTCATAGAGATCACTGTATTGAAAATTCACATCATTGCCGCCGACCATGATGACCACCACGTCCATATCGGAGTAGAGGTCGCGCATTGCCACAAGAGTTCGGTAAGAGAGTAGGTAATCGTCAGAGCTAAGAGGGTCTAGCACAGTCATCCACATTTCGGTATCGTAACCAGGGATGCCGAAGTTGTATTCGTGTCCGGCCTGTCGCCAATCGGAGTAGCCAAATGGCCACTCGGATTCATAATCGCCAAAGTCAAGGTCTGCAGATCTTTGCTGGGAGAGGATTTCCACCCAGTTCATGGTGTTCGCAAATCCTAGCAATGGAGTGGAGGAGGGCGCTGAGAATGGGAACTCGTAGTAATACTCTTCCGTCAAGCTGTCGCCAATGGTCATGATCTTCAGCGGAGCCGCTTGCAGATGAGTCAGCATCATGATGGCAAGGGCGAGTTGAGCCCAGAGCGAGGATTTTTGCTGTTGAGTCATAGTTCAGTGTAAACTGTATGATCGTGGACGCAAGTCGGGAGCTGGCACTTGGTTAAAAGTGCTCTAGGTAACAGAAATCATTGCAGTCTGAAAATACCTGCACCATAGTCAGTCAGATCAAATGCCTGAGGAAAGCCAAGAGACACCACCGGAAGATCTTTCTCCCATCGGAGAGATGAAGCCTAGCAAACATCCTCTCATGCGAAGATGGATGGGCTTGCTTTTGACTGGACTGGCCGCCGTCGTCCCGGTGGTCGGCACCATCTGGCTGCTGGTATTAATTTACAAAATCCTGCTGAGCGTGGGCGACCACATGATCGGTCTGTCGCTCAAGGCACTGAACTTGCTGCGATCCGGTGAGGACTTGACCTCCGAGCACTTTGCCTTCTACGGCTCGAACTTCGTGCGTTTCTTGATCCCGGTGATGCTCTTGTTCCTGATTGGCTTTGCCGTGGCGAACACCCCCGGCAGGAGAGTCTTGCACTGGATGAACTCGGCGATGGAGCGGATTCCCTATCTTGGCTTTATCTACTCGGCCTTGAAACAATTTGTCGATGCCCTGCGGAACCTCGGTGGCGATCGTAAATTCAAAAGTGCGGCGTATGTGGAATACCCCAGCCCAGGCTGCCGGATGTTAGGCTTCGTCACAGGGAATTATCACGATGCGCAAACTGGCAAGGATGTCACCACCGTGTTCCTGCCCACCAGCCCCAACCCCATGACCGGGTTTATTGTGATCATTGATGATGACAAGGTGCAGGACAGTGAGATGACTCTGGAAGAGGCCAGCAAGATGATTCTATCAGCCGGCTTGGTGGCTCCTGCCTCGTTCAATCAGGAGATCAAATAAAGCCAGCCTATCAGGCTTCGCAGAGTTCTTGCAAATACTCCGCAGCGACGTCCTTGACCTCTTGCAGGGAGGACACGGTGCAGAGCCGCTGACGCAGAGGTTTAGCGCCGGGGAATCCTTTGCAGTAGGTCATCAGGCGGGAGCGCATGGCCATGATAGTTTGCCGCTCATTGCCGTAGCGATCCGATTCCATGGCCATGCTGCAGTGGCGGATAATCATCTTCCATCGCTCGGTGACGGCCACCGGCTCCGGGTGTTCTCCGGTGGTGAGGTAGTGCTTGGCTTCGCGGAAGACCCATGGATTCTGCATCGCGGCGCGACCGATCATCACACCGGAAACGGCGGTGGTTTCACGGCGTAATTTAACGTCTTCTCCAGAGCAGATGTCGCCATTTCCAACCACCGGGACGGAGACCTCGCGAGCGCAGGCGTCGATGACATCCCAGTTCGCCTCGCCGCGGTATCCTTGGGCGCGGGTGCGGCCGTGAATGGAGATCGCCTGCATGCCTTCCTCTTGGAGGATGCGGCAGACTTCAGGGGCGTTGATGTTTTTTTCATCCCAGCCAATGCGAATCTTGGCGGTGACGGGGACTTGATCGCCTACCGCTTTGGCCACGCCTGAGGCCACGCTGGCGAGCGAGTCACAGCATTTCAGCAGGGATGAACCACCATTTTTGGCCACCACCTTATTGACGGGGCAGCCGAAGTTGATGTCGATGAAGTCCGGCTGTTTCCAGTCGATGATTTTCTTAGCAGCCTCGCCCATGCGTTCGCCATCACCGCCGAACAGCTGCACGCCACAGGGGCGTTGACCGTCGGTGAACTCGGTGTATTTCCGTGTTCGGTCGTCTTGGCGGATGATGCCCTCGGCGGAAACAAATTCCGTCACCATGACATCGGCTCCGAGCTCTTTGCAGATGCTGCGGAACACCACGTCAGTGACCCCAGCCATCGGGGCGAGGTAGAGGGGAAATTTGTTATCGGAGAACCAAGGGAGGCTGGACATGGTTAAAGTGGGTGAGTGACTTGAAATGAGGCGGTGGGCGCGGGGCTTAGCCTAGGCGTCGTCCTTTGTCGAGTCCGCGGCGGGCGCTTCGTCCTTGGCTTCGTCGTCGGAGCTCGCAGTGGGTTCGGGGGATTTTGCTTCTGTTGGTTCGGAATCGACGTTTTGGTCGCTTTCGTTTTCCTCATGATCGGTCTCCTGCGGCTCTTCCTCTGCTTTTTTTCGCCCTCCACTTTCCAGTAGATCGGCGATGTCTTGCTGCACGCTGTCGATTTCCGAGAGGGGGATGTTCGGGTCCTTGACGATGAAGACATCGCCGGACTTCCGGTGTTCGTAAATGCGGAGGATGCCCGTGGGGGTGTGTTGGGAGTCGGCCTCCACCAGTTGTTTCTTCCGTTCTAACATCACCGCGAGAATGTAGCGTACGCTTTCGGTGTGCTCCTCGTCTTCCTCCACCAGTCGGCGAAGCAGGTCCTCCGGGCTCTCCTCGGTGACTTCGACGGTTTCTTCCTTCACCGGCGCATGGTAGACGCTGCCCCAGAAGGAAAACGGCTGATCGGCATCGGCTCCCAGGCTGTCCCAGGCGTCCTCGCTGAAGTCCCGGCGGATGTAGCCGCTGGATTCCGGGTCGGGGTAGAGGGCGGTGTAGAAAGTTTCGCCATCAGTGAACTTCTTCTCCGTCACGCTGCAGGTGTGGGCGCGTGATTTGATCGACCAAGGTTCGTTGAGTGCCATGCCTCACTCTCTTGGTTGCGGTTTCAAGTTTCAAGTGGAATGAGTGAGGCCTCGACGTTTTTGTAAGACAAATGCCGCAAATTAGGTAGATTAGCAGCATGGAAACTGTCGATGAGGCTACGGCCGAAAGCACCCCCCGTGAGGCGACCAAGGACCGCGTGGTGGTGAAAAAATCGCGAGCGTCGTGGATCTGGGCCCTGTTCGGTGGGCTTTCGCTGCTAACAGTAGCCGGCTTTGCGAGCTTCTACTATTTCGTCTCCAAGCCGACGACAGCCCCGGTCCATCAGCTTGCCGAGGCTTTGTCCGGCGTTTTTGGCACTGAAGTGACCGTGCACGGCTCCACCGCCGTTTTGGAAAAGTCTGAGATTGGTGAGCTCGCGCTGGTGCAGCGGAAAACCCAAGCGATCACCAAATTTGAAACCACCTGGATGGGGAGCAACAAGCTGCTGATCGTGCGCGGTGATTTCCTGGTGAAAGCCGGCTTCGACCTGACCGAAGGTGGCCAGTGGGGGATTCTCGAGGGAAAGGTGGAGGGCGATTTGCCGCAGGGGAAGGTTCTCAGCTGTGAACCGATCGGCGATCTAGAAATCTACTACGCCGAGAGCGGAACGCTGAATCGGCTCAGCCCCGAGGATCATGCCTCGGCCTTCAATTACTTAAAAAATCAAGCCCGCCGCGATGCCGAGCGCAGCGATATCGGTAAGGAGGCCGAACAAGTGATGCTGCGCCGGATCAACGATCGCTTAAGCGGGGAGATAAAAGAAGGGCAGTGGAAAAACCAGCTGCCCTAATGATTTGGAGCAATGTTTAGTGCTCCAGAGGGCTGTCTCCGGAGGCATCTCCGAGGTGGGCAAGATCCTGTGGGAGGAATTTCTTAAAGCGGGTCTTATCGATCGCTTTCATGTAGGCCTCCTGTGGAGTGACCATACCGGACTGGAGTTTATCCCAGATGGCTTCATCCATGAACTGCATGCCTTCGGCTTTACCACCGATGATGACATCGTAGAGCTTCTGAGTGGCCCCCTCACGGATAATCGCGGAGACGGCAGTGTTGGCGAACATGATTTCATTCACCGCGGCACGGCCAGGTTTGTCACAGCGCTTCATCAGCAGCTGGGCAACGACACCTCGCAGGGAGGCTGCCAACATGGTGCGGACCTGACTCTGCTGATCGGCAGGGAAGACGTCGACAATACGGTCGACGGTTTTACGGGCGTTGTTGGTGTGCAGGGTTCCGAAGACTAACAGGCCGGTCTCGGCTGCGGTCAGGGCGAGGGAAATGGTTTCCAGATCCCGCATCTCACCCACTAGCACGATATCGGCATCTTCACGCAGCACGGCGCGCAGGCCATCGGCGAATGATGGTGTCTGGATCGGCACCTCACGCTGGGTGATGATGGATTTCTTGTTGCGGTGCACGAATTCGATCGGCTCCTCAATGGTGACGATGTGGCGGTTGAAGTTCGAGTTAATGTAATCGATCAGCGCGGCCAGGGTGGTGGATTTTCCTGATCCGGTGGGGCCGGTGACCAGCACCAGGCCTGAGCGCATGTGACCAAACTGCTTGATCACCGCAGGAATGTTGAGGTCTTCCAAGCTGGCGATCTCCGTAGGGATCAGACGGAACACCGCGGAGAGTCCGTTACGTTGTTTCAGGTAGTTACAGCGGAAGCGGGACTTTTCATCCATGGAGTAGGCAAAGTCCAGGTCGCCGGTTTCCATGTAGATTTCCCACGCTTTGGGATCGCAGATTTCCTTGAGCAGGCGGTGGATGCGATCGTGAGTGAGCAGCTCCGTGTCGGGGATGACGGAGACTGCACCGTGCACACGGGTCTTGGGGTATTCGCCTTCGGTGAGGTGAAGGTCAGATCCTCCGGTTTCCACAAGGTTGCTGAATAGGGCGTCGATTTCGGCCATGACGATAGTTAATTAAAGTGTTGAGATGATAGAAATTGAATGAGGAAATTACATGCTGAAGAACTCACGCATCTGTGATTTGTCTTCGCTGCGGAAGAGGATTTCTTCCTGGTCCACGGTTCCCTTGACGTAAAGTTGACGCAAGGAGTCGTCCATGGTGATCATGCCGACGTTTTTACCCGTTTGCATGATGCCGGGCAGCATGTAGGTCTTGCCTTCACGAATACAGTTGGAAACTGCAGCGGTGTTGACTAGCAGCTCGATCGCCAACTCGCGGCCAGTGCCGTCGGACTTGGGCACGAGCTGTTGGGAAATAATGCCGCGCAAGGACTCGGAAACCATGATCCGGATCTGGTCCCGTTGATCGACAGGGAATACGTCGAGAATACGGTCGAGCGTCCGCGGGGCGTTGCCGGTGTGCAGGGTGGCGAGCACCAAGTGACCGGTCTCCGCTGCCGTCAGCGCCAGCGAGATCGTCTCCAGGTCGCGCATTTCCCCCACCACAATCACATCCGGATCCTCACGGAGAGCACCGCGCAGCGCCTTCGGGAAGGAGTCGGTGTGGGTGTGAACTTCGCGTTGGTTGACGTGGCAGTTTTTCGATTCCAGAACGTATTCAATGGGATCTTCCAGTGTCAGGATGTGGTCTTCGCGATCGGTATTGATGAAATCGGCGATCGAGGCCAGGGTGGTGGATTTACCCGAGCCCACGGAGCCGGTGACCAGCAGCAGTCCGTTTTGGTAACGTGTCAGCGGCAGCAGCGATTCCACGGGCAGGCCGAGCTCTTCCATGGTGCGCACTGTGGTGTCGATGATACGGAAACAAATATCGTATCCCAAACGTTGTTTGACCACCGAGGCACGGAAACGTCCTTGCTCATTCTGATAAGCAAAGTCGACGTCGCCCTTTTCTTGCAGACGGTTCCACTCTTTTTCGGCCAAGAAGGACTTGGTGAGCTGCTCGGTCTGCTCGGAGGTCAGCGGCTCGGCAGCTTCCCAGATAGGCTGGAGCTGGCCGAATCGGCGCCATGCAGGTGGATAAGCGGTGGGTAGGTGAATATCGGAGCAACCGTATTCGATACCTACCGATAAATATTGATCAACGTGGTCGTAGACCGGAATGTCAGACATAATGGTTTAAGGAAGTAAGTTTCTCCCTAAACTGACAGGTTCGCTTATGTTGGAAAGAGAGAAGTTTAGGAAAATAAACCTATCTTTCTCAAATGGCACGCAGTCAGCGAGTTGCGGCCAATATTTTGTGTTTAAAGCCCTAACATGGCAACCACTTCGTCGCGAGTGAAGATAGTGGGGTCTTCAGCTGCTGCGTCCAGAGTTTCTACGATCACGAGAGCGGAGAGGTCTGAAACGGCGGAGCTGTCGTTGCTGGCCAGAGTTGTGTCAAGCTCCACAGGCGCTTGTTGAGCCAGTGAGCCGGCGGGGGCTGCCGGGGTGCTTGATGGATTCATCTGCAGGGCGATGAATGCGGCGGCAGCGCAGGCGGCGGCACCGAGAACCAACTTCGGTGGGGTGAAGAAGGCGGCCAAACGGGCTTTCCAGCCGGAGGCATTATTAGCTTCCAGATGGCGGACTTCACGCAGCACATTGCGGGCAAAAAAAGCATTCGGCTCCGGTGTGGAGGCTTCATCCATCAGCTTCCAGAGAGGGTCCGTAGAGTTCCACTCTTCAGCGGCATCAGATGGCACGATGGCGTTTTCTGAGGGCTTTCCGGAGGTGGAGTGATGGGGTGATTGCTGTTTCATGGCGCGTATTGAACCCTTAGGCGTTGTGATAGTTGCATAAAAGATGAGAAATTCAAACTCCTCTTTTTGCACCCCAGAGTTGGATGTGGAGCCGATCGCTAAAGCGGTAGTTCCGACCGCGGCAAAGATCGGCGAGCCAGAGGCGCCGTTGCTGTAGGGCTTCCTCGCTGCGTCCTTCCGGCATCAGTAGGATGCGATCGGTCGGCAGCGCATACTCGGCGATCAGTTCTTCCACCTCGGCGAGATCGTCTTCGCTGGCGATGACAAATTTGAACCACGCCTTGTTCGACCGAGCAAAGAAGCGCATCGCCTCGCCCCGGCGGCGGAGCTCCTTGGCATTGCCCGAGTTCGCCAGCTTGGCGGAGACGTTGTATTGATGCACCAGCTGATCGAAGCCCTCGCTGGGGAGCTGGGTGCCATTGGTCTCGACTTCGAAATAGTAGGCCGGGTTTTCAGCCAGCAGCCGCTGCATCAGTGCCTGCCACGCCTGATCTTGCAAAAGCGGCTCGCCACCGGTCAGGATCACCCGTTGGCAGGGGTAGCCGGCGACGATGGCCGCCACGTCCTCGACCGGCAGTTCCGTCAGGTATTCCTCCCTTTTGAATTTCCGGTAGTTGGGGTAGGCATCGTTTTCGTGCTGCCACGGTGTGCCCTCCCAGTTCCAGGTGTAATCGGTATCGCACCAGATGCAGTGAAGGTTGCACAGCGAGGCACGCACGAACACCGAGGGGCAGCCGGTGCTGACACCTTCGCCCTGGATGCTGTGGAAAATCTCCGCCTGTCCGTTCAGGCAGGCGAGTTTGAGTGTGGCGTCGGCCATGAGTTCATTGGGAGGTGGCGGGTGCCGCTCCGGAACATCGATGCGTGTTAAACCTGTGGGAAAACGCGCTCGAGCAGTTTCTTGGTGGCCACGATGCCATCGTGCTCGGAGAGTGTTTTTCCTTCGTATTCAATCCCGACGTAACCTTCGTAGCCGGCTTCCGCGACGAGTTTCATCGCCTTCAGGTAGTCGGTCTGCACTTCGTCGCCCTCGGCATTGAACTCGCGGCTTTTGGCGGAGACGCCCTTGGCGTAGGGCATCAGGTCCTTGATGCCCTGATAGCGATCGTATTGGTGGAAGTTGCCGAAGTCGGGCAGGGCTCCGCAGTTGTCCATGCCGACTGTTTTCAGCACGTCAGCCAGCCATGCTCCGTCCGAGGAGAGACCGCCGTGGTTTTCCACGATCACGTTGATGTCGAAGTCCTTGGCGAAGGTGCTGAGTCGAGTCAGACCGTCGATGACTTGTTTGGCCAATTCTTCGCGTGAGCCGGGGCCTCCGGCGTTGACGCGGATGGAGTGGCAGCCGAGGAATTTTGCCGCTTCCACCCACTTCTTGTGGTTCTCCACAGTTTGCAGGCGGGCTTTTTCCTGCTTGGCGCCCAGTTGGCCTTCGCCGTCGCACATGATCAGGACGTTGCGGACACCTTCGCTGTCGGCGCGTCCCTTGAGGTCCTTGAGGTAGGCCATGTCCTTGGCCTGTTGTTTGAAGAAGCTGTTAACGTATTCCACGCCGTGGATGCCGAATTTTTCCTTGGCGTAGCGGGGGAAATCGATGTTTTTCAACTCACCCTTGCGGATGGTGCGGTGCAGCGACCACTCGGCGAGCGAGAGCTGGAATCGGTCGCCGCCCGGTTTTGTCTCAGCATCCTTCGGGCGATCCGCGCAGCCCGGGAGCTGGCTTCCGGTGATGGCTGCGGTGGCGGCGAGTGTGGTTTTCAGAAATCCTCTGCGTGAATGGTTCATGAGCAAAATGCTAACCAGACACTATTTTCGTGCAAGCCAATAGGCAACCAACATGCTAGAGCTGTGCCCATGAGTATTATTACCAAGCGAGGCGACGATGGCTTCACCGATGCAATGTATGGCGGACGATTGCCGAAAGATGCCCCGGAGGTGGTGGCCTGCGGTGATGTCGATGAACTCAATGCCGCACTTGGCATGCTGCGGGTTTCAGGCCTGTCGTCGGAGCTGGTGGAGGAGATCGATACCATTCAGTCCCATTTGGTGGCGCTGATGGGTTTGCTGTCGGTGCCGGCGGCGAAACGGGAGGAGTATCTGGCGGATGGTTTTCCCTCGGTGACTCAGGCTGAAGTTGATTGGCTGGAAAGCATCGCCGTGGAGATGCCGACGAAGTTCAACGGCTGGGTGCGACCCGGTGCCAGCGGCAGTGTGCCGGCGGCGTGGATGGACATGGCGCGCACGGTGTGCCGTCGTGCCGAGCGCAGCGCCTGGCAGGTGCCTGAGGTGTCCTCGGAGGCTTGCCAATTTCTCAATCGCCTCTCCGATATCCTCTGGCTGTGGGCGCGGAAGCTGGAAGCGGCCGCTAGCGGTGAATGAAGAGGAAGATCGGCAGGGGCCAAATGGCGATGACGATGGCGGAAGCTGCCATGAAAATGGAGGCCGCCAGCCAACCCCAGCCGCGTTTGGTGCCACGACAGGCCCAGAGGCCGACGAGGAAACCGAAGGCCATGCCGGAAATGTGCGCCGTGTTGCCAATCGGGATGATATTGCCCATCGAGAGGAAGAAACAGAAGATCTGCCAAATCAGGAACCATCGCAGGGTGGAGCCGTTGAAACCTTCGAGGAAGCCGGTGAACCGGGGCCAAGCGCCCCACATAAAGCCACCCATGGCATAAACTACACCGGAGAATCCAATGCCGCCAGCCGGCGATGCCATGATCTGCCACGCCGAGCTGACCAAGGCTGCGGCGAGGAAAAAGGCCAGCGTTTTCCAGCTGCCGAGACCTCGCTCCATCAAGGTGCCGAAGCGAACCAGCCAATACATGTTGAAGAACACATGGAACATCTGCTGGTGCACGAAGGCGGAGGTGATCAGGCCCCACCAGCGCCCTTCGTAGAGTTCTTTCAGGCTGATCGCACCCAGCGAGCGGATCAGGCCTTCCTGGTCGACCATTTCACTGCCGCCACGGTTCAGCAGCAGGAAGACCGAGGCGCACCAGAGCAGCACGCCGTAGGTCACCACCGGGAGCAAGTCCGGAAAGCGCTCGTAGAGCCGGGAGCGCATGGCCGGGCCGGCATCGGCGGGGTTTTCAGGCGGGTATTGAAATTTCATCGGTAAGCGCATGGTTCACGAAGGGGAATGGCGGGCGCAGCATGTTTCTAAACAGCGATGCGGGCAAGAGGGAAGTGTCGGCGGGCAGAAGATCCATGGCTCGATCAGAGATTGCATTGCTCCGAGAGCCTTGCTAGATGTCTCGGCATGAAACCTGGTGGCAGTGAAGGAGGATCCGGCTCATTTTTGATGGGCGGCGGTTTGGTGCTGATGGCGCTGGGGATGTATCTTTTTCTCGACTCCGTGCGCGTGCAGTCGGGCCACTTTGGCTGGGTCTCCGGCATGATCGGTCGTGGTCGCCAAGGTATGGAAACCACATCTATGGGGATCGTGTTTCTGCCCTTCCTGATCGGAGTGGGGGTATTGTTTTTTGACGCGGCAAAGAAGTGGGCCTGGTGGCTTGCTGGGCTGGGCTTGGCGGTGATTGCCATCGAGATTCTCAGTCGGATCCGCTTTGTGCTCGATATGAAAACCACGCACCTGCTGATGATTTTGTGCATGGTGGCTGCTGGAGCGGGGATGGCCCTGCGTGCCTTTGCCACCGGATCGAGTGATAAGTAGGGGCTGTGGTGTGCGTATTGATCGGGCGATTCCGGTCGGCGATCTCGCTCGCATTGGCACTTGCACTTACCCCTTATCCCGCTAACTTGCGGCTCCTCTCCACGAGGCAATATCCCATCAAGCTTATGAATTTTCTGAAGATTACCCTGTCTGCCTGCTTTGCCATGATTTGTGCTGGTTCTGGCCTGACCCACGCAGCTTCCAAATCTCCCGAGTTGCTGGCTCCCTATCTTACCGTGGACAACGCCGTTAAAGGTGAAGTCGGCGCGATCGTGCCACCGAAGGAGATCAACAAATACATTTCCAAAGTTCAGGCCGCGGCGAAGGCCAATCCTGAATGGCACAAGGAGTTCGCCAAGGATGCCAAGCCAGGGGTCCCACTGCCATGGCACGAAAACTTGGGGCTGACCAAGGAGGAATATGCCGAATATCTTAAACTCTGGGATGCCCGCCAATTTAAAGCTGTCCAGCAGGTGGTGATTCGTCTCGAGGAACCCAAGCCCGGCGAGTGGATGATCCGCGTCAGTGGCGTCGGCATGCAGATTTCCCTGCTGCGTTTCGATCCCAAAACAGACACGTTCAAGTCGCCCAACGGTGAGCTTGAGCGCATCGAGGACATCGATGCCGAACCGCGCAGCATTCTTGGCGCGTGGGCCGGACACGAGTGGCGCTATGAAAACAGCACCGAATTCATCTCCACCAAGGAAAACTTGGCGATTGGGAAATACAAGGACGGCAAGCACTGCATCCTGATCTACCGTCTTCAAGAAAGCACTTCCGGTCACCGTTTGGCAGATAAAAGCTTGGTGATCCGCTTTGCCCCACCTAAGAAGTAAGCTTCGATCATGAGCGAGCCCACGCCACGAGACGAAGGGCGTTCCGCACCGCTCAGACGACGCCGGTTTTTCAAAATCGGCTACTGGCTCCTGCTGCTCACTCTGATTGGCTATGCCGCATCAAATCTCTGGTTGAGTTCCCCATGGGGCACCGCCATGGCGGAGAGAAAGCTCAAGGAGCGGACCGGCATGGACTGGGCGGTCGATTCCATGAGCTGGTCGCCATGGAATGGATTTACTGTCAAAGGGGCCAGCATGCTGCAGCCGGATGCGCTGCGCGAAAAGCTGGACCAACCATTGCTGGAGGTGGAGGAAATCCAGATCCAGCCACATTGGGGGCCTCTCTTCCGTGGTCATGCCCGACCTCGTGAGGTGACCATGCAGCGTCCCAAGGTGATGCTTTCGGTGGAAATGCTTGCGGCGATCGCGTCCCAGTCGAGCCCCCAGGAGGTGGTGCAGGTGCAGCCGAAAACCGAGCCTGCAACCACACCGCCGAAACCGACCGCCAAAACGCCCTCCCAGCCAAGCTCGTCACCGAAACAGCCGAAGCCGACAGTGGCGAAGAAGCCAAAGTCGAAGGAGACTCAAACGACCGCAGAGCAAGCTCGCCCGCCTGCCGGATTGCCCATCCGGGTGGTGGTCACCGACGCTCGAGTGGAGTTGGTTTCCCTTGCGAAGGGAATCGAGCTGCTCGATGTCAATGGTCTGGATCTCGACCTGCCAATTTTCGGTGAAGATGCCGAAGGCCTGGTCCGCATAGCCGAGCTCAAGGTCCCGGGAATCGAGCGTCTTGCTGGAATCGAGCAGAAAGTGGTTTGGAAGCGTCCCTACTTGGAAATTGAACCCCAAAGCATCGACCTGGGAGGTCTGAAAGTCAAAGGCCTGGCCCAGTTGAACCTGAGCGGAATGCGTCCGTTTTTGATCGATCTCTCGATGCCCCCCCAAGCCGTGGACCAGCTGCCGTGGCTGGAGCGCTTCGCTGCGGATGTGAAAGCGGAGCAGGCATCGGGTCGGCTGCAGATCACAGGTTCGGTCACCCATCCCATGTCATGGCGCGCTGGGATGGTGGCGCAGGCGAGCCAGGTGGAGTTGAAAGAACTGCATGGCAACAATGTCATCCGCTTCGATGAAGTCTCAGTCCCTGCCATGTTTCAGCAGGGACGGTTCCGCTGGAGCTCGGTGCGTGTGATCGGTGAGGATCTTTCAGTTTTGGGAAATGGCTCAGTTTCCCTGCACGAGGGCGTGAACTCGGTCACCCGCCTGGTCGCTTCTCCCGAGCTCGCCGTGGTGCTGAAGAATGCCATGATCGGTGCCGGCATGGTGAGTCGCCGGCGCTGGTGGGAGGATCTCGATACCCCCGATCGGCAATATCGCGATATCTATGTCAGGGGGAGTTTAATCGATCCCCAAGTCGATCTCAGCGCTCAGCACACCGACGTCCCACTATGGCAGGCGCTGGCCTCCGTGATGCACTTCATCCGTGTGGAGATGAGCGAGGAGGGCGTGGAGCTGAAACCGCTTCCCAATCAAGAATTACTGAATACACGATACCATGAGAATCATTAGTGGCACAGCAGGCAGCCGATCCATCACCGTGCCAGGATCGGTGGCTAGACCGAGCACCGACAGACTGCGCGAAGCCTTGTTTTCCATCCTGGGGCAGCGTGTTGCAGGTGCCAGGGTCTTGGATCTTTTTGCCGGCTCCGGAGCGCTTGGGCTGGAGTGCCTGAGTCGCGGTGCCGCCAGCTGTGATTCCGTGGATGCCAGTCGTGAAGCCTTCGCCGTCATTCGGAAAAACCTCACCGCGCTGGGTCTGAAAAATGGGAAGGCAATTCACCAAGATGTTTCACGTTTCTTGCAAGGGGCAGGGGGGAAATACGATCTCGTTTTTGCCGACCCTCCTTATTACAAGAATGCAGCCGACCGGGATTTCGTGTCCGAGCTGCTGCAGGACGAAACGCTGCCGGGGCTGATGGCTGATGACGGGCTGTTAATTGTCGAGGATCCACCTGCCAATCAGCGGGAGGATGAAAATGGGTGGAAATTGTTGGATTCTCGCCGCTACGGAGGCTGTGGGATTTTGTTTTACCAACGTTAATCATCGTCTAGTTTCCACCCGTCCTCATCATGTCGCGTTCTACGGTTCTTTTTATTTATAACTGCCTCTTGCCCATTTTCTTCATTGTCGCCTTTCCGGCGTGGTTGTTGAAGATGTGGAAGCGCGGAGGCTATGGCACAGGTTTGTTGCAGCGTTTCGGCCGATTCAAAGCCCGCGCCGATTGCGAGCCGAACCATGTGGTCTACATCCATGCCGTCAGTGTCGGTGAGGTGCTGATCGCGGTGAAGTTGATCGAGTCGTGGCTGGCCAGGCATCCCGACGATAAGCTGCTACTGGCTGCGACCACTTCCACCGGCTTGGCGGTGGCCAAGGAAAAAGCACCCGACCGCGTCCGAGTGATCTACAGCCCGCTGGACTTTGGTTTCATTCTGCGCTCGGTATTCCGCCGTTTCTCGCCTCGCCAAATCGTGTTGATCGAGGCCGAGGCTTGGCCGAATTTACTCAACACCGCCAGGCTCGCTGGCATCCCCGTGGCCATGGTGAATGCCCGCTTGTCGAAGCGATCCGAGGCACGTTTTCACAAAGTCTCAGGCCTTGTTCGTCCGCTCTTCGCGATGATCGATACCTTTGCTGTGCAGAATGAGGGAGATGCCAAACGCTTTGCTCAACTCGGAATCGATCCGGACAAATTGCATGTCACCGGTAGCATCAAGTTCGACCCCTCGGGAGGCAAAGCTCCACGGCGTCGGTCTGAATTCCAGCAAATGCTCGATGACTTTGGCCCCGGTCGACCCGTGGTTCTCGCCGCCAGCACCCATGCGGGTGAGGAGAAATTGATTGGTCAGGCCGTCATGGAGGCTCAGCCAGACGCTTTGTTCTTGGTGGTGCCTCGGCACGCCGAACGCCGCGCCGCCGTTGCCGCCGATCTCAAATCCATTGGCTACGAGGTAATCCTGCGCAGTGATTATCATCGGCCTAACCGACCCCACAAAGCCTGCTTAGTGGCCGATACCACAGGCGAGCTTCGCGATTGGACGGCCCACGCCGACATCGTGGTGATTGGAAAAAGCTGGCTCGGTGAGGGTGGGCAGAACCCAGCCGAGGCGATTATTGCCCAGGTGCCGGTGATTTGTGGGCCCCACATGGGTAACTTTGAACCTTTGATCTCGATGCTGCGTGAGAGTCAGGGGGTGAAGGTGTTAGGCTCAGCGGATACCTTGGCCGCTGAAGTGAAATCCTTGCTCAACGATTCCGCCGCCAGAGAAAGACTTACCGGATCGGCCACAGAGGTGCTGGCTGTGCATGAAAATGCAGTGGAAAAAACCATCGATCTGGTGTATTTGAATGCTTCCGTTAGATGACGGATCATGCCACAGTAGCTACGCCCATGAGTGACAACGAATCAGCCCCAGACGCAGAACCCAAAAAGCCCGCAGACACCGGGAGCAAGAAACCTGCTAAAAAAGAACAAGCCTTGCCAGATCTCACTGCTCTGAACTTCGGTCCCGCATGGGCGAAGAAAGAGCAACAACCACGTCGTTACGATTCGGCTGACAAGGGACAGCGGTCCAAAGGCGGTGGTCGTAAAGAAGGGGGGCGCAGTGGTGACGACCGCAAAGGCGGCGGACGCCGTGAACCTCGTGGGAAACGCGATGATCGCCAGCAACGCGGCGGTGACCGCAGACGTGACGCACGTGGTGGCGGCGGACAAGGGCGCGAAAGACGCCAACGTCCACCCCAAGTGCAGGCTCCGGACGGCATCAAAGCTCGGATCATGCCCATCGAGGATGGTCTCGACGCCATGGCCAAACAAATTTCCGCTACCGGAAGAACCCACTCGGTCTTCGATCTGGCCTGGTTGGTGTTAGGTGGCAACGAACGCTACAACGTTATTTTCGAAAGCGAAAAAGAGCCCCTTTACCGCAGCCGCAGTGATCATTCGGTTTGGCTCTATCAGAAAGAGTGTCTCGATCATTTTTGGAACCAAGGTGGACTTGCCAAATACTATGAGGAAGAAGTCTCCGAAGTTGAACCACCGTCAGGGAATTTTCAATCGGTTGCCCGCTGTGGCATCAGTCGCACCCTGATCGGCCCACCCAACCACCACGCCTATCAGCAGAACATCATGGACCTGCATCGGGAGAAATTCTCGAATATGTCCCTTGAGAAATACAAACAACGCATCGTCATCGAGCACGGTGAAGAGGCGGTGCAGGAATGGTTGGATAGCATGACCAAACAACTGCGCTGGCGTCCGAAGGCAGAACCGACAGAAGCGGCAGCTGTAACAAAAGGTGCCGCAGAGGACACTGCCCAAGCTGAGTCGACTCCCCCCGAAGAAGCTCCTGCCGCCGAGGAACCTACCGGCGAAAGCAGCGAGAGCGAAACTCCCGCTGAAACTGCAGAAACCCCAACACCAGCCGTGGAAGAAACGGTGGCCATCCTCGACAGCCGCCGCGATGTGGAAGCGCATTTCCTCGCGCATGGCTTTGAGAAAGAATACGAAACGGGCAAGATCATGTCCGCTTCGGGGAACATTTCCGCGAAGCTGATCAGCCCCGGCTTGCTCGCCCTGCAGAAGAATACCGTCACCGAAGCCCGTCGCTACCCAGGTGAACTGGCTTCCATCCTCTGTCGCCAAATGAGCGGCAGACACTTGGCCGTTTTCAAATGGAAAAAACGCCTGCACTGTGGCCCGTCACGGCCCAAACAGGTCTCCAAGGATCTGGTCATGGCCGATCGCCCCACTGTTATGTTCAAGTGGGTCACCGACACCCCAGGCGGCAATATCGATGCCATGTGGAAGAGCATTCTCCCCGAAGATATCGATGATGAAACGCGCCACCAGTGGTATCACGATCTGCACTGGCTGATCAACGAGGGCTTTGTTCTGTTGTTCGCCGATGGCACCTTGCACGCGGCCAAAGAGCTGGACAAGCCGGCGGGTAAAAAATCGGCGAAGAAAGCCGCCCAAAAATCCCCGCAAGAAAAGCCGGCAAAGAAAAGCCCGAAGGCAAACGAGCCACCGAAAGAGCTGACCAAAGCGATCGAAAACGCTGATGTCGCTCCGGAGAAATCGGAACAGCCAGAAGCTCCGGCTGAACCTGCAAAACCGGACGACGACACAGCTGAGCCGAAGTCGTAACCCGGACGGCTTAGCTCGATCAGATTGACCACCGCTACCATTGATCCAACGTGTCCGAGGGAACAAAGCAGAAAACCAAGCGCTATCCTGCCCGGATTTTCTGCCGGGCAACGATCGTTTGTCCTTCCTGCTTGAAACGTTTCAAGGAGCGGGCCGAGCAATGCCCCCATTGTGGGTTTGATGCACACAGCACTGTGCGGCAGTTTAACTACACGCCACCTGTGCTGGAGTGTCTGATGGATCACGCCGGTGTGACGGATGACCAAACGCGCAGTGCGGTGATCGCAGCCAGCGACCGGGTCTCGGCCATGTTTCCCCAGGTGAAACTGTATTTCTGCATGGTGCGCCTGGGCGAAGAAGTGAAGCTGCCAGAGTTTGGCTTCTGGATGATGAATGCCTGCATCCTGCAAGAGGGACAGACCGAGATCGACCGCGCGTGGAGCATCCTCCTGATTGTCGATGTCGAGCGCGGTATCGCATCGGTGACCCCCGGCTATGCCATCGAGGCCTTCATGGAGGATAGTGGTTGGGAAAAATTACTGACGGATATCTCCCCCCAACTCAACAACGAAGATTATCGCGAAGCTTTGTTAGGCTATGTGCAGGGAGTGGAATCATTGCTCAGCAAAGAATCACAGAAGGTCCGCAATATCATCAAGATCAAGTAAGTTATGAAACCGAGTGCATCGCGACAGCTAAGCCAGCGACTTTTCGTCTGTCTGGGGGCTTTGTTGATGCTGTTCGCTTGCGTCTCGGTGATGGCACAAGGTCCAGCCGCCGCCAAAGAGCTGCCATCGCGACCGATGGATCATATTTTAGACGACAGCCGTTTACTCAGTGTCGATGAACGGGAGGCGTTGCAGCGCGATCTCGGTCGGCGTTTTATTGAGCAGCAGGTGGATGTTTATCTGGTTGTCGTCGATCGTGCACCAGCGATGGGCGCAAAGGCTTACGCCCGTGCATTGGGGGAAAAGTGGTCACGTGCGCCGATGTGGTGTGTGGTTTTCTATCAGCGCGATTCGGATGCGGGAGTGTTGGCCGAGGCGGGGGGCATTGAGGTGCCGCAACCATCGATCGATCTGGCAATCGCCCAAGCGGTTCGTCGCTCCCGACGTGAAAGCGGGGAGAAAGAGATCCTTTTCACAGCATGCCGGGAATGTCCGAACGAGCTCCGCTTCCTGTTAGCCACCCATCAACGGTCGGCGGAAAAGCAAATCGAGAAACGCGGCGAACTTACCGATGCCTACCTTCACAAACGCAAGCTGATGAAACTGCTCGCCGTGGCCGCCGGCATCGGTCTGATCCTCAGCCTCATTGTGATCGTTTTCATTGTGCGCAAAATCAAATCTCGCCGGCGCAACTTCAGGTTTCCTGAAACGGTGTGGCGTGAGCGCTTTTTGGGACCTCACAGCGGTGGCAGCGGTATCGTGGTGCACTACCGTCAATAGTCCCAAATTTTGAAGTGCTGGCTTTGTGCGGCACAGGCTTCTGTGTAAGTTTGGGGCAAAGAACCCGAACTATGACCGAAGCACCACTCCCCAAGGAAACCGATCTGCCTGCACGTTGGAAACGATTGGTCGAAGCGATCGAAGCTAGTGATGCCGGGGCGGCTCACGATATTCTGGCGTCTGCGACCGTCGATGATCAGCGCCGGATTGTTAGCCAGTTGAACCTGGATCGACGCGAACGGCTATGCCGACTGCTCCCCGTGGACGAGACCGCGGATCTCATCGAGAACCTCGCTGAGCCTCAGGCAGTCGAGATGTTGGAAGAGATGCAGGCCGACCTGGCGGCAGACGTGCTAGAGGAACTGCCGGCGGATGTCAGTGGTGATTTACTCCGCGAACTGAATGATCGCAGTTCGGAGGCGATTCTCTCGGAGATCGATGACGCCGATGAGTCCATGGACCTTCGTGAGCGTGCTGGTTATGCTAGAGATAGTGCCGGCGGTCTGATGTCGGACCAAGTGGTGTCCTTTCCCCAGGATGCCACCGTGGCGGATGTGCTGGCGGAACTGGGAAATAATGCAGGGAACTATTCCGATGATGAGGTGCAGTATTTTTATGTCACCGATCACAGCATGCAGCTCACCGGGGTGCTGGCTTTGAGAAACTTGGTGCTCGGACGCAGAGACCTGTGTATCAGTGAGCTGATGATCCCGTCGCCAGTATGCACTCGGGTGGATACTGAGCTGGAGGAACTTCAGGATTTGTTTGAAAACAGAAATTACCTGGCATTCCCCGTGGTGGATGAAAATGGTCGACTGAAAGGTATCGTTTCTCGGGCGGCAGTGAACGAAGCTTTGTCCGAAACGCAGACAGACGATTACTTGAAGTCCCGGGGGATCGTCGGCGGGGAGGAGCTGCGGAGTATGCCATTGATCGAACGCTGCAGCAGGCGTTTGGCATGGTTGGGGCCGAACATTCTTTTGAACCTGTTAGCTGCCAGTATCATTGCCAGCTATGAGGACACGCTGCAGTCGGTGATTGCCTTGGCTGTTTTCCTTCCCATGGTGTCGGATATGAGCGGTTGCTCGGGGAACCAGGCGGGAGCGGTGACGATCCGGGAGCTCACACTGGGGATCATCCAACCTCGCGATTACCTCCGAGTTTTCCTGAAGGAGGTCTGGTTGGGCATGAATAATGGAATGGTGTTAGGTTTTGTACTGGGAGCGATCGCTGCGGTCTGGAAAGGCAGCGTCTTTCTCGGTCTGGTCATTGGCGGAGCCTTGATGCTGAACACCATCTTCTCCGTGACCGTGGGAGGTTTGGTGCCCTTGTTGCTGAAGCGATTTAAAGTGGATCCCGCTCTGGCATCGGGACCCATCCTGACCACCTGCACCGATATGAGCGGCTTCTTCCTCGTACTCAGCCTCGCCAATCTGGCGATGACCCATCTCGTCTAACCTGCATTTTTTCCAACGGGGAAGAGCATGACAGGGCACACAAAAAAATGGCGAAGCGGACTAACCACTTCGCCATTTGTTAGAAGGTTCCTTTTCGGAATTAACCGATCAGCTCAGGCCAGTCTTCGGTGTGGAAGAACTCGCCTTCTGGCTTGTCGGTGCGCTCGTAGGTGTGTGCTCCGAAGAAGTCACGCTGGGCTTGCAGCAGGTTGGCTGGCAGGCGCTCGGCACGGTAGGCATCGTAGTATGCCAGTGATCCACCGAAGGATGGAACAGGGATGCCGTTGGTGGCGGCCAGGGCCACTACTTCACGCCAGTCGCTCTGACCTTGGTTGAGGATCTCGGTGAAGAATGGGGCGAGCATCAGGTTGGTTGGAGGAGTGTCGGCAGTGTAGGCCTCGGTGATGCGGTTGAGGAAACGTGCACGGATGATGCAGCCACCACGCCAGATCTTAGCGATCTCACCAAGGTTGAGGTCCCAACCTTTGTCGGCGCCGACTTTGGAAATGAGGTCGAGCCCCTGAGCGTAGGAAACGATCTTGGAAGCGTAGAGCGCGTTGCGCACTTTCTTCACCAGGTCTTCCTTGCTCATTTCGAGGTTGAAGTCCCAGTTGCTAGGTCCTTCGAGGATGCCGGATGCCACCTTGCGCTGGTCGCGCATGGAGGAGAGAATACGGGCTTCGACTGAACCAGCGATGGTGGAGAAGGGAACGGCTTGCTCCACGGAGCCCATGACAGTCCAACGGCCGGTGCCTTTTTGGCCCGCTTTGTCGACGATGAGGTCGACGATGTCTTTGCCGGTCTCAGGGTCTTTTTGTTTGAAGATGTTGGCGGTGATTTCGATCAGGAAGGACTCGAGGTCGCCCTCGTTCCAGTCAGCGAAGATATCAGCCAGTTCCTCGTTGGAGAAGCCGGCGGCTTTGAAGATGTTGTAAGCTTCGCAGATCAGCTGCATGTCACCGTATTCGATGCCGTTGTGCACCATCTTGACGAAGTGGCCTGCACCACCTTCGCCGATGTGAACCACGCATGGTTCGCCGTCGACTTTCGCAGAGATGGATTCGAAGATGGGCTTCATCACTTCCCAGGTGGACTCAGGTCCGCCGGGCATGATGGATGGGCCTTTGAGAGCACCTTCTTCACCACCGGACACGCCGGCGCCGATGAAACGCATTCCGGCTTCCGCGCAGTATTTGTCGCGACGCTCGGTATCCGTGTAGAGCGAGTTGCCACCATCGATGATGATGTCACCTTCGTCGAGTAGTGGGATGAGTGACTCGATCACCGCATCGACAGGAGCTCCGGCCTTCACCATGATCTGGATCTTGCGTGGGCTGGCGAGGCTGTTGACGAATTCTTCGAGTGTTTCGCAGCCGACGAGTTTCTTATCGGGGTTCTCCGCGATGAATTCCTCCATCGTGGATGTGGTGCGGTTGTAGACAGACACTTGAAAGCCGCGGCTTTCGACGTTGAGGACAAGGTTTTGTCCCATGACAGCGAGGCCAATCAGGCCAAAGTCAGATTTTTCCATAAATATTGAGTTGGTTGAGCGCGCATTATCCACGGGCGACGACGCGAAGCAATGCGAACTTGCGACAGATTAGGCTAGAGATTGCGCGTTTGTGGGCTAAAAAGGACAACCATAAGACCTCACTGGAGCCAAGATTGGTGGAATGTGACATCTCCGATGTAATATTCCGCCTCTCCGGGGTAACCCCGGGGCACAGGAAAGCTGAGACACGGCGCAGCCAAGGGCTCGTCCCACTGCCATGGGAGAATCCCTTGGCCGTAATGGATAGGTTGGCTCCAGTGCAGGTTTTTGTTTTTCTCATGAGCAGCGATGAACTAGCGACAATTCTGCTGAGTGGCGCATTTGAGCAAGCCGCTTTCGAGGAACGTTTGGTGATGGCTGTGGGCGCTCCCAAGTTTTCGCGCAAACTCGCCGGGCGTGTGATCCGGCATTTCGGTAGTGGTAGTCGGCCATCTGTTAGGATGTTGGCCGAATGGCTTGAGAGCGATCGGAGATACCAGAAGAAACAGCGCCGTGGAGAACTGCAGCTGAGTGGCCAAATTCTACCAGCTGAAATGGCTCCGGATATGCGGGTGGCGGCTGATTGGAAAATACCGAGCATCACCACATCCGGAGATCTTGCCCACTGG
Source organism: Oceaniferula flava (assembly GCF_016811075.1). NCBI lineage: Bacteria > Pseudomonadati > Verrucomicrobiota > Verrucomicrobiia > Verrucomicrobiales > Verrucomicrobiaceae > Oceaniferula > Oceaniferula flava. The sequence continues at coordinate 50,657 of NZ_JAFBGL010000010.1, forward strand.
TTAGACTTGCCTGTTTCCCAAATGGAATGGTTCGCAGGTGATTATAACAGCGTGCCGGCTGACACGAAGTTGTCCCATTACACCGTGCAAACGGTGGTTAAAAAATCAGGTGGGTTTCGAGTGTTAGAAAAGCCAAAGTGGCAGATGAAACAGGTCCAACGTTATATTCTCCATGGTATCCTCGATCATCTTCCACCCCATCCATGCTCGCACGGGTTTCAGAAGAATCGGTCCATTCTCAGCTACGTTCAGCCTCACATTGGGCGCAAGATGTTGATCAAAATGGATCTCAAAGATTACTTTCTAAGTATCGAACGATCACGTGTGCGCGCCTTGTTCCATCTGCTCGGTTATCCGCCGCTGGTGTCAGTCCAGTTAGCTGGTTGTTGCACGAACCGGCTCAGGCTTGCCGATGTTCCCAGCGGCGTTGCTCAGCGCGATCGCTACACGGTGTCCCACCTGCCACAGGGCGCGCCAACATCGCCAGCTCTTGCCGACCGCTTACTGTATCGCTTGGATCTTCGTCTGCACGGACTGGCTCAGAAAATGCACATGGACTACACGCGCTACGCGGATGATTTCGCATTCAGCACAAACGATTCAGTGCGTCGGCCTCAAGTTGAGGCATTTCTTAATCTAGTTGACCAAATTGTTAGGGAAGAGGGTTTGCAGCTGCATAAGACGAAAACCAGCGTGATGCATCACTCCCAACGCCAGCGTCTGGCTGGCCTGGTGCTGAATGAAAAACACAACGTGGCTCGTGGGGAATACGACCGCTTACGAGCGATCCTACACCGCTGTGGTCAAAACGGACTGGATGCGGAAAATAAAAATGATCACCCGAGCTTTCTTCAACACCTCGAAGGTCGCGTTGAATTTATCCGCCAAACCAATCCTCGCCGTGGGAAGAAATTGCAGGGTATGTTAGATAAATTGGTTTAAGTGTAGTTAGATCTGCTGGCAGTAGCCTGGAAAAGTTCATCTGATAGAGTCGATGCACTCTGAGCCGCTGCGGGGATTTTCCCTTAGCTCGTCGACATGGCTTCTTCGCGCTGGAGCAGGGCGCGGATGATCTTGGCTTCGCCGTAACCGAGTTTTTCACCTGCAGCCTCTACCACGGGAGCCAGTGCGCTTGCTCCGTGCTCTGCAAAGAGCTCCTGGCACAGTGCGATTTGTTCATCACTGACGAAGGCTCGGACGTTGAGCTCCTCACCGGTCTCTAGCAGCTTGGCGATGTGGCTTTCGATGGTTGATCTCGCAAGGTCGCGCTGCGCCGCAATTTCATCGAGGCTGTGCCCTTTTTTTACCAGAGCGAGGGTCACCATTGTGGTGGCTGACGGGCCGCGTTTGATTGATGACGGTTGGACGGCAGGAGCATCTGGCAGGGTTTGTTTCTCGTTCACCGCATCGGGGTGCTGCTGGAGGTAGTCGGCGATGGCGGAGAGGAAATCGGCACCATATTTCTCGCATTTATTCTGACCAATCCCATGCAGCAGGAGCAACTCATCCTCGTTCTCTGGCATGGCGGCGGAGATGGCGCGGAGGGAGCGGTCTGAGAAGACGACGTAAGGTGGCACCTTGGTGGCGTCTGCCACTTCCTTACGCAGGCTGCGCAGATGTTGGAACAAGCCTTCGTGACAGGGCATGGGCTCGCCTCCTTGGGCACGGCCACGGCTTACTTTTTCCGGCTCCACCCGAGTGTCCTCGCTCATGCTGAACTTTTCCCGTCCATACAGCACCTCAGCGCCCGCCTCGGTGAGCTGTGGCACGGGGAACTGCGCTGTGGAGAGCTGGAGCTGACCGCCCGCGATCAGCGCGTCTAACACAGAGCGCCAGTAGGACTTTGGCCGATCTCTCCCCACGCCATAGGTCGGCAACTGATCGTGTTCAAATTGTTTGATCTTCGCGGTGCTGGCTCCGGCGACAATATCACAGACATGCACGGCACCGAATTTTCCACCGGTGCGCATCACCGCAGAGAGTAGCATCTGGGCTGGGCGTGAGGCATCCACCTGGATAAATTCCCCCTTGCAGAAATCACAGCCACCACAGGATTCCTCCTGATACGGTTCGTTGAAGTATTCTAACAATCGCACCCGACGGCAGCCCGGCACCGAGGCGAAGCGTTCCATCGCCTGCAAGAGATCCGCCGATCGCTGTCGTTCAGCCTCGTCGCTGATGTCATCGAAGAAGCGGCGGATTTTCATCGAATCGCCCGGAGAGTAAAGCAGCAGGCAGTGGGAGTCGTCGCCGTCGCGACCGGCCCGGCCGGTTTCCTGGTAGTAGCTCTCGATGTTCTTGGGCAGGTCACCGTGGATGACGTAGCGCACGTCGGCCTTATCCACGCCCATGCCAAAGGCGACGGTGGCCACCATGACATCGATATCGTCGCGGATGAATGCGTCCTGGATGCAACTGCGCTGCTCCGCCTCCATGCCGGCATGGTAGGCGGCGGCATTGATGCCATTGGCTTTGAGTAGGTCCGCGGTGGCTTCCACGCTTTTGCGCGATGTGCGGTAGACGATACCACTTTGGCCACTGCGCGTTTTGACGAAATCGACCATCTGCCGTTCCCAATCCTTCTTGCTCCGCACTTCATAAAAGAGGTTCTTCCGATCGAATGACGCCCGCACCTTAACCGCCTCGCCAAGGCTCAGGCGCTGTTCGATATCGGCGGCCACTTTTTCCGTCGCGGTCGCGGTGAACGCCCCCACCGGGGTGTTGGGAAACAGTTTGCGAAGCTGGCTGAGAAAGAGGTAGTCCGGTCTGAAATCATGACCCCACTCGGAGATGCAGTGAGCCTCGTCGATGGCAAAAAAGCTCGGCGCCTGCTGTTGGTTCTGCCGCAGGGAGTCGGCAAAGCCCGGCAGTGCCAGTCGTTCCGGTGCGAGATAGAGCATATCCAGTGTTCCAGCACGATACCGGCTCATGACCTCGGTGGCTTCCTGCTGAGACAGGGTGCTATTTAAAAAGGCCGCGTCGATGCCATTGGCGTTTGCCGCATCCACCTGATCTTTCATCAGGGCGATCAGCGGGCTGATGACCACCGCCGTGCCGGCTAACATTTTCGCCGGAAGTTGATAACAGAGCGACTTACCACCACCGGTGGGCATGACACCGAAGGCATCCTTGCCCTCAAGCAAGGCGCGGACGAGTTTCTCCTGATGCGGGCGAAACTCGCTGAAACCGTAAATCTCACGGAGCACGCTGGAGGGGCTTGTCTTGCTGTTCATGAGAACATTTACTGATTTAATGGCGAAAATGTCAACGGGGAAACTGGAATTGTGCCAGATGAAGGCTTGCGACCCTTGTGGGATTGTTTAGAAATGTCGCCGCAGTTTATGAATTTACCCAATACGATCACCATGTTCCGCCTGGTTCTCACCGCAGTTTTTTGCGCGGCGGCATCTTCCGAAGGGGTGACCGGCTATGCCATTGCCTTGGCCGCCTTTGTGTTGGGAGCGATTTCCGATTGGCTGGATGGTTACCTCGCACGCAAGCTGAACCTGGTCACCTCCTTGGGAAAACTGCTCGATCCACTGGCCGATAAGATTCTGGTGTGTTCCGGCTTTGTTTACCTCTCCGCCAAAGGCCTTTGCCCGGTGTGGGTGACGGCACTGATCATTTGTCGCGAGTTTCTGGTCACCGGCATTCGCCAGATTGCGGTGGAAAAGGGAACCGTCATCGCAGCGGATGGACTCGGCAAGTGGAAGACTACGTTCCAGCTCACCTTCATCATCACCGCGCTGGTGTATCTCACTTTTGAAACCATTGTCAGCGACAACGCTGTGGTGACATTTTTGCAGTATTTATCCGATAAAGATCACTGGCTGTTCCCACTCTCGCTGTGGCCCGCCGTCGCCTTGACCGTGATCTCGGGTGTTTCCTATTTCTGGAAATCAAGGACGATGCTTCTTGATAAAGATTGAGCCTTTTGAGGCGTATCTGTGAAAAACAAGAGAACGATGAAAACTCTGATTACCAACGCGCATGTGGTATCGCCCGATGTAGAAATTGAGGGCGCTGCTGTTGAAATTACCGACGGAAAAATTGCTTGGGTCCACCAGCCTGGCGAGCCCCTGCCTGAGGCGGACACTGTGATCGATGCTGGCGGACGTTATGTCATGCCCGGCTTTGTCGATATCCACGCGCACGGCGCCGACTACAAGGATGTCTGCGACAACGACCTCGAAAGCATCCGTCACATTGCCAAGAAGAAACTCGGCGAGGGAGTCACCACCTGGTTGCCGACCACGCTCACCCAGTCTCAGGATTTGTTGGAAGAGATCGCCGGCAAGGTGGTGGAGTATATGGAAAACCAGGAGTTTGCAAAAACTCCCGGCATGCACGTCGAAGGACCCTTTATCAATCAAGCCAATGCCGGCGCGCAAAACCCACAATTTGTCCGCGAACCGAACTGGGAAGAGCTGAAGCGACTGCACGAGCTGGCTCCCGCGAAGGTGTTTTCGATTGCGCCGGATGTTCCCGGCGCCTGTGAATGTATCCGTCAGGCCAAGGCCGCGGGGATCAGTGCTTCCGCCGCCCACACGTCATCCACTTACCAGCAGGTGATGGATGCCAAGGAGGCCGGACTCACGCACCTTACCCACTATGGCAATGCCATGACCGGACTTCATCACCGCGAGATCGGTGTGGTCGGTGCTGGATTGTTAGACCCGGATTTGAAGATGGAGTTGATCTGCGATGGCATCCACCTCGCCCCTGATTTTCTCAAGCTGGTTTTCTCCCTGAAACCCATCGAACAACTGATCATGATCACCGACTCGATGGCCGGCTCATGGATTGGAAAAGGTGAGGTGCAGCTTGGAGGACTGGATGTGATCGTGGACGATGGTCAAGCCCGACTGAAAGAAGGCGGCGCCCTCGCTGGAAGTATCCTGCTCTACAACGACGGCGTGAAACTGATCGCCGAACTCACCGACCTGCCGCTGCACCAGATTGTCAAAGCCACGTCTTGGAACCAAGCCCAGTCGTTAGGCCTCGATGACATCGGAAAGATCGAACCCGGCTACTGCGCAGACCTCGTGATCCTGGAGAAAGATTTCAGTGTCTGGAAGACGCTGGTGGATGGAAAGTAGGACAAGTTTGCAACTTGTCGGCAAACTTGGGAATCATCATCCCAAGCACGGCTAGTTCACTAGGCTTGCCGACAACTTACAAAGTTGTCCTACTTTGGTAGAGATACTCGCCTTGTCTTAGGTTTTTGGGATTATTCCGAATGTATGCTTCGATTCGCTTCAGCTGCGCTTCATTACGCACGATATGGTCGTAGGATTCGTGCTGCCAGAGCTGGCCGAAGAGTCCCATGCGTTGATTAATCTCTCTGGCGGTATGGCGTTTCCATGAATGCAGTAGGTCTTTGATGGGCCAATTCTGGAATGGTGTCACTAATACATGCACATGGTTAGGCATGATGATAAAATCACCGAGCTGATAGCGTTCTTCGTGGAAGAACACGAGGGCATCGGCTACTATTTGTGCGTTGACGGGATCGCGTAATGGGCAAGATCCGTAACAGGCGTCCAGCATGGAATGGTAGCCTTTCCAGAAGGTCGCGTAATAGGTTTTTTTTTGCTCAGGGGTGAGCTGTTCCAGAATTTGGTCGAGGGGGAGGTTGCTATCTAACTTGCGACTTCTTAACCAACGAAGTCGCTCCTCGTTCCATTCGTCGAATTTTCCTTTGGGGATGGAATCGTGAAGGCGGAAGGTGATGAAGTAGGAGCAGCCGGGCTGTTGCCAGTGGGGGAGCTTTCTCCTTGATGTTTCCGTTTCTTCACCAGGATCGTAGTCTTTCACATTGGGGGGAGGTAGGACGACTTTTTAAGTTGTCGGCTGGCTTTGTGATGACTGCTGCTTGGGATGACTATTCCTTGGGTTGCCGACAAGTTGCAAACTTGTCCTACTTCAGCCAGCTTGCCGCATCTTTGGCGAAGTAGGTAAGGATGAGGTCGGCTCCGGCGCGTTTGATGCCTGTTAGGGACTCTAACACGATGGCTTTTTCATCGAGCCAGCCGTCTTGGCTGGCGGATTTGATCATCAGGTATTCGCCGCTGACTTGGTAGGCGGCTACCGGCAGGGTGGTGGTTTCGCGCATCTTGGCGATGATGTCGAGGTAGGGGCCGGCGGGTTTGACCATCAGGATGTCGGCGCCTTCTTCTTCGTCTAACAGGGTCTCGCGGATCGCCTCGCGGGAGTTGGCGGGGTCCATCTGGTAGGTTTTTTTGTCGCCAGCCTTGGGTGCGGATTCGAGCGCACCACGGAACGGACCGTAGAAGGCGGAGGCGTATTTGGCGGTGTAGGCCATGATGGAGACATTTTGGAAGCCTTCGAGGTCGAGGGTTTCACGGATGGCTTCCACACGACCGTCCATCATGTCGCTGGGCGATACCATATCGGCACCGGCGCGGGCGTGGCTGAGGGCTTGCTGACAGAGGACCTCGACCGTTTCGTCATTGAGGATTTCCAGATCGTCGCCATTTTTGACAACGATACCGTCGTGGCCGTCGGAGTTATAGGGATCGAGCGCGACGTCGGTGATGACGCAGAGACCAGGGTAGGCGGCTTTCAGCGCTTTGATGGTGCGGGGGACGAGGCCGTCATCGTTGTGGCTTTCCTCGGCCTGGGGTGTCTTGAGGTTTTCCGCGATGGCGGGAAAGAGCACCACGGCCGGGACTCCGAGCGCGTAGGCTTCACCTGCTTCCTTGACCAATCCATCGATCGACCAGCGGGTGCAGCCGGGCATGGAGTCGATGGCTTCATCGACGTCTTTATCGTGCACAAAGAGGGGATAGATGAAATCGGAGGCCGAGATGGAATTCTCGCGAACGAGGGCTCGGACGGCGGGTGACTTGCGGTTGCGGCGTGGGCGGATCATGGGAATGGTGGATTAGGTAAGAATACTTTGGAGACGGACAGTGGTCGTCTGGCGATTGATTGAGGATGAAGCGACGTCGAGCACGAGCTGTTCCCAGTCGTCGATATCAAGCTCCATGGAGGGCAGCTGTCCATTTTCGCTTAAAACGACGAGGCAGGATGCGAGAGCGGTGCGTTTGTTGCCATCGAGGAAGGGGTGATTTTTACAGAGGTAGTAAAGATAGGCGGCACCAATTTCGATGATATCACTCATGATCGGCTCGCCTCCGAAGGTCGCTTGTGGGGCAGCAATGGCACTTTCGAGCAATGACTCTTCTCTCAAGCCCGGCATGCCACCGTGGGCGGAAAGCACGGCATCGTGAATAGCGAGCACGGACTCCAAGGTGAGATGCTTGATCATCTATTTGGACAGACGGTCGAAAAGTTTGTCGTTTTTGGCGATGATGTCTGTGGCGAGCTGTTTGGCTCGATCAGGATCGACTGTGGCGACTTCAGGAGTCATCGAAATCGTGCCACCTCTGTGCACGGTGATGTTGACCTTGTCGCCTTCCTTGAGATTGGCGAGCTCGAGCAGAGCGGCATCGAGGATGATGCCACGCGAGTTGCCAATTTTTGTGATGGTCTTGATCATGTTGTAACAATGTATTACATCATTGGATTTGTCAAGCTGGCGCTTCCGTCCCTGCGCTGGCAAGGGCTGTGCTAGGATGGTGTCAGCTCGTAGCCGTCGGGGCTGTCTTTGATGGTCCAGCCGAGGGCGGTGATTTCATCGCGGAGCTGATCGGAGGCGGCCCAGTCTTTGTTTTGCTTGGCGGCCAGGCGTTGATCGGCGAGGTCTTTGACTTCGGCGGGGATGTCGCTGCTTTCATCGTTGGCTACCGGGAGCTCGAGGCCGAGGGCTCTGAGGATGGCGTCGAAGGCGGCCAGGTTGGCGGCGGCTTCTTCACCTTCCAATTTCTGGGCGGCTTTGAGACCGGAGAAGAGGTGACCAAGCGCGGCCGGGGTGTTGAGATCGCGGTTGAGCGCGTCCCAAGCCGGCTGGAATTCCTTGAAGTCATCCGAGCTCAGTTTGGCATCTGAGTCTTGGGAATTGGAACTTAACACCTCGCGGCCTTTGGCGAGTTTGGCGAGCGCTTCCTTCGCGGCGTGCAGTGAGTCCAGGGTAAAGTTCAGCTGTTTGCGGTAGTGGCCGGAGATGAGGACGTAGCGCACTTCCATGGCGGTGTGGCCTTTGGCTTCGAGGTCATCAATGGTGTAGAGATTGCCTAACGACTTCGACATCTTACCGCCATCGACCATCAGGTGGGTGATGTGGAACCAGTGGGCTGCGAAGTCGCCACCGCAGGAGCATTGGCTCTGGGCGATTTCGTTTTCGTGGTGTGGGAAGACGAGGTCGACACCACCGGAGTGGAGGTCGAAGCTTTCGCCGAGGTATTCCTTGATCATGGCAGAGCACTCGAGGTGCCAGCCGGGTCGGCCTTCGCCCCATGGGGAGCTCCAGTAGTTCTCGCCGTCTTCCTCTTTTCTCGATTTCCACAGCACGAAGTCGGCGATGGAGTCTTTCTCATACTCATCGGCATCGGCGCGCTGGTTCTGAGTTTTTCCGAGATCGAGCTCGCGGGTATCGAGGTGGGAGAGCTTTCCGTAGTCGGGAAACGAGGAGACCTTGAAGTAAACCGAGCCGTCCTCGGAGGCGTAGGCGTGGCCTTTTTCGATCAGCTGCTCGATCATGGCGATCTGCTGGGGAATGTGCTCGATGGCACTGGGTTCGATGTGTGGTGGCTGGCAACCGAGCGCGGTGCAATCGGCGTGGAATTTCTCGGTCCACCCGGCAGTGAACTCTTTCAGCGTCTTACCGGCGGCCTGGGAGTCGCGGATGGTTTTATCATCGACATCGGTGATGTTTCTCACATGCAGAGTCTTCATGCCGCCTGTTTCCAAGACACGACGGAAAACATCGTGCATGACGAAGGTGCGGAAGTTGCCGATGTGGGCCGGGCCATAGACGGTGGGGCCGCAGCAGTAGAAGCGGAAGGTTTCGCCATCGAGGGGTTTCAGCTCGCGGTTACTGCGTGTCAGGGTGTCGTAGAGATTCATGGAGTGGTTGATTGATTGACTGGGCATTGGTTGACTAGTCATTGGTTGCGCTCTTGCGGATCGATGTGATGTAGGCGTTGAGTCGTTTGTGGAGAATTTCGAGTTGTTGGTAAAGCTCTCGACCTTGTTCTTTTGGGATCAGGTTTCTGTGGACGGACTTTTCGATCCAGGTCTGGGTTTCGGTCAGTGAACCACGTGAATAATGGCAGAATTTGATGTTCTCCTTGTAGTGATAGCGACCATGGCCCTCGGAGATATTGGCTGCAATCGAGCCGGCAGAGCGCACGAACTGTAGACCTACCGCATTTTTCGAAAAATGATCCCACTGGGCAACCAACGACCAGACCGTCTCACCAATGGTCATGGCTTCGCGGTAAACCTCTAGGTTATTGATCGAATCAGGCATGGCGTATTAGGATGTGAACCAATTAACTAGTCAACCAGTGAACTAGTCAACGCCGACATCGAGCCGTCTGACGGCGACTGGAAAGCCCTCAGGCCGAACTCGGGGAGGACGGCGAGGAAGTGCTCGAAGATGTCGCTTTGGATGTCTTCGTAGTGGGCCCAGGCGTTGTCATTGGTGAAGGTGTAGAGTTCGATGGGGACGCCGTGAGCGGTCGGCTGAAGCTGGCGCACGAGCAGGGTTTGGCGCTGGGCGATCTTCGGGTGTTTTTTCAAATACTCAAGCATGTAGGCGCGGAAGGTGCCGAGGTTGGTGAGTGCGCGGGAGTTGACTGGGCTAGTGAAGTCATCGCTGGCATGCTCGCTGTTCCACTCGGCGAGTTCTTTTTGTTTCCGGTCGAGATAGGGTTGCAGCAGGCGGATGTTGCGCATTTTTTCCAACATCGCATCGTCGAGCAGGGTCACGGTCGACATGTCGAGGTTGACCGAGCGTTTGATGCGGCGGACCCCGCTGTTGCTCATGCCGCGCCAGTTTTTGAAGCTGTCGGAGATCAGGGCGTAGGTGGGGATGGTGGTGATGGTTTTATCCCAGTTGCGCACCTTGACGGTGGTCAGGGCGACCTCGAGCACTTCGCCATCGGCGCCGAACTTGTTCATCTCGATCCAGTCCCCCCGCGCGACCATGCGGTTGGCCGAGAGCTGGATGCCGGCGACCAGGCCGAGGATGGAGTCCTTGAAAATCAGCATCATCACCGCGGTCATGGCACCGAGACCGGAGAAGATCAGCACGGGGGATTTGCCGATGAGGCTGGAGATGATGAAAATGATCGCCGCCACGATCAGGATGATCTTGATGACCTGGATGAAGCCCTTGATCGGCAGCTCCTTGGAAACCTCGAAACGGAGGTAGATCCTCTCGATGATATTCAGCACCGAGTTGAACGACAGCAGGGAGAGGATAATGATGAACACCTGTGCCGAGATGACAATGAGGTGGGAAACCTGAAGCGATCCCTCGTCCAGGGCATTGATCGCCAGAGGGGCTGCCCTGAGAATGATAGCTGCCGGGATCAACATGGAGATCCAGCTGGATAGCCGACTGTTCAAGATCTCGTCGTCCCAGGAGTTGGCGGTCTTTTTCAAGACCTTGGTGACGATGCGCATCAGCACCTTGCGGATGACCAGATATGCGAGGTAGGCGACCACGAAAACGGCGGCCAGTAGGATAAGATCCACCAAGACGCGTAGCATCCAGTTGACGTCTGCCTTGACGGCATCGCCAGAAAGTAAGTTAGTGAGCTTGTCGTGCCAAGATTGCATCGCGCAAATCCCTGCCACAGCTAGGCCTTGCACGCAAGGGGAATGCTGAGAGGTTGGGTTTTCAACGTTGCAGATCGGCCCCTGCCTGTGCAAGCTGCGTGTTAGATGAAACAAGCCATTCTCACCCTGCTCACCTTTGCGTTGCTCCTGTTGAACTCCTGCATTGATGGTGAAGAGGAGATCTTTCTGCATTCGGATGGCTCGGCCCGACTGAAAGCGGTCTACACCGTGCCGGTGTTGATTTTTTCAGATGAAGATGCGGCGGAGTTGGAGGCGATCATTGCGAAAGAAATCGGGGATGAGAAAGATCTCGAGTTGGTCACCAACACGGTGGCGAAGGTGAATGGTAAGCAGGTGATCACTATTGAGCTGAAAACGGATAACGTGGTCGATTTGGAAGGTTTGTTAGACGATCACGATGATCCGGGTGAAGGAGAGAGCGAGAGTAAATCCGATAAGATGCTACATGCTCTGGTGGGCAAGTTTGTGATCGAGCGCGAGGGGCTTCAGGCAGATATTCACAGGAAAGTCGACCTCGCACCGCTGTTGGAGCAATACATGGGAAAACGAGGTGTCTCCTTGCTCGGCGACTCCGAGTTCCGCTACACTATCCATTTCCCCCATGCCGTGGATTACAGCAATGCGCATGAGGTGCTCAACGAGGGCAAGACGCTGAAGTGGAGATACAAGCTGGCCGAGAGTAAAACCAAGCCGATTGAGCTGGTGATGGTGGCGACGGTGCCGCTGCCGTGGTGGCTCTACGCTGCGGCGGGTTCCGTGCTGGTGGTCTTGCTCCTGCTGCTGTGGTCCCTGATTCGCAGGCTCAGAGCTTGATCGGGGAGCTGTCGACGAAGGCTAGAGTCGCAGACAGAAAAAAACCTGCACCGAACGAACGGAGCAGGCTTTTGAAAAATATTTAAGTCAATTGGGGAAGTAATGACGAGTAACGGTCGGAAACCGTGACTGCGGGATTACTTCACGCCTTTTTTGCTCAGGCGAGTTCCCTTGGTAGCACCTTGACGGGCTTTGAACTTAGGGTTGCTCTTGCAGATCACGTAGAGCGTGCCTTTACGCTTCACCACCTGGCAATCAGTGTGGCGCTTTTTCATGGAGAGAAGTGAGGAAAGAACTTTCATGGTAGAGGTGGTGTTGGAAAACGGTTGACGCATCCGATTTTAAACCCTGATTTTCGGGCTGGGATGCAGGTCGGGGCGGGGAAAATACCCAGATTGGATACTGTGTAAAGCCTATTTCTGGGAAAATCCGGTTAAATTTCAATTGCAGTGACCGAGAGGACGCCCGGTGCGTCGGATAAGCTGGCGACGATTTCAGCGCTTGGGCTGGTGTCGAGCTCGATGACATTGAGGGCATTGCCTTCGGACTTGTTCCGTGCCAGCGAGAGGTTGGCAATGTTCAAGCCGGCGGAGCCGAGGGCACTACCGACAAGGCCAACGATGCCTGGGCGATCGTCATTGCGCACGATGAGGAAGTTCCCCTTGATGTTGGTATCGACGAACAGGTGATCGATTTCCACGATCCGTGGCGACTGACCGATGATGGTGCCGGCGACGCGGAATTTCTTACCATCCTTGCGCAGCTCGGCGACGATGAGTTCGGCGTATTCGGTCTGGGCGGTGATGGTGGACTCGACGGTTTCCAGCCCCATGTCGCGGGCGACTGCCGGTGAGTTCACGATGTTGACCTGGCCGTCCGGACGGGCGGCTTCAAGGTAACCGGTGAGCACAGTGCGGGAAATCAGGGATGTGTCCTTTTCCGCAAGTTCTCCGTGGTAGGAAACGCGGATGGAGTCCGGATTGGCTGGGCCGAGTTTGGCGAGGAACTTGCCGAGTGAGGTGGCGAGATCGAGGTAGCCGCCGATTTCGCTGAGTGCCGCGGCATCGAGCGATGGCATGTTGATCGCATTGCGGATCTCCCCGGTGGTGAGGAAGTCGCGCAGCTGCTCGGCCACTTGGATACCGACGTTTTCCTGAGCTTCATTGGTAGATGCTCCGAGGTGCGGCGTGAAGGAGACATGTTTTGGCAGGTTGAATAGCGGGTGGTCGGCTGATGGTGGCTCGTCTTCGTAAACGTCCAGTCCGCAGCCGGCGATGTGGCCGGATTCGATGGCGGCTTTCAGTGCGGCTTCATCGATGAGGCCACCGCGAGCGCAGTTGACCACCAAGGCTCCCTTGTTCATCAGGGCGAGGCGATCGGCGTTGATGATGTGCTTGGTGTCATCGGTCATTGGCACGTGCAGAGTCACCACGTCGGCGCCGGTGAGGGCTGCGTCAGGGCTCTCGGCGAGCTCGACCTTGAGTTGGTCGGCGCGGGCTTGAGTCAGGAAGGGGTCGTAGGCCACGACGGTCATGCCAAATGCTTGGGCGCGCTTGGCGAACTCTGCGCCGATGCGGCCCATGCCGATGACGGCGAGCCGCTTGTTGTTGATTTCGATCCCTTTGTAAGCCTTGCGTGCAGCAGGGAAGTCGCCAGCCAGCACTCCCGCGTGGGCGGGACCGATGTTGCGGGCTGCGGAGAGCATCAGGGTGAAGGCTAGCTCGGCGGTGGAGATGGTGTTCCCGGTGGGGGTGTTCATCACGATCACACCGTGGTTGGTAGCCGCATCACGATCGACGTTATCAACGCCGACACCAGCACGGCCGACGGCTTTCAGCTCGGTGGCGGCGGCCAGCACCTCGGCAGTGACCTTTGTCTGGGAGCGGATGATCAGGCCATGGTAGGATGGAATGATTTTCAGCAACTCCTCCGGGCTGAGGCCGGTGTTCACGTCCACCTCGATCTCCGGGTGGTTGCGAAGAAGATCTACACCGATGTCTGAAATAGGGTCTGAAACGAGAATGCGCTGCTTGGCCATGGCGTGCATTTACTGGCTGCACGGGGGATTGTCAAAGCGAAGGCGAGACATTTATGATAGATCTCTGTCAGTAGCAGGCTTTTCCATTTCCAAGACCATGAAGCGGGTTCCCAGCATCGCCGGGTGGGTCAAGGTCTGGAACTGGCGTAAAAGGTGGGGCGTCTCCGCAGTCAGTGTTTGTTCCAGTTCCAATAGCCACGACTTGGCGTGATGAGTCAGCCAGCTCGCCTGGGTGCTCAGGTTGAGCAGGTGAAATCCGGCGAGACGGGCTTCCTTTTCCAAGCGGGAAAAATCCACATGGCAGGTGATGTCAATCTCCCCGGGGCTGGCCAGTGGGTTGTCGGATTTCTGATGCTGGTGGTAGGTTTGCAGGGTGCCCTTACTGCGGTCCGGATGATAGTAGTCGTCCGCATGGTGGCCGTAATCGATGGTGATCAGCAGCCCACGCTCAAGCGTTTTCCCCGCGCTTTCGGCGAAGTCTCTGAGGCCGGGGTTGTATTCCGTGGTGTAGCCGTCCGGGTAGCCGTCCGGGTAGCCGTCCGGGTAGCTGGCTCGTTGGTCGAGCGAGTGGCAGAAGTCCGCCAAGGCTGGATCGCCGATAGCGGTTTCGATGAAGCTTAGGCCGTCGTCACCGTGATCCACCCGCAGCTCCTGCCATTGATCGTGGCGACGACGGATGAGGTCGACCGGAAAGGCGTCAATCAGTTCGTTGGAAAGAATGGCGCCGGTGACGTTTTGGATTTCCGAGAATGAGGACCGCGAGCTAAACTTGCCATCGAAGTCGGCCGCGAGCTTCTCCGCATGCTGGGTGCGAAGGCTGGGTGAGGTTTCGATCAGGTGGTAGTGCAGAGCCTGAAAAAAGTCGGGGCTGTTCTTGCGAGCTTCCGTCAAGAGATCGTGACACAGCGCGCCATCGTGAGCCCCTGGTTCGATGATGTGAAAGGCAGATGGTTTGCCAATTTTCGACCAATAATCCGCCAGTCTCCTTGCGAGGATCAGTCCGAAACAAGGGCCGATGCTGACGCTGGTGATGAAGTCGCCCTGCTTGCCCACACGCTGACTGGGTTGGGAATAGTAACCGCGAGTGGAGTCATAAAGTGCCGCCAGCATGAAATCGCGAAACCGCATTGGTCCGTGGGTCATGATCTGCTGACTCAGCGACTCAGCCAAGGGGGCGGTATCTGGAACTTCTTCACTGAAAGCGGGGGTTGCCATTGTCTTATTCTGAGAGTATGAGTTATGAAATCCCGAGGGTCGAGCCGCTGATTCGGTGCCCTCGAAGTCACATTCTATCATGGGTAAAATTCGATCCAGTCAAGGAGGAGCGCGAAGCGGTAACAGCAGAAAGGGCCGCAAGAGACGATTCTTCAAGCTCAAATGGCTGATGTATTTATTCATCCTCGGACTCATCTTGCTGGGCGTGGGGTATTTTGTTTTCCAGATTAAGACCCAACCGTTCAAAGACAAGGCGGCGGAGTATGACTTGAGCATGATCAACGATGTTGAGGTGGTCAGTCTGATTCTCGATCGCAAAGGTCGGGAGCTCGGTCGGATCTTTGTGGAAAACCGAGATGTCATCAGCATTAAGGATGTGCCGCAGACGATGGTGAACGCGCTGGTGTCCGGTGAGGATCAGCGGTTTTTTGAACACGACGGGGTCGATCGCCAAGGTGTGCTTCGTGCTGTTTGGCTCAACTTCAAGGCTGGTCGACAGACTCAGGGGGCGAGCACCTTGACCCAGCAGTTGGCGCGGAATGCATTTCACCTCAAAGAAGAAGCGGACGAGCAAGGCTGGAGTGGGATCGAACGGAAGGCCGTGGAAGCCTTCCTCGCTCAGCGGATCGAGAAGCGCTACAGCAAATCCGAAATTCTCGAGTTCTACCTGAACCGGGTGCCCTTTGGTAGTGGCTTCTACGGTATCCGGTCGGCCTCACTGGGGTATTTCGGCAAGGAGCCTCAAGACCTGACCGTTTCCGAATGCGCCTCGTTAGTGGGGTGTATTAAAAACCCCACCAAGATCTCTCCTTTGAATAATCTGGAGATGAACAAAAAAGCCAGGAACCAGGTTCTTAAGCGGATGGCTGCGGAGGGGTTCCTCTCGGACGGAGAGAGTGCTGAACTGCAGGAAAAGGAAGTGGTGATCAATCCCAAACCTCTCCAGCGAGGTGCCTCGCACTTGTATGAACGCATTGCTTCCGACGTGCGTAAGCGTCTGGGTGAGGATGCCATGACCCAAGGCGGTTTTACCATTCACACGACGATCGATCTGGATGTCCAGAAGGCCATGGAGGCGAGCTTGCTCAAGAGCCTAGCCACCGCGGAATCCGTGGAGGGCTACGATCATCCCAAGTATGAATCGTATCGTCGGGAAGACGGTAAGCCAGACTACCTGCAGGGGGCTGGACTGATGATGGATAACCGGAGTGGCGCCGTGATCGCCTACGTGGGAGGTCGGGACTTCACCCACAACCAATTTGACATCGTGCAGCTGGGCCGCAAACCCATTGGTACTGCCTTTTTCCCCTTCATTTATACGGCTGCGCTCGAGCAAAAGATGTCGGCCGCCTCGCTTCTTCTAGATGCCCCGATGAACAACCGTGCCATCATGCTGGATGGTCGCGAAGGTGTGCTGGGTGAGTGGGGGATGGAGATTCTTCATCCTCAGTATGAAGGCGAAATTACGATGCGCCGTGCCCTTGAGGTCTCGAAAATTGGAGCTTCGGTGAGGTTGGGGAAATCTCTCGGTCTGGGCACTGTGATGGAGACGGCTCGCAAGTTCGGGCTGACATTTCCAGAAACGAAATTGCTTACCCGGATGCTGGTGGGCACCGATCAATTTTCGCTGCCGGACATGGTGCGTGCCTACTCCGCCTTTCCCAACGGCGGTAGAACGACCAACCGGATGTTCATGATCGATCGCATTATCGACTCTTCAGGATCGGTGCGTTATCAGGCAAGTAAGCAGTCGGCGTCCGATCCAATCTTGGACGAGCAGACATCTTTTGTCATGCACAGCATGCTGCAAAGTTCGCTGAAAAGTAATTCAGGAGGAGAAGGGGCCCCCGTCTTGACTGACGATCCGTCGTTGGCGGGAAAAACCGGCACCACCTATGATTTTGCAGATAACTGGTATGTAGGCTACAACAGCCAAGTGACCTGCGCCGTCTGGGCTGGCTTCCTTCATGGTCGTCGCGATCCAATTTACCCCGGAGCATTCAGTCGGGAAACCGTGTTTCCTGTTTGGGCTGCGAGCATGAATGCCGCGGCGAGTGAGTTCCGGGGGCAAGCCATCGAAACTCCTGACGGATTGGTGAGTTTGGAAATCTGCAGGGCCTCCGGCTTGCGCAAAACGAAATACTGCCAAGAGTATAAACGCAATCCAGTCACGGGGAAAGAGACCTATGCCAGCACAGCTTTTCGCGAGTATTTCATCGAGGGCACGGCTCCATCCGGATACTGCGATGTTCACGGGGTGGTTGATGGCACCTTGGCGAAAAATTATGATTTCAGTGCCGATGGCACCAAGGCATCGACGTCACGCGCCATCCCCATCCAGCCCAAGGCTCCGTTGCTCTTGGGGAACGATCCCTATGGCACCGAGCAGCCGGATTTTGTTCCCAGAGATGCTGCGGCGGTCAGTCGTGGTGCCGGCATTGTGAACTTTGATCAGCTTGACGCCGAGGACAAGGATGCGGCGATTATTCTCGATCGTCCGCGCCGCGTCAGTATTCAGGAGGACTGATGACTGGTAAAGGCTTCGCATAGCGCGCTGCCTACAGGAAATCAGGTCAACTGCTGGCTTGCACTTTCAGGCACGCTGGAACATCGTTTTTTCCGTGCCGAATGCTACCCCAAAGAAAAGGACCTGGGCGGCCTGTGCCTGCCCTGTTTGCCGATTTGTTTTTCGCATACCGAAGAATCACCCCGGTGCGGGTGTCGTTTGTCCTGCCTGCCACTATCTTTTGAACATCCCCAAGGGGAAAACCACGCAGGTGCCTTCGAAGCAGGCGTCACACGCCACTCTACCACCAGCGCCTCGATCAGAACGGAAAGAAGGATCCATTCCCGCGAAGCCAATGGGGCAGGGGGATGTCGTGGCAACCGGATCCACGGTTGAGACTTCACAAGGTGCCTCCGATGAGCCACCAAAGGTCACGAAAGCACCGACCGATAGTCAGGAACCGCGTTCTTCAGGGCGCCGCCGTGTGCGCCAAGGTGGCCCCGCAACTGAAAGCAAACCGAACTGGGAGCAGGGTTCGGGTAAAAGCAGTAGCGAGTCAGAGGGTGACAAACCGGTGATGTGGATTGTTGGTGGATCGCTGTTAGGACTCAATGTTGTGGCCGTGGGAGCTTGGCTGATGTTTGGAAATAACGACAAAACCCCGACCTCCGTCGCAGACCCAAGCGAAGAATGGCAGCCCGCCGTGAGCGCGCTGGTTCCGGAGGAAAAGGATGAGCTCAGTGAGGAGGAGAAAAAGGAGAAGCAAGAAATTCAAAAGAACCTCGATCGTGGCAACGACGTGCTCGCCCAAGCGGATGAGGTGGTGAAGAAGTTTCTCAACGTCACCAAGGTGGAAGATTTCGAGTCGGTGGTTAGGCACCCCGAGGTCACCATGCCCAAGATCAAAGCCTGGTATGAAAAACATCCCTTGGAGCCCACACCAGTGAAACAGGTCGGCTACGGCGGTCGCGTCACCGTGAAAGGGAATATGGCCTCGCTGGCCCTACAAATGGAAGACTACACCATCCGACAAGTCGCCATGGTCAAGGGAGACGACGGTTATCGGGTCGATTGGGAAAGCTGGGTGGCTTGGACCGAGATGCCTTGGGACGAACTCTTCGAGAAGCGCCCGGTTGAGCCTCAGACGGTCTTCGTGCGCTGCTCGCTGGATACCTATTACAATCGCTATTTCAGAGACGATAGCAAATGGGTCGCAATCAAGATGACCAACCCTGGATCTGATCGAACCCTCTACGGCTACGCCGACCGCGATGACCCCACCTTGATGCGCTTGCTGGCGGATGTCGGTGGCCATTCCTCGGCCGCGGTCTTGAAAATTCGTTATCCTGAAGAGGCCGTGGCCGGAGACCAGGTCATCATCACCGAGCACGTGTTAAACGGCTGGGTGGCCCCTGAAGACACCGAACCGGAAGAGTGAACGAAGCAAAATTTATGAGCGACTACCAAGGACGGGACACTCCGTCTACCTACGATAAAGCCCTGCGGATCAACCTGGATGCTGAGAAATACGGCACCTTTGCGGAGATTGGAGCCGGCCAAGAGGTGGGCAACTGGTTCTTTCGCGTTTCGGCCTCCGCTGGCACAGTGGCCAAGACTATTTCAGCTTATGACATGACCATGAGCGATGCCATCTACGGCAAAGCCAAGCGTTATGTGTCCCGTCAGCGTGTGGCGTCGATGCTGAAATATGAATACGATCTGCTGGTCGAGCGCCTCTCGGCCGGTCGCGGCGATAACACCACCTTTTTCTCCTTTTGCAACACCGTGCGCGCCCGGGGCTACCAAGACACCGGCGAGTGTCACGGCTGGCTGGGGATTCGGCTGCAGCTTCGTCCCAATACCGATGCCTGTCAGATCCTGATTCACGTCAGATTGCTGGACGACGAGAATGTCGACCAAATGGAGGCGCTTGGCATCATCGGGGTGAACCTGCTGTATGCCGCGTTCTATTACCGGGAGAACTTGGTGAACTTTACCGAGTCGCTGATGGACGGGCTGACCAAGGAGCGAGTGGAAGTGGATATGCTCAAGTTCAGTGGCAAGGGGTTTGAGATGATCGATAACCGTCTCTGCCACCTGCAGCTGGTGCGCAGCGGCCTCACCGATGCGGCGATGTTTCTCCCGGACGGCGAGGTGGTGCCACCGGCGGAGGCGCTGTATCGCAAACCTTTGATTCTACTGCGTGGCAGTTTTGAGCCGGTGACCAACCTGCACATGGACATGCTCAAGCAGACGCGTGAGGTCTTTCAACAGAACCTGCCCGAAGATCAGCGCGATGCCACCATCGAGCTCTGTGAGATTTCCATGAATAACCTGCTGCGTGAAGGGGAGGTGGATCACCTCGCCTTCATCGATCGCGCCGACGCCCTGCAAGCTCTGGGGAAAACGGTGCTGATCTCACGCTGCCCGGAGTTCCATCGCATTGCCAGCTACCTGAGCCGATACACCACCAGTCCGATTGGCATTGTGCTGAGCATCGGTCTGTTGAATGAATTGTTTAAGGAAAAGTGGTCGGAGAACCTTGCCGGCGGGATTTTGGAGTCGTTTGGGCGCTTGTTCAAAAACGAGCTGTCGCTCTACGTCTACCCGTGGAAAAACCGCAAGACCAAGGATTTGGTGACGGCCGAGAATTTCCAGACTCCGGAGAACCTCAGTCACCTCTACACCTACTTCCGCGAGCAGGGGCTGATTCATCCGATCCCTTGCGGCGAGGACCGACTGCTCGATTTCACCGGGCGCGATATTCAGAGAATGATTGCCGAGGGCGATGAAACATGGAAGTCTCTCGTGCCGGAACAGGCTCGATTAGCGGCATTGCATCGCTAGCGGAAGCTTGCACCATTGAAACAATCACGATAATCAAGTTCTGTGTCCTGGGGAGATGTTAGAGGTCTGCTGCAATACGTTCCGCAATTTCGCGGGAAGGTATTTGTCATCCTTGTCGATGCACCGGTGACCGCCCTAGCGGAAACGATGCTGGATCTACTCTCCTTGCAAAACATCGGGGTGCAGCTGGTCATCGGCAGCACCGTGCACAGCACTGATGATCTGCTCGATCGTGCCGCCGAGGTGGAGTTGAAATACAGCCAGGCGGTGTATTCCGGTGGCGACTCCAGTGTGGAGGCTATCGGCGAAGCGCTCGCCGCCCTGCAGCGAGGTCAGGCGGTCGTGGCTGATTTCCATGGTTCCGACGCATTCAGCCCATCCGTGGCGCAATTTGCGGTGGCCATTGATGCCCGCAAGTTGGTTCTGCTGCACCCGGCCGACAGCATGCCGGCGCAAGGCGCCATCCGGGCCGCAGGTGTGAACGATTCCGAAAGCCCATTGATCCTCGCCGCTGCCAAGATTTGTGACTCCGGAGTCCCCCGGGTGCATATCCTCGATGGCAGCCTGCCTGCGGTCTTGCTCGATGAGCTTTTCTCCAATGAGGGGGTGGGCACCATGGTTTATGCCGATAGCTACCGGGTAGTTCGTCCGCTGCGGGAGGACGACATCGTCGAGCTGCTGGGAATGATCAGCCGCTCGGTGCGCAACTCCACGTTGGTTCCGCGGGGCTACAGCGATATTTTAGCCAATATCTCCGATTACTCAGTGATGGATATCGATGGCAACGTGGTAGGCAGCGTGGCACTGCATCACTATGAGGGGGCGGATATGGCGGAAGTGGCCTGCCTTTACGTCAAACAGGCCCACGAGGGACTCGGTTACGGGATCGAACTGGTCCGCCATGCCGAACAACAGGCGCAGCAGGCAGGTGCCGCCTCGGTCTTCGCCTTGACCAACCGGGCGGCAAAATTTTTCCAACAATTGGACTACCGCGAGCTGCCGGCCGATCAGATCCCGGCCAACCGTCATGAGCAGCTGCTTGCCAGCGGGCGCGACTCGCGGGTGTTCGCCAAGGTGGTGTCGACGCCCTAGGCCACCGCATTCACGGCCAGGCCGCAACGATGACGATGCCACCGACCAGCGAAACGCCAAAGGCCGTGCAGAGCGGTTGGATGAGCTGCTTTGGTCCCAGTAGGATGGCGATGCCGGCCTTGAACACGAGGTTGGCCATGCCGCCGATCAGAATAGACCTCCAGCCGGTGGCGGCGTCCAATTTCCCCTCGGCGACCAGCTGCGCGGACGATAGCGTGATGGCATCCATGTCGGTGAGTCCGGAAATGGCTGCAACAATGTAGACGCCCTGGTTGCCCAGGTGGTCGTTGGCGGCGGCTACTCCGATCAAAACCACGGCATAAAGCAGGCCGAAGACCACTGCCGCAGGAAGGTCGGACGGTGGTTTGTGCTGGGATTCCGGTTGTCGCTGCTTGCGTGTGCGCCAAAAAACGGCCGCGGAAACCAGCGCCATCCACAGCATCATCGCAATGATCGGATAAACAAGTTTCTGCCAATGGCTGGAAGCCACCAGGCCGATCTCAAACAGCACGCGGGCGAACACAATGGTCGAGGCAATCATGATCACGCAGGTCACCAATCCGGCGGGGATGCCTTCCTCGGACTTGGCCCGACGGGAAAAGGAGACCGTGGTGGCGGTGCTGGAGATCAAGCCGCCCAGCAGTCCGGCGGCGAGGGTTCCTTTTTTTGCCCCCATGAACTTGGAAACAAAATATGCCAGCAACGAGAGGCCCACGATCAGCACCACCATCATCCAGATCTTGAATGGATTGATTGCGGCGTAAGGGCCGTAGCTCTCGTTGGGTAGAAGCGGCAAGATCACCAGGCTGAGCAGGGTGAGTTTGGCGATCGCCTGCAGGTCAGCCATGCTGAGGTTTTTGGAAAATCGATGCAGCGGTCGTTTCGCCTGCAGCAAAAGCATGCAGCAGCCGGTCAATAGGATAGCAATCGGTTCTTGGCCGACTTTTAAGGTGGCGCCAATGATGAAGGCGAGCAGGCAAGCGATCTCGGTGGTGAAGCCGGGACCGTCTTCCCGCTCCGGATGCACGGAGCTGGCGACCAACATCGCAGCGACAGCTCCCAGGGCGATGGCCATCGACCAGCTGCCGAGCGCCGCCGATGCCGCACCGAGCAGGGTGATGAGAGGGAAGGTGCGGATGCCGGCAATGTGGCCCTTGATCGCTTCGCGCTGCAGACCCAGGAGCAATCCTAGCGCAAGCGCCAGGAGGTATGGTTGGAGTTCAGTCCATGCAATCATCTGAGTTGAAAGAGTGACTGGTCAATCTATCACAGCTTTTCCGGTAGATCGACGGCTTTCTGGGCGGCGCGGGCACAAAAAAAGCGCCGACTCGTTTGAGTCGGCGCTTGGAAATGAGATGAGTGGTTAAGAACGATTACTTGTTCTTCTCTTCCTCACGCTTCTTGACCTCGGCGATGACCTCGTCGGCCACGTTCTTAGGACATGCAGCGTAGTGGGAGAACTCCATGGAGAACTGGCCACGACCGGATGTCATGGTGCGAAGGTCACCGATGTAGCCGAACATGTCGCTCAGTGGAGCATCGGCTTTCACGCGGATGCCGGTAGGTGTGCGGTCCTGCTCCTTGATCATACCGCGGCGGCGGTTGAGATCGCCGATGACGTCACCCACGTTGTCTTCTGGAGTGAAGACGTCGAGCTTCATGATCGGCTCGAGGAGTGTTGGTCCGGCTTTCGGGATGGACTGACGGTAAGCGGCCTTGGCGGCAATTTCGAAGGCAATGGCGGAGGAGTCAACGGCGTGCTGAGCACCGTCAACCAGAGTCACCTTGAAGTTCAAGCAGGGGAAGCCGGCGAGAACACCTTTGTCCTTGGACATTTTGAAGCCTTTTTCAATCGCAGGCCAGAATTCCTTCGGCACATTACCACCGACAACTTTGGATTCGAATTCGAAATCGACACCTTCTTCCGGGTCAAGTGGCTCGATGATGTAATCAATCTTACCATACTGACCGGAACCACCGGACTGCTTCTTGTGGGTGTAGCTGTCTTCGATGCGCTTGGTGATGGTCTCGCGGTAGGCAACCTGTGGTTTACCCACTTCGACTTCCACCTTGTGGGTGCGCTTGAGGATGTCCACCTTAATGTCGAGGTGAAGCTCGCCCATGCCCTTGAGGATGGTTTCGCCGGAGTCCTGATCGGTCTCAACGATGAAGGTAGGATCTTCTTTCACCATCTTGCCGATGGCTGTGCCGAGCTTCTCAGCATTGGCCTTGTCCTTGGCTGCCACAGCGATGGAGATCACTGGATCCGGGAACACCATTGGCTCGAGAGTGGCTGGGTGGTCTTTGTCACAGAGAGTGTGACCGGTCTGGACGTTCTTCAGTCCGACCAGGGCGACGATGTCACCGGCCTGTGCGCCGTCCAGCTCGATACGGTCGTCAGCGGACATCTCAACGATGCGGCCGACACGTTCGGTCTTGCCGGTGAAGGTGTTCAGCACGGTGGCACCTTTCTCAAGTTTTCCGGAGTAAATACGGGTGAAGGTCAGGGCGCCATACTGGTCATCCATGATCTTGAATGCGAGCGCACGGAGCGGGCCGTCCGGGGTGACGGTGGCGAACTCGCCGGTCTCGTTACCTTCGGGGTCAACCTCTGGCTGAGCGGGAACTTCGGTAGGGGAAGGGAGGTAGTCGACCACGGCGTCGAGCACCAGCTGCACACCTTTGTTTTTGAAAGCGGATCCACAGTAAGTTGGGAAGAAGGCCAGCTCGATGGTGCCCTTGCGGATGCACTTCTTGAGGTCTTCGATGCTTGGCTCGTTACCGTCGAGGTATTCCATCATCATCTCATCGTCCTGCTCCACGGCAGTTTCGATGAGTTCGGCACGGTATTTCTCCACGTCGTCGACCATGTCGGCTGGGACGTCTTGGATTTCGTAGTTCTCAGGCTGACCGGAGTCATCCCAGACCCAGGCTTTGCGGGTGAGAAGGTCAACCACGCCGGTCATGTTGTCCTCGATGCCGATTGGCAGGACCATGACGAGCGGCTTGGCTGCGAGCACGTTTTTGATTTGGTCGACTACGCGGTAGAAGCTGGCACCTGTGCGGTCGAGCTTGTTGACGAAGATAATACGGGCAACCTTGGATTCGTTTGCGTAGCGCCAGTTGGTCTCGGATTGAGGCTCAACACCACCAGATCCACAGAACACGCCGATACCACCGTCGAGAACTTTGAGCGAACGGTAAACTTCCACAGTGAAGTCAACGTGACCGGGAGTATCGATGACGTTGAAGCGGAACTTGTCTTTGGCCCACTGATTGCTGCTGCCACCCCAGAAGCAACTGACAGCGGCGGACTGAATAGTGATACCGCGCTCGGCTTCCTGCTCCATGAAATCGGTGGTAGCTTCACCATCGTGAACTTCGCCGATTTTGTGGGATTTACCTGTGAGCTTGAGGATGCGTTCCGTGGTCGTGGTTTTACCAGCGTCCACGTGGGCGAAAATACCGATGTTTCTGTAGAGAGAAAGGTCTGACATTGCTTTGTGTTCTTAGTTGTTTGGGTGGCATCCGAAATTTCGGCTGCTAAAAAGGTGGTGCCGAACGATCGTAACGGCGGCGTGTAACTAGCGGATTATGAACATTTGGCAACCTTAGATTGAAAAATATGGCATTTTTATGCTATTTTTTATGGACAAGGATGAGTTCTCCATCTACTTCGTCCCGCGCCGCGGCAACTACGCCGTGAGCGAGATTGAATGGCAGGGTAGCTCAGGGGTAGAGCAGAGGACTCATAAGCCTTTTGTCGGGAGTTCGAATCTCCCCCCTGCTACCAATCTCTCCCTCGCTTCTTTTAAATACGTGAGGAGGCCCTGACTCTGACCCGGCGATTATGCCGGACTTTTTGTTTCGGCTCTGGTAAGTGTCAGAGAGTCGGTGGTCACGCAAATGGCGCCGGTTTTTATTCGGCTTAACGACCGTTCTGATTGCTTTGGGTAAAAAATATCGAAAAAAATCCAAATACGTCTTGCCAGACGGGGTTTGATTTGTATATTCGCCGCCCCCCGAAGTGGCCTCGGGGTAAAAATAGGCCGCAAAACAACGAAGAAAGCTGCAGGAAAGCAGTTAAACTATCGGGTAGCTCCGGATAAGAGGCGGTTTTCGAGGTCACTTAATATACCTCGTGCCTCTTGGGCGCACCTCGGTGGTTTTTATGATTTCCCACCCGCTGGATTCACTTTCAGGATCGTTTAGCGATTCGACAAACCCAGCCGAATTTTCAAACAAAACAACTCAGACGATATCTCTCTGATACTTTAACCAAAACCAAAGCAGGAATATGCCTACCATCAACCAGCTCGTCCGCAAGGGACGCAAAACACCGGTGACCAAATCAAAGTCACGCGCACTGAACAACTGCCCGCAACGTCGTGGCGTTTGTCTTCAGGTTATGACCCGCACACCTAAGAAGCCTAACTCCGCTCTTCGTAAAGTGGCCAAGGTTCGCCTGACCAACGGCCAGGAAGTGATCGCCTACATCGGTGGTGAAGGTCACAACCTCCAGGAGCACTCCATCGTTCTGGTCCGTGGTGGCCGAGTGAAGGATTTGCCAGGTGTTCGTTACCACATCGTTCGTGGTGCCCTTGATACCCTGGGTGTCGATAAGCGTGGTCAGTCCCGCTCCAAATACGGAACTAAGCGTCCGAAGAAGTAATTTTTTCAACTTAACTTTAACTATATAATACCATGGCTCGCCGCAAAAGAGTTTACAATCGCCCTGAAACACGGGATCCCCGCTACGATAGTCCCGTAGTCGGAAAGCTGATCAGCAAGGTAATGCGTGACGGAAAGCGTTCTGTTTCCGAGCGTATCGTCTATTCTGCTATCGATAAGGCTAACGAAGGAACTGACACCATCGATCCGCTCGAGGTGGTCACCCGTGCCCTTGAAAATGCCAAGCCACGCGTAGAGGTGAAAAGCCGTCGTGTGGGTGGCGCTACTTACCAGGTGCCTCTGGAAGTGGACGCAGGTCGTTCCGAGTCCCTCGCAATGCGTTGGCTCGTGACCTTCGCTCGAAATAAGAAGGGCACACCAATGCACGTCGCTCTCGCTAACGAGATCAAAGACGCTGCCAACAACCAGGGCAATGCCGTTCGCAAACGCGACGACATGCACAAAATGGCCCAGGCAAACCGCGCATTCGCTCACTTCCGCTGGTAACAGTCAACCGTCAGCGGTTTTTTTACGCACCCATTCAACACCTCATCTGTCATGTCTGAGAATCCCAATCATCCCAAGCGCCCATATCCTCTGGAGCGTACGCGGAATATTGGGATTGCTGCGCACATTGACGCCGGTAAGACCACGCTCACCGAGCGTATTCTGTTCTACACCGGAATGATCCACCGGATCGGTGAGGTGCACGATGGTGCTACCGTGACGGACCACATGGAGCAGGAGCGCGAGCGGGGGATTACCATTACCTCCGCCGCTGTCACCTGTGAGTGGATCCAGAAGAAGAACGACGGTGTCTTTAAGCTCTTTGAAAACCAGAAAGAGCGCATTAACATCATCGATACTCCCGGTCACGTTGATTTCACCGCCGAGGTCGAGCGTTCGCTCCGTGTCCTCGATGGTGCGATTGTGGTCTTCTGCGGTGTGGCTGGAGTTCAGCCGCAGACAGAGACCGTTTGGCGCCAGGCCGACAAGTATCAGGTGCCTCGCATCGTCTTTGTCAATAAGATGGACCGCACCGGGGCCGACTTCGAAAGCGTCTTTGCCGACGTGAAGGCGAAGTTCGGTGTCAATGCTGTCCGTATCCTCATTCCGATCGGCTCCGAAGAAAATCTTCAGGGCCAGATCGATGTCGTCAACATGAAGGCCGTCATCTACAAGGATGACGACACCATGGGCTCCACCTTCGATATCAACGATCTCGAAGGTGATCTCCTCGCTGAAGCCGAATCGGCTCGTGAGGAACTCGTTTCCATCCTCTGCGACTGTGACGAGCAGCTCGGTGAGAAATTCCTCATGGAGGAAGAGATCACCTCAGCCGACATCAAAGCCGCCCTTCGCCGCGCTACCATCGCCAATGCGGTGGTTCCGGTTGCTGGCGGTTCCGCTTTTAAAAACAAGGGGGTTCAGTTCTTGGTCGACGCTGTTGTCGACTACCTGCCAAGCCCGCTCGACATTCCTGCTGCCGTTGGTCACGAACCTGGTGACGAAGAGGTGGAGGTGCTCGCCAAGACCGACGATAACGAACCGTTCTGTTCCCTCGCATTCAAGCTATGGGCAGACAAATATGTCGGTAAGCTCGTTTTCTTCCGCGTTTATTCTGGCACCGTCTCCAAAGGGGACATGGCCTACAATCCACGCACCCGCAAGAAGGAGCGCATCGGTCGTCTGATCAAAATGCACGCCGACAAGCACGAGGACATCGAGACCTGTTATGCGGGTGATATCGCCGCCATCGTCGGACTGAAAAGTGTCCAGACCGGCGACACCATCTGTGAGCAAAAGTTCGACATCATGCTCGAACCACCACTTTTCCCAGAGCCCGTCATTTCCATGGCTGTCGAACCCAAAACTGTGGTCGACCAGGAAAAGATGTCCATCGCTCTCGCTCGTCTTTCCGAGGAAGATCCTACCTTCTTGGTGAAGACCGACGAAGAAACCGGCCAAACCATCATCTCCGGCATGGGTGAGCTTCACCTCGAAGTCATCGTCGATCGGATGATGCGCGAGTTCAAAGTGGCTTGCGGTGTCGGTAAACCACAAATCGCCTACCGCGAAACCATCACCCAGCCACACGGCGGTGAAGGCAAGCTGGTCAAGCAGTCCGGCGGCAAAGGCCAATACGGCCACGTTGTGCTCGACGTCGCTCCCGGCGAAAAAGGCAAAGGTCTTACCATCGATAACCAAGTTGTCGGCGGTGCCATTCCTAAAGAATTTATGAATGCCGTCTTCTCCGGTGTTCGCGAAGCCATGACCAATGGCGTCATCGCTGGCTACCCAGTCGTCGATGTCCACGTCAACGTCACCGATGGCTCCTACCACGATGTCGACTCCAACGAGAACGCGTTCAAAATGGCAGCTATCTTCGCCATGAAAGACGCATTCCGCCAGGCCGGCCCCATCCTCCTTGAACCCGTCATGGACGTTGAGGTGGTCACTCCTGAAGAATATCAGGGCGACATCATGGGCGATCTCAACCGTCGCCGCGGTCAGATCCAGGAGATCGAAAACAAACCTTTGCATGCTGTGCTTAAGTGCAACGTGCCTCTCGCAGAGATGTTCGGCTACTCCACCGCCGTTCGCACTCTTTCCAGTGGTCGCGCCGACTACACCATGAAACCAGCCAGCTTTGAGCAAGTCCCACAAAACGTTGTGGATGAGCTCACCAACGACTACGCATACGCCAGTTAATTTAAACCAACCTACCTCTGTAACTCTAACAAACATCCGCCATGCAACAGCAGAAAATCAGAATCCGCCTCCGTGCTTACGATCACCGCGCTATCGATAAATCCGCTCTGGAAATCGTCGAGACCGCTAAACGCACAGGAGCCAAAGTCGCCGGTCCTATCCCATTGCCTACCCGCATTGAGAAGTTCAGCGTTAACCGTTCGGTCAACCAAGACAAAAAGTCAGCCGAGCAGTTCGAAATCCGTACTCACAAGCGTATGCTGGACATCGTTGATCCAACTGCACGCACCGTGGACGAGCTCAAGAAGCTCAACCTTCCTGCTGGTGTAGACATCGCCATCCGCATCTGACCTGTCACCGCGGAATCCATTACGAATCACAAATTATAATTACTAATCCCAAAATACCATGGCACTAGGACTACTAGGAAAAAAAGTCGGTATGACTCGCATCTTCGATGCCGAGGCTGGCACATCCATCCCTGTCACCGTCATCGACGTAGCTGGCAATGAATTTCTCCAAGTCAAAACTACCGAGACAGACGGCTACTCCGCTGTTCAAGTTGGTTATGACGATCAAAAAGAGTTCCGTCTGAATCTCCCTCAGCGCGGACACTTCGGCAAACACAGCGTCGCTGCTAAGAAGCTCGTCAAAGAGTTCCGTTTCGACAGCGATGCCGACATCCCTAACACCGAGGAAGCCCACCCAGGCGCCGAGCTCTTTGAAGCTGGCCAGTGGGTTGACGTTCTCGGAACCACCAAGGGTAAAGGTTTCCAGGGTGTAGTGAAGCGTTACAACTTCGCCGGACAGCCTGACTCACACGGTCACATGATGCACCGTCGTCCTGGTGGCGTGGGTGCAGGCACATGGCCTGGTCGTATCTGGAAGAACAAGAAGATGCCCGGTCGTCACGGTGTCTACAACCGCACTGTCCAGAATCTCAAAGTCGTTCAGGTCCGTCCCGAAGACAACATCGTTCTCGTCTCAGGTGCCGTTCCCGGTCACAAAGGCGCTTACGTCACCATCCGTCCAGCCGTTAAGAAAACAGCGAAGTAGAGTCCATCTACTCACACTAACCATTATCTACTGAGAAAATGTCTAAAACACTCTCTATCAAAGATGCGCAAGCAGCAAACATCAATGTGATCGAAGGTCACAAGGGTGACCAGGCTGTGCACGATCTCATCACCGCTTACCGCGCTAATCGCCGCAGCGGCACCGCTTGCACCAAGACCCGTGGTGAAGTCAAGGGCTCCAACAAGAAGCTCTGGAAACAAAAAGGCACCGGCCGCGCCCGTGCTGGCACCACCAAAAACCCAGTTTGGCGTGGTGGTGGTATCGTTTTCGGTCCCCGTCCTCGCGACTACTCCAAAACCGTCAACAAGAACGTCCGTCGCCTCGCTCTGCGCAAGGTCCTCGGTGACTTGATCGCTGCTGAAAACGTGATCTCTGTCGATAGCTTCTCCATCGCTGACGGCAAAACCAAGTCCTTCGTTGCTGCTGTCAAAGGTTACTCCGAAGCCCGTAACGTGGTTGTTGTCGCTGAAAAGTTCGACGACAAAACCTACCTCGCCGGTCGCAACGTGCCAAACGTTCTGCTGATCACCGCATCTGAGATGAACATCGAGCAGCTTCTGCGTGCCGATACCGTCATCATCGTTGAAGACGCATACGAAACCCTTGCTCGCCGCACCGCTTAATCGCCTCCGGCCTCACATCTAACTAATTTTCATCACCATGAAAGATATCTACCAGGTCATCGACACCGTTCTCATCAGCGAAAAAGCGACCCTTCTTCAGGAGGAGAACAACGAATACGTGTTCAAAGTCGACCGCAACGCCAACAAACTTGAAATCAAGCGTGCTATCGAGCAGCTCTTCGGCAAAAAAGTCGAGACTGTCCGCACCATGAACTGCAGTGGCAAGAAAAAGCGCGAGCGTCGTTCCGATGCTGGCCGCACCGCCAACTGGAAAAAAGCCATCGTCCGTCTGAAAGAGGGCGAGACACTTGATCTCGTCTAATCCCGTCAGACCGACACCTCAATTTCACAACGCTGAAAAACGATAACATCGAACCCAATAGCGAACCATGCCTCTGAAAAAATTCAAACCAGTGACACCTTCGAACCGCTACAAAGAGTGGCCAAGTTACGAAGAGATCACCAAAACAACCCCTGAAAAGAGCCTTACGCGTCCCCTCAAAAAGAGCGGTGGCCGTAACAACCAGGGCCGTATCACCTGTCGCCACAAAGGTGGTGGTCACAAACGCAAATACCGTCTCGTTGACTTCAAACGCAACAAGCAAGACGTGCCAGCAACCGTGATCAGCATCGAGTATGATCCCAACCGCACATGCCGCATTGCCCTCATTCAATACGAGGACGGTGTGAAAAGCTACATCCTCGCCCCTGTCGGCCTGGAAGTGGGTGCAACCGTGATCTCCAGCAACAGCGCCGCGCCAAAACCTGGCAACGCCATGACGCTGAACAACGTGCCACTGGGAACTGCCATTCACAACATCGAGATGAGCCCCGGCACCGGTGGTAAGATCGCTCGTTCCGCTGGTCAGCAAGCCGTCCTTTCCAACCGTGAGGAAGGTGGCCACGCCTTGGTCAAAATGCCATCCGGCGAAATTCGTAAGTTCAACGGCAACTGCCTCTGCACCATCGGTCAGGTCGGTAACCGTGACCACATGAACGAAGTTTCCGGAAAAGCAGGCCGCAGCCGCTGGAAGGGCATTCGTCCTACCGTCCGCGGTATGTGCATGAACCCCGTCGATCACCCCAACGGTGGTGGTGAGGGTAAATCCAAGTCCGGTGGTGGTCGTCAGCACCTCACCTCTCCTTGGGGTCACACCAAAGGTCAGAAGACTCGCAAGAAATACAAGCCGAGTAACAAGTTCATCGTGTCCCGCCGCAAGAAGAAGTAGTAGCGCGAACCATCCATTACTAATCATCAATCATTAATTAACAATGCCACGCTCACTCAAAAAAGGCCCATTTGTTGATCAGAAGCTTCTCGCTAAGATCGACGCCGCTGAAGCCAGCAAGGACAAAAAGCCCATCAAAACATGGAGCCGCAAGTCCGTCATTACTCCTGACTTCGTAGGTCACACCTTCCACGTCCACAACGGCAAGTCATTCGTGACCGTCTACGTGAACGAGAACATGGTCGGCCACAAGCTCGGTGAATTCTCACCAACACGTATCTTCAAGGCACACGGCGGTATCGGTAAGCGCTAATCCGCTTTTCTGAACACACCGTCCACGTCCCACCCATTACCCGCATGTCAGTCAACGCGCACATCACCTCAGCACTCGCCGGAGTCCTTCTCCTCGGCGCTGGGGTTCCGTGCCAGGCGCAGGCGGGTCATGGTGCCGGGGCAGGGGACAAGGATCGCCAGATCCGCCTGCTGGAACGACAGCTTGATAAAGTCAAAAACCAGAACCTCGTATTATCACGTGACCTCGCCGTTTCCAAGAAACGTGAGGCCGAGCTCTCCAAGAGCGTGAACGAGCTTCGACTGCGTTTTGCCGCACTCGGCAATAACCTACTCAACGGTGGCGAGGATGCCATTCTCGAGGCGGTAAAAAATGCAGAAGTGCTCGATAAACGAAATTCTGCTACGGAAAAAGCCGTTCATAACTTGATGGCAAATTTGCGTGAATACCTACGCACAGCTATCACAGCGGACCCTGCAGCCAGGGTTCGTCTGGAAACTTCGATTAGAGAGCTTGACGCAGCCCTCGGTTTAAGGCAAAAGCCGCGCCCGCAGATTGCTCAAGGTAATCTGCAGCAAGCAAAAATCATCAGCATCGACGCCGAAAGCGGACTGCTGGTTATTAATGCAGGTGAGAATCAGTCCGTTCGACGCGGCATGACTTTCGCCATATTGCGCGGTAACCGCAAGGTGGCCGAGGCAATCGTTGCTGAAACCCGCAAGGACTTCAGTGGCGTATTACCCACCGAGCTTGAAAATCCAAAAGACCAAATTCGCGCAGGCGACATTGCATCCATACAAACCGAACAACGATAAACCACTCACCTTCTCAACCCACCTTTAACCACTAGACCGATGGAAGTTAAATCCACTTACAAATACGCCCGCATCTCGCCTAAGAAGGCTCGTGATGTTGCCCGTGCCATTCAAGGCATGCCCGTTTCAGACGCTCTCGATGCGCTTGCTTACACACCTCGTAAAGCAGCTGCGCTGATCGGCAAGACGCTGAAAAGCGCTGTCGCCAATGCTGAGAACAACCACGAGCTGATTGCTGATGACCTCACCGTCAAAGAAGCAACCGTGGGTGACGGTCCTACTTTCAAGCGCTTCAAGCCACGTGCCCGCGGATCCGCAGGTGCTATCCGCAAGCGCACCAGCCACCTTTACATCATCCTCACCGATGAGGAGGAAATCCCTGAGCCACGTGAACGCTCATCCAAGCCGAAGAAACGCAGCGTCGTTGCCAAGCCTAAAGCTAAGAAAGAAGCAGCTCCTAAGAAAGAGGCCGCTCCTGTCGAAGCAGAAGAAGCCAAGGCAGAAGATGCCGCTGAGTAATCGCCCGACTAAACAACTTCAAAAAAACATTACATCATGGGCCAGAAAATCAATCCGATCTCGTTCCGTCTCGCCGTCTCCAAGGACTGGCGCTCCAAGTGGTATGCCACTGGTAACGACTACACCGATAAACTCCACGAGGACCTGAAGATCCGCAAATACATCAAGAAGCGTCTTCACATGTCCGGTATCTCCAAAGTGGTTATCGAACGTGCATGGAACAGCGTGCGTGTCACCCTGTCCACTGCTCGTCCCGGTCTTGTGATCGGCCGTAAAGGATCCGAAATCGAAAAAATGACCAACGATCTCACCAAACTTTGCGGTGGTTCCCAGGTGAAAATCGACATTCTCGAAATCCGTAAGCCTGAGCTCGATGCTCAACTCGTTTGCGAAAACGTCGCCATCCAGCTTGAGCGTCGTATTGCTTTCCGCCGCGCCATGAAGCGTGCTATCCAGACCGCCATGGAATTCGGTGCCGAAGGTATCCGCATCCGTTGCGCCGGTCGTCTCGGAGGTGCAGACATCGCCCGTGCCGAGTGGTATCGCGAAGGCAAAGTGCCACTTCAGACACTGCGTGTGCCAATCGACTACGGCTTTGCCGAAGCGAACACCGTTTACGGTATCATTGGCATCAAGACCTGGATCAATAAGAAGGAAGAAACAGAACAACAAGGAGGCGGCGGTGGACGTCCTCGTGGTGGCCAACGCCGCGATCGTAACGACCGCAACAACAACCGCTAATCGACGGTTCGCCCACAACCATAACATTTAATTAGGAGGAAAATATCATGCCATTAATGCCAAAAAGAGTGAAGTTCCGCAAGACTCAGCGCGGAAACCGCGGCGGAAACGCCCAACGCGGAAACACCGTATCATTCGGTGACTTCGGGCTGCAGTGCCTCGGACGCGGATGGATGACCAACCGTCAGATCGAAGCCTGTCGTGTTGCCATCAACCGTAAACTCAAGCGTAAAGGAAAAGTCTGGATTCGTGTCTTCCCTCACAAATCCATCACCGGCCGTCCACCAGAAACTCGGATGGGTAAAGGTAAGGGTGCTGTGGAAGCATGGGTCGCTGTGATCCGCCCTGGAACCATGCTGTTCGAAGTCGGCGGTGTTTCAGAAACTGCTGCCAAAGGCGCACTCCGTCTCGCATCCTACAAGCTCGGCGTTCCTACCCGTTTCGTCGTCCGTGGAAACCACGGTTAAGAATTCAACGTTAAACATCAACAATTCAACATTCGAAAGCCATGGCTCAGACAAAAATCTCAGAAATCCGCGAGCTCTCCACTGAGGAGCTCACCAGCAAGCTGCGTGACCTCAAGCAAGAGGCACTCAACCTCCGCCTGCAACAGGCGACAGGTCAGCTTGAGAACACCGCACGCCGCCGCCTCGTTCGTCGCGAGACCGCTCGTGTGCAAACCATCCTCAAGCAACGCGCACAACAGGCGTAACTAGGATACTAGCAACCCACATAACATTCAAATCTCATGAGCGAATCAAACACTCAAGCAGCCGGTCTCCGCAAGACCCGTGTTGGCATCGTTGTCTCCACATCCATGGATAAAACCATCGTTGTTGAATACACCAACCGTGTGCCGCACCCACGTTTCAAGAAGATCATCAAACGATCCAAGAAATTCTACGCACACGATGAAAAAGGCGAAGCCGCCGTTGGCGACAAAGTCAGCATCATCGAGACCAAGCCTATTTCCAAGAAGAAGTGCTGGAAACTCCAGGAGGTCCTCAGCCACTAGTCTTCTCTGTCAATGCCGCCCTGGGCGGCACTGGTCACCCACTCACTAACAACCATTTCCCAATACCTATTCTGCTATGATCCAGATGGAATCCAAAGTTCAAATTGCCGATAACACCGGCGCTCGCGTCGCCAAGATGATTGGCGTCATCGGCAAGCGCACCAAGGTGGCTCGCGTCGGCGATGTTATCACCGCCCACGTGCGTGAAGCTATCCCAACCGCCAGCATCAAAAAAGGTGAGGTCGTCAAGGCCGTGGTCGTGCGCTCCGCCTACCCAGTCCGCCGCGCGGATGGTTCAGTGCTTCGTTTCGACTCTAACGCTATTGTCATCATCGACAAGGACGGTAACCCCAAGGGCACTCGTATCTTCGGACCCGTTGCTCGTGAACTCCGTGAGAAGCGTTACATGAAGATCGTCTCCCTCGCACCGGAAGTTCTCTAATTTCCCTAAGCAATCTAATCTTTAACATTCAAAAGACCATGAGAATCAAGACCCACGTCGCAAAAGGCGACACCGTCGAAGTCATCGCCGGTAACCACAAAGGCAAGCAGGGAACCGTGCTTTCCGTTAATGCCGCCAAAGGCCAGGTCGTCGTCGAAGGCGCCCGCGTCATCAAGAAGGCCATCCGCAAGTCTGAAGAAAATCCAGACGGCGGCATCCTCGAACAAGACGGCCCAATCGCCATCTCCAACGTAAAAAAAATCTAACCTGAGAAGAGGTAACTCATCTCTTCTGTTATTAACCATTTAAGAGCTCACAAGGCTCTTTTCCACCGCGCTTAAGCGACCCAATAACAATAAGCTGACCCGCAACCATGACACCTACACTACTAACATACTACAAGGATAAGGTAGTCCCGGCTCTGACTAAAGAGCACGACTACAAAAACCCGCATCAAGTGCCAGCACTTGAGAAAATCGTCGTCACCACCCACGTTGGATCTGCATCCGACCGTAAACAAGCTGTGGAAGACGCCATCGAAGACATCTCCAAGATCACCGGCCAGAAGCCTAGCATCTCCTACGCCCGTAAGAGTGTTGCGAACTTCAAAGTGCGCGAAGGTGAAGCTGTGGGTGCTCGCGTTACCCTTCGCGGTAGCCACATGTGGGAATTCCTTGACCGCTTTATCAACATCACCGCTCCGAACATTCGTGACTTCCGCGGAATTTCACCCAAGAGCTTTGATGGCCGTGGCAACTACGCTGTAGGTATCAACGATCAATCGATCTTCCCTGAAATCGAGCTCGACCAAATCAAACGTCAGCTCGGATTCGACCTCATTTTTGTCACCACCGCCAATACCGACGATGAAGGCCGCGCGCTGCTCAAAGCGCTTGGAATGCCTTATCGTGAAAACAAGAAAAACGACGACGAAGCTGCTTAATCAGTGGATCGCAAATCATAACCATCTAACGAATTACAAGCACTATGGCAGTTTTAAGTGACCCCATTTCTGACTTTCTCACCCGTCTCAAGAACGCATCACGCGCAAGCAATGAGTTCTTCACCGCTCCTCATTCCAAAACCAAGGAAGCCATCGCCAAGATCCTCGAAGACGAAGGCTACATCTGGAACTACGAGGTAAGCACCGACGGCAAGTTCAAAGAACTCAAAGTCAAAGTCAAATACTCCGATAACGGCACTCCCGTTCTCACGGATGTGAAGCGCGTTTCCAAACCTGGAATTCGCCGCTATGTTGGTGCAGGAGAAATCCCGCGTGTCCTCAATGGCCTCGGCATCTCTATCGTCTCCACCTCCAAAGGACTGAAGACAGGAACGCATGCCCGTAAGGAAAAACTCGGCGGCGAACTGCTCGCATTCGTCTGGTAATCACCGCAAGTTTAACAACCTATTTAACCAAAGAAGGATAACACCATGTCACGTATTGGATTAAAAACCATCTCTCTGCCAGAGAAAGTCAGCATCAAGTCTGACAATGCTGGCACCGTCACCGTCGAAGGCCCCAAGGGCAAACTTGAGTGGACCATGCCAAAAGGCATCACCCTCGAGGAAGAAAGTGGCACCGTCACCGTGAAGCGCAACAGTGAGCACCGCGTGGTGCGCGCACTCCACGGCACATCACGCAGCTTGATCAGCAACATGATCGAGGGCGTTAGCAATGGCTTCGTCAAGCAACTTGAAATTCAGGGCGTCGGTTTCCGTGCGGCTGTGAAAGGCAAGGACCTCGACCTCAGCCTCGGTAAGTCACACCCGATTCTTCACCCTATCCCCGAGGGCCTCACCGTCACCGTGGACCAGAACACCAACATTAAGGTGGAGGGAATCGATAAGCAACTCGTCGGTCAGTTCGCCGCAGAAGTTCGCCGTTACTATCCACCAGAGCCGTTCAAAGGCAAGGGTGTCCGTTACGTCGGTGAGCGCGTTCGCCGTAAAGCTGGTAAGAGCGTCCAGTAAGCTCAGTGCCTTAACTACTAACTACTAACTAATTTAGAAACTAATGAGCACTCTCAATCG
Organism: Oceaniferula flava; assembly: GCF_016811075.1. Lineage (NCBI taxonomy): Bacteria > Pseudomonadati > Verrucomicrobiota > Verrucomicrobiia > Verrucomicrobiales > Verrucomicrobiaceae > Oceaniferula > Oceaniferula flava. The sequence continues at coordinate 88,072 of NZ_JAFBGL010000010.1, forward strand.
TAAAGAAGTTCGCAAGCGCATTCACCGCCGCATCCGTAAGAAGGTGTCCGGCACTGCAACTTGCCCACGTCTCGCTGTCAGCTATTCCAACCAGCACATCTACGCCCAGGTCATTGATGACGTAGCCGGTAACACACTCTGTGCCGCCTCCAGCATCGACAAAGGCATTGAAAAGGCAGCCTCCAACCAAGAAACTGCCTCCAAGGTCGGTGAACTCGTCGCCAAGCGCGCCAAGGAAGCCAACATTGAAAAGGTAGTCTTCGATCGCGGTGGCCACCTCTACCACGGTAAAATCAAAGCCCTCGCAGACGCCGCCCGTGAAGCCGGCCTTCAATTCTAACCCATTTATCTATCATGTCTGATAACACAGAAAAAAGTGCACCTAAAGCAGCCGAAGTTGAGGCTAAGCCAACCAATGAAGCTGCACCAGCTGCCAGCGCTACTCCAGCGGCAGCAGCTGAAGCTCCTAAAGCCGACGAACGCCGTGGCGGTCGTGGTGGACAAGGTGGCCGTGGCGGTCGCCGTGAGCGCCCACAGCGCCAGGCTCCTCCCAAGCCAATGACCGACGACGGTAAAGAGCTGCACGAGAAGGTGGTCTTCATCAACCGTTGTGCCAAGGTGGTCAAAGGTGGACGTCGTTTCAGTTTCTCCGCCCTCATGGTTTCCGGTGATAAGGAAGGCCGCGTAGGTGTTGGATTCGGTAAAGCCCAAGAGGTGATCGAATGCATCCGCAAGGGGGGGCAAGACGCCAAGAACTCACTGCAGCGTGTGAAGCTGGTTAACGGAACCATCCCGCACGAAGTGCAAGCTGAGCACGGTGGTGGTGTTGTTCTTCTCAAGCCAGCCTGCCCCGGAACCGGTATTATTGCCGGTGGTGGTGTGCGCGCCGTTTGTGAAGCCGTCGGTATCACGGATGTGCTTGGTAAGAGCCTCGGCTCCAACAACCACGCCAACGTTGTCAAGGCCACCATCAAGGCCCTCTCCCAGCTGCGCACTCGTGAGGACGTCCTCGCTAGCCGTGGCAAACAAGTCAAAGAGTCCCTCTAGGTGATTCTCCAAACTTCCAACTGAATACTTCAAACTAATCTATCATGAATTTGCACAATCTTAAACCACGCCCCGGTGCCAAGCACCGTGTTAAGCGTCTCGGTTGCGGCGAGAGCTCCGGCCTCGGCAAGACTTCCGGTCGTGGCCACAAGGGTCAGAAGTCCCGCTCCGGCGGTGGCGTTCGCCCCGGCTTCGAAGGTGGTCAGATGCCACTTCACCGTCGTCTTCCAAAGCGCGGTTTCAACAACACTCGTTTCCAAGACAAGATCGCAGTCGTCAACGTAGGATCACTCGATGATCGTTTCGAAGACGGTGCGACAGTCACCATGGAGTCGCTGAAAGAGGCACGCCTGGTCAAAGGCACCTACGTCACCGTGAAAGTTCTCGGTGAAGGAGATCTCTCCAAAAAACTCACTGTGGAAGGCTGCAAGGTCAGCTCCTCCGCGAAGGAGAAGATCGAAAAAGCTGGCGGATCCGTCGTAGAAGCCAGCTAATTCAGCAACGTGCTTCGCGAAATGAAATAACTGCTATTTTGAAGGGGAAGTGCTTGCGCACTTCCTCTTCATGCGTATAAACCCTGCGCGCTCCTTTCGCCTTGTGCGGAGGTGCCTCAGCACCCGCCAGTTTCTCTGGCAACTGATAACTTCTAACTGATAACTCTAATTTACCTATGATCTCCGCATTTGCGAGCACATGGAAAGTCCCGGAACTACGGGAACGCATTCTTTTTACCCTGGCGATGATTGTCATCATCCGTCTCGGTGTTCACGTCACTCTTCCAGGAGTTGATGCCAGCGTCATTGCTGATTACCTTGCTGACAAGCAGTCCAAAGGAGGTGACTCCGGTGCGGGTGCAGCCGTTGGTGCCATGCTGGGCTTCTTCTCAGGTGGAGGTCTTCAGAAGATGGGGGTATTTGCCCTCGGTATCATGCCTTACATTTCTGCTTCGATTATGATGCAGCTGATGACCGCTGTGGTGCCCAAGCTTTCCAAGCTGGCACGTGAAGACGGTGGCCGTGAGAAAATCAACCAATACACCCGTGCGATCACCATCATCATTGCTCTGGTTCAAGGTTACCTTCTGGCCATTAGCTTGAAGAACCCTGGTAACATTCCCGGCCTTCAAGGTATTCGCGACTTCGGTGAAGTGGTTCCCAACCACGGATTTGCCTTCATTGCGATGACCGTGCTGACCATCGTCACCGGAACCCTGCTGCTCATGTGGATTGGTGACCAGATCACCGATCGCGGTTTGGGTAACGGAATTTCCCTGATCATTACCGTCAACATCATCTCCGCCCTTCCCGGTGCACTGGTGATCACATGGCAGACTCTGATTTCTGGCAATGCCGGCCCTGGTGCCGCTGCCTTCCTCGTCTTCCTTGTGGCCTTCCTGATCTTCGTGATTGCGGCCACCATTGCCATTACCCAGGCGCAGCGCCGGATTGCGGTTCAATACGCCAAGCGTGTGATGGGACGGAAGCAACTCGGCGGCCAGACCCAGTATCTGCCACTGAAAGTCAACTACGCCGGTGTGATGCCGATCATTTTCGCCACTGCGATTCTCTCACTGCCGACCTTCGTTCTGCAGTCTGCGTTTCCTACGGCTGAGTGGTCACGCAAGATCCAAGACGTGCTTGCCGGTGGTGGTCTCGGTTACTACCTGATCGCCGGTGTAATGATCTTCTTCTTCTCCTACTTCTGGGTGGCAACAATGTTCCAGCCTAGCGAGATCTCGGAGAACCTGAAGCGCAGCGGTGGTTACATCCCCGGTGTCCGTCCAGGAAAGCCAACGGCTGATTTCCTCGATTTCACCATGACCCGTCTGACCTTCGCCGGTGCCATCTTCCTGACCATCATCTTCATCCTTCCGTGGGTGGTGTCGCAGATGCCTCGTGGAATCATCGGCAGTGAGCTGCCGTTCTTGGTGACCTCCTTCTTCGGTGGCACCAGCTTGCTGATCATCGTGGGTGTGCTGCTTGACTTCATGCGTCAGGTCGAAACTCACCTGCTGCAGCGGAACTACGATGGCTTCCTGCGCAAAGGCAAAATCAAAGGTCGCTACGACCGTCTCCAGAACACTGGTGACCGCGCATCTGGAACTTCAATGGTTTACCTCTGGGTATTCATCGCCGTGGTTGTGGTGGTGGGCGTGTCCTACTGGATCTACCAAGGTTAAGACCGAAACACGATCTTTTACAGATTTCAACCCGGCCCGCAGAGATTGCGGTCCGGGTTTTTCTTTGTTGAGGAAATGGCGATCGCACTGATTGGCCGTGGACTAAGCGGGGGATTTGGACTATTGCCATCGCCTATGAAATCAGCTCAAGCGTCAAGTTCGCAGGACTTTGACCACAATCGTCTGTTTGAGGAAATCCTAGCGGCTCGCGAACGCGTTTATTCGGTTGGCGAGGCGACGCCGCTGCAGCAGTTGCCACTGCCCGATCTCGATGCCCAGGTGTGGGTCAAACGTGAAGACCTCGGGCCCATCAAAGCCTACAAATGGCGCGGCGCTTACAATGCGATGGCGGCCCTCACTGCCGAACAGCGCAGCATGGGGGTAGTGGCGGCTTCCGCCGGAAACCACGCCCAAGGGGTGGCACTTGCCGCTAAGGCGCTCGGCTGCCAAGCCGTGATCTTCATGCCGCGCTCCACTCCGGAGGTGAAACAAAGCGAGGTGCGCCGTTTTGGCGGTGACCATGTGGAGATCCGCCTGATCGGTGACACCTACGATGATGCCGGCCATGCGGCACGGACCTATTGTGAGGAAACTTCCGGCGTTTACATCCACCCCTACGATGACGAAGTCACCATGGGAGGGCAGGGAACCTTGGCGGACGAGGTGGTGATGAGCGGTAAAGGGCCGTTCGACCGAGTTTATGTCGCTATCGGTGGTGGTGGACTCGCTGCGGCGCTGGCTTGCTGGCTGAAACGCTATTGGCCCGAGGTGAAAGTCTACGGGGTCGAAGGCGTGGAACAGGCGTCGATGACCGCAGCCCTGGCTCACGGCAGCCCGGTCGAGCTCGATTACGTCGATGTCTTTTGTGACGGCACGGCAGTGAGAAAAGTTGGGTCGATCACCTTTGAGTATTGTCGCAGCTTGCTCGACGGAGTGATCACTGTGACCAACGATGAAGTTTGTGATTCCATCCGCACGCTCTGGGAAACCCTGCGGGTGATTCCTGAGCCGAGTGGAGCCATGGGCCTGGCAGGGTTGAAAAAACACTACCATACTGGAGAAATTGGCTCTGGCGAGAAGGTGCTGACGGTGATCAGCGGAGCCAATATGGACTTCGCCCAACTCAGCGGTATTGCGCAGCGGGCGGGGATCGGTTCCAAACAACGCCGCTTTCTCCGCGTGCCCATCCCCGAGGGCAAGGGCTCGTTGGTCGAGTTCCTCGAGCAATTACCGGAGGAGATCAGCATCGTCGATTTACAATACGGCAGAAACGATTCCGAGGTGCAGTTTCCTGTGCTCGGCTTGATCGGATCCGAGTCCGATTACCAACAGCTCGATGCGGTGCTGGCGCAACGCGGTGCCAATGCCAGCGACGTGAGCACGGATGAAGATGTCGATTACCGGATCATCAACTACGCCCCCGAGCTGTTCCACTATCCACTGTTCATCAACATTGAATTTCCCGAGCGGGCCGGTGCCTTCCTGCGCTTCATGAATGAAGTCAAGGACATCGCCAGTCTGTGTTATTTCAACTACTCCTACTCTGGTGAGAGAGTCGGACGTGCTCTGGTGGGCATGGAATTCAACTCCGCCGATGACCAGCAGGCATGCCTGCAGCGGATCCTCGCGATGTGTGGCAAAAATATCCGCGCTGCCCGTGAGGTCAGTGATGAGACATTCTATCGTCTTACCGGGCATTCACGAGGCTAAGATCGCGACTAAAAAGTAGCCGGAATCCGCTTGAACGCGCGGGATTCCTCGAATTTGAGCTTGCTTGCCATCTCTCCAGACGTTAATCCCCCTGCACATCAATCACTTCCTATGGGTAAGCAACACAAAAAAATCATCAAACGCAGCCGCCGCAAGCAGTATCTGAAGCGCAAGAACGAGCAAGCCAAGAGCAGCGTAGTTCGCAAGGAATCAGCACCAGCTAAGAAGACCGTGAAAAAAGCAGCCGCTAAAAAAGCAGCGACCAAGAAAACGGCTGCCAAGAAGACCGCTAAAAAAGCTGCAACCAAAAAAGTAGCAGCTAAGAAGACCGCTAAAAAAGCAGCGAAGAAAGCTGCCCCTAAGAAGGACGAGGAGTAATCCTCAGCGATTCAAGTTTTCAACGAACAAGGCCGCTTGCGTAATGCAGGCGGCCTTGTTGTTTAAATGGGGTAGGGGGGGGCTGATTAGAAGTTACGTGAGACGTAGTTCCAGCCGGTGACTTTGCCATTGCTGAAGTCCACCGATGAGCCACGGCGGGGGACGTAGTGGACGGACGGAATGTAACCGATGCCATAACGCGGGCCGTAACCGTGACGACCAAATCCGTAGCCGTAGTAGGGGCTGAAGCCGCTGCTGTAAACCGGAACCATCTGGGTGTAATCCCAGCGTTCGTAATCCTTGCCGTCTTTGTTTCCGATGACTTTGCCGTCGGGGTGTCCCATGGCGAGGAAGACAGCCGGTTTATTCATCCCCCGGGCAATCTGGCCCTTGCTCACCAGTTCTTGGTGTTTCGGGCTGAGAGATTTGTAAATAGACGGATTGTCTTCGATTCTGCTCGTGGGGGTGCTGCTGCAGCTGGCTAATAGAGCCAGTAGAGGAAGGCTTAGAAATAGAATAATCTTCATGACAAAGCCAATCTAGCTGAGCAATGGGAGGCTTGCAAATAGGGAATCATCCACAGCGCCAGAGCTGGTCGATGATTTAAATGAAAAAGTTGGAGAAACAAGCTTGCCAAGATAGAGCGAATGGAACCAATCTTGCAGGAGCAACCCAACACACAGATTATTTTATGTCAGAAGAATTGATCCCAGCCGATGAACTAGACGACGCCCTGAAACGCTGCCCGGAGTGGGAAGCTGAAGGAGATAGCATTACCCGCACGATCGAGTTTGAGGAATACATGGAGGGCATCGATTTCGTCAACGACCTCGCTGAGATCGTCGATGAGGCACAGCATTTTCCCGAAATCGATATCCGCGACTGCAAAGTGACCCTGCGTCTGAAGACCGAAGATGCGGGTGGCGTCACCGAGATCGATGTGGAGCTCGCCTCACGGATCGATAATATTGTCGACTAAGTAGAGGCTATCTCCGACTAACAATTTTCATCAGCGTCATGACCTTAGGTGTGACGCTGATTTTTTTTTGGTAGGGCTGATTGGTTTCGCTCAGCGATTTGGGCCAGACGCGGCCAATGAGCCTTTATCGAGGAAGCAGGATTTCCTCGTTGTCCATGCCGGTGAGGTTTCGCAGGCCGGAGACGAAGCGCCACATGGTGACCATCAGAATCACGAGCATCGGCACCCCGATCACGGCAAAACCCCAGCCGGTGAGTTTGGCCACACCATCGTTGAAGGCTTCCTGGGAGCCGGTGTTGCCTCTGAGGAAATACATGGCGAGGAAGTAGTTCATCACCATGCTGATGAAAAAGGAGCCAGCCAGCAGCAGGGTGCCGGAGAAGAGTAGCTTTTTGTATCCCTCGTTGTTTTGTTTTTCCTGCACCCGCTTTTCAATCATGGGGATGTTGAAAAAGTCCGGGTTGTAGAGGAACACGCGGACTAGGGGCGTCTTGGTCCAATGGGAAATCAAAATGGTGACGCCAAAAACGAAGGGGATGGCGGCTTCTTTCAAGGCGAACCATAACGGCGCCTGTTCATCCACGGTGCCATTGTCCCGATACGCCATGATGGCAATGCCTCCGGTGAGTAAGATACTGACGACACCCAAGATCGAAAAGAAGTTCGGCTTCTTGGTTTTGATCAGGTGGTGAATGCCGTAGGCCACTGGCAGCGAGACGGCGATCAGCATGCCGTAGACGGGGCCCACATTCCAGAAGTCATCACCGTTTTTACCAAGAAAACTCAGTGCGGTGATGGGAATGAGCACGTTCCACATGATGTTCACCAGTGGGTTCTCTTGTTGTTGTTTGGCCATGGGATGGGTAGGTTCGACGGATGTCTGGAAGGTGTGTGTAATAAAATAGCGGCGGCTTTTCAACCGCCGCTATGGGAAAAGATCGGTGTCAGTTAGACTTTGCCGTAAACTGATTTACCGGAGGAAAGCAGGTCGTCGCAAGCTTCCTTGAGGCGATCGCAGAGACCTTGTTCGCCTTTTTTCAGGTAGCCACGGGGATCGTAAACCTTCTTGTTGCCGACTTCGCCGTCGATCTTCAGCACGCCTTCGATGTTCTCACACATGTGGGTGACGATCGGGCGGGTGAAGGCATACTGGGTGTCGGTGTCGATGTTCATTTTGACCACACCGTAGTCGAGGGTCTCGCGGATGTCCTCGAGGCTGGAGCCGGAGCCACCGTGGAAAACGAGGTCCATCTCGGCTTCGGCACCGTATTTGTCGGTCACGACCTTTTGGCCGTCGCGCAGGATGGTCGGCTTGAGTTTCACGGAGCCTGGCTTGTAGGCGCCGTGCACGTTGCCGAAGGTGGCGGCAAACATGAAGCGGCCGATGCCGTTCAGTGTTTCGTAGACTTGCATCATGTCCTCAGGAGAGGTGTAGAGCTTTTCAGCGGGCAGGCCGGAGGTGTCGTGACCGTCCTCTTCGCCGCCGACGCAGCCAGCTTCGATTTCGAGGATGATGTCGAGTTCGGCACACTCCTTGAGGAGGTCCTTGGAGATCTCGAGGTTCTCATCGAGCTCAACGACGGAGCCATCGAACATGTGGGAATTGAACAGGGGACCTTTGCCTTCGGCGATGCGCTTACGTGAGGCATCGAGCAGAGGGCGGAGGAAGCTGTCGACTTTCTGCGGGTGGCAGTGGTCGGTGTGCAGACCGACGAGGATGTCGTATTTCTCGGCCAGGAGGTGGGTGGCTTCGGCGAGCACGATGGCACCGAATGCCTCATCGGCAACGGCGGTGCCGGAAGCAAAGCTGCCGCCGCCGGTAGAAACTTGGATAATGCCATCGGAGCCGGCTTCGGCAAAGGCCTTGAGCGCACCGTTGATGGTGGTCAGGGAGGTGATGTTGATGGCTGGGTATGCGTAGCCGCCTTCTTGGGCAGCGTCGAGCATGGCGGCGTATTGTTCAGGTGTTGCAACTGGCATGACGTGCGCGGTTTACCACGGAGTCGGCGCTGAGGCAAGTCATCGTCTATGACATGCAGGGCACGAAAAATCCCCGCCGGATCTGGCGGGGACTGCGTTGCAAAGCGGATTTGGGCCGTTTGCCAGCTCTCCTTGGTCTCCCTTTTCAGGGATGGGATTGCGTTTTTTCAGCGGTGAGTATGGCTCGGGAGTGCTTGGCTTACAGCTCCTCGATCACATCCACGCAACAGCGGGTCCACGTTTCCAAGCGATCGTAGAGTTCTCCGCGGAGTTCTTCGAGGGTGGTGAAAGCGAGGTTGGCGATGGCGTCTTCGTTGGCCGCGACGTCATCGTTTTCCAGGTCGATCATGTGCACCACGCCGAGGTGGACTTGGCCGACGGTATTCGAGTCGTCATTGAGCAGGGCGACGATTTTGTTAGTGTGGCCACCTTCGATGTTGAGTTCCTCATCGATTTCACGCTCCACCCCGGCCATGTAGGTATCGAATCCAAGATGGTCCTCTCGCTGGTCGACCGGATTGATGTGGCCACCAATGCCGATGGAGACTTGCGCGTGCAGGCGTGATTCGCCGCCGGACTTGCCGCGGGTGTAGTGCAGGTAGCGGGTTCCCTGGTCGTCTTTCACGCGGAAGATGCAGTAGGGAATCAGCTGCTTATGAGACGGGTCGTCCTCGGCGGCGCCCCGATCCATGAAAAAGTTGTTTTCCGGATTGAGCAGCGAAGGCAGGTAAGCATCGACATCCGCATTGATCCCTTGGAACTCTCCGAGTTCATCGAACAGGGAGCGGCGCACCACGAGGATTTCCTCGCCTTGATAATCTTTAGCCATGATGATGTGCGGTGTGGATTATCCCTGGCTGTAACACTGGCGGAGATACTCGATCATGTGAGCATCGTCGTCGCCGGAGGCCCAGACGTGGCGGAGGAAGTCGGCCGGGTGGATGTCGCCATGCTTGCGCAGGAATCCACGATCGCCACCGCAGCCATACATCAGGTTCGGGTGCAGTTCACCGGCGAGCTTGGCACGAGCTTTGGCAAGAATGCGGGGGAAGTAGGCCACATTGTCGAGTGTCTCACCCCGGGCAGGGATGTCATCGGAGCTGACTTCCTTCTCGCTGAGCTGGCCGTTTTGCACTGTGTGCAGGTAATCGCGACGAACGGCAGCGACTAACAGAGCGGTCGATTCAGTGGGCTCGCCGCCATCAACCAGGTCTTCTACAAAGTCAAAAAGCTCGCGTGGTTTGTAGCCGATGGATTTCAGAAATGCGAGATCCTCCGGCTCGTAGTAGGAGTGAAAATCGCTGTTGCCACTGCGGTATTTTTCCACACAGCTGCGGAAAAGTTGAAGAAATTGGTCGTTCCAGGTCATGATATGGTGATGGGTGAGATGTTGTGATTGGGAAATGGGGGACGATTGCCACTTGGGGCGACAGCAGGTTATGGTTGGGGCGTTGTGGGCGCAAATAAAAACAGCGGACGGCATGGAGATGCCGCCCGCTGTTGGAAAGGATAAGGACTCAGCCCTTAGTTGGCGCGGCCGGAGTAGCTGCCGTCCGTGGTGTTGATCTTCAGCTTGTCGCCGGGTTTGACGAACAGGGGAACTTGAACCACCAGGCCAGTTTCGAGAGTGGCTGGCTTGGTGGGGTTGTTCGCGGTGTCGCCTTTGATGCCCTCGGAGGACTCGGTGACTTCGAGCTCGACCACGGCTGGCACGTCGACGGTGACAGCGTTGTCTTCGATGAACAGAACCTCAGCGGTCATGCCCTCGACGAGGTAGTTTTTGTTATCGCCGATCAACTCTTCGTTGAGGGTGATGGTTTCATAGGTGTTCATGTCCATGAAGTTGAAACCAGTAGGATCGGAGTAAGAGAACTCGAGCTTTTGGCGATCGGTTTCCACGATCTCCACCTTGTCGCTGGAAGCGAAACGGATGGTTTTGGTTTTTCCGGTTTGGAAGGAACGGATGGTGGCGGCGATCAGGGCGTTGCCTTTTCCGGGGGTGCGGTGCTCGAGGTTGAGCACGATGCCGGTTTCACCTTCATACTTGATGCATTGGCCTTTTTTAACGTTGGTTGCGACTATGGATGCCATGTGAGTTTTAAATGTTGAGTTGTGATTCTTAAAATGGGCGGGGGCGCGCAGTGTGGTTGCGGAGTTTGAAGTTGCAAGAGTGAAATTGCTGGATTCTAAGGCCAAGGGACTTGAACCAGAGGGGCTTCCACAGTGCTGCGCAACTCATCGTAGCGTGAGGGCGCGTGGAGGCGGACACGGAGGTTGATCAGCTCACCTGCTTCACGCTCCTCCGGCATGATCGGCACGGTGTAGTTGCGCGTCACTGGGCCGCTGAGAAGCTTGAGCGGCTTCGGCTCCGCCAGCGTCAGACCTTCCATGGGGCGCCTGCCGGGAATGAGCTTCTGACCCTCAGCATCGCTGAGCCCGACCTCGATCAGGTCGTCCGTGTTGCTGTAAAGGCAGGTGAAGGCCAGGTGTGCGCCGCTGTGGTTGGTCACCGTGTAGTCAAAGCTCAAGGAGTATTGGTTCTCACCTTGCCGCTCTAACACGACATCGCTGATGGTGAGGGAGATTTGCGAAAGGTCGACCTTACCGTGCGGCGGGGTGGTGACGGTGGGGAGCTTCGAGGGATCGGGGGCTCCGCAGGAAACCAATGCCAGCAGGGTTAATGCCGGCAGGATGAGTAATCGATGACGACGGAACATGGTAGGAGGCGTGCGTGGCTTAGATGAGTTTGAGACGGGCGAAATCTTGGGTGTCGATCAATCCTATCGGTCGACCCTCGGTATCTAACACCACGATGTCATCGATGCGGTGCGTGCCGATGGTTTTGACCGCTTCGGCCGCGAGCGAGTCGGAGTTCAGCGTGATCGGCTGGCTGGTCATCAGCTCGCTGATCTGACTGGAGCCGATGGTGGGGTCTTCTTGAAAAGATCGGGCAAAATCGCCGTGGGTAAAAATGCCGGCCAAAGTGCCGTCTTCAGCAGTGATCACACAGGCACCGCTGCGGGCGGCGGACATGGCTTCCAAGGCATCGTGCACCGTGGCGCTGGGTGGAATGCAGGCTAGGGCATCGCCGGAGCGCATGATGTCGGAGACCTTGGTCAGCAGTGCTCTGCCCAGCGATCCGCCGGGGTGGAAGCGTGAGAAGTCCTCCTCGGTGAAACCGCGCGACTCCAGCAGTGCCATCGCCAGCGCATCGCCCATCACTAACATCGCGGTGGATGAGGACGTGGGTGCCAGGTTGAGCGGGCAGGCCTCTCGCTGGATGCTGGTCAGCAGGGTGACATCGCTGTGTTTTCCCAAGGTGGAATTGGCTTTACCGGTGACTCCGACCACTTTTACGTCGGTGCGTTTGATAAAAGGTAAGAGGTCTAACAGCTCGCTGGTTTCTCCGGAGTAGGAAAGGGCGATCACGGCATCACCATCCGAGATGATCCCCAAGTCACCGTGAAGGGCGTTCTGTGAGTTGAGGACCACGGCGGTGGCTCCGGTGGAGTTCAGAGTAGCGGCGATCTTGTGACCGATGTTTCCCGACTTGCCAATGCCGACAACCACGATCTTGCCCCGGTTTTCAATGGCCTCCTTCAACAGCTCGACAGCTTCACAGAAAGAGTCACTGAGCGAGGCGGCAACCCGTTGCAGTTCCTCGATCTCGATTTCAAAGACTCGGCGCCCCTTTTCCACGTAGTTGATGTCCATGTCTGGGTAAGCTTTAGCCAATGCGCTGCGATGCTAAAAGCCCAAAAAACAAAGGTTTGAGAAGAAAATGAAACTTTTATATCATTTTTTCTTGTCGTTCTGAAAATTTATGGCATTTTCCCGCCGCGCCCAGCGCACCACGAAGAAAGCGACCTGTTCGTCTAGTGGTTAGGACTCCGCCCTTTCACGGCGGCAACACGGGTTCGAGTCCCGTACAGGTTGCCATTTCGCCTCAACTCTGATCATCAGAGTTGAGGCGAAATGCTTTATAGGAGGTGCGTTTTTTGAAGCTGCCCGAGAAGAAGGCCAAGGAGTAGTTAGATGCTCCTGCTTGCCTCCTCGCATGAGACTGGAAGCTACGTTGTTTTCCCCTAAACGCAATTCACCCCGACCCTCAATGATAGAGCCGGGGTGAATGTAGTCTGGGACCGCTTCTAGGTGTGAAGAGTGATGAAAAGTTAGACCTGTGACGGCATGCGGAGCGCGGAGGCTGCGGCTTCGTCGAGGTAGAAAACCGCGTTGTCGTGCTCTTGCAGGAAGGAGGCACTGACCTGATCGCAGACTGGGCCTTGCACGGCTTGGCGAACGATCTCAGCCTTCTTCTCGCCCCAAGCCATGAGCACCAGTCGGCGCGCACTGAGAATGGTGCCGCAGCCCATGGTGATGGCTGCGGTTGGCACCTGATCGATGCCTCCAAATGCGGGGGCGGCATCCTCCCGCGTGATCGCGTCCAGCTGGATGGCGCGTGTCACGGAGTCCTTGGGGGATCCTGGTTCGTTGAATCCAATGTGGCCCGTGCGTCCGATGCCGAGGATTTGTTGGTCGATTCCACCGGCATCGATAATTGCTTGTTCATACTCGGCGCAGTGTGCGGCAATGTCTTCCTCGGCGACGGTGCCGGAAGGGATGTGGATGTTTTCCTCCTTGATGTCGATGTGGTCGAACAGATGGGTGTGCATGAACTTCCAGTAGCTTTCCGGGTGTTCGGGAGGGAGTCCGGCATATTCATCCAGATTGAATGTGATGACGTTGGCGAATGAAAGGCCATGCTCCTCATGCAGTCTGATGAGTTCCTGGTAAAAAAGGATGGGAGTATTGCCGGTGGCGAGACCGAGCACCGTGGGTTGGCCTTTGGCATCATTCCGGAGAATGAGCGCGGCAGTTTCGGCTCCGAGCTTGGCAATCGCTGAGTCGGATGAAGAGAAAATTTCTACAGGCACCTTGTTCATGCTGCTTGCTTAAAGGGGAACCAGCTTCCTTTCAATCTCGAACAGGAGGACAAATTTTAGCGAAGGGGGCTATTTCTTGACTAATCACGAAACAAAGCGGGGGTGGCGTATCGCTGTGAGGCTGATGAAATTCTTATTAGGCGCATTGGGCTGGATGTTGATGATTCTGGGAGCGCAGGCCGCAGAGGCCAACTTGGATAAGGCCTTGGCCCTGGCGGGAGAAAATCGTGCCCAGCTGGAGCAGGCCATCGAGCAAGCACCGGCCGCCCAGAAAAAGGCGATGCAATTCCTCATCCGCTACATGCCGGAGCGTGATCTCAAGTCTTTGAAGGCTGATTATCTGCTCAACAACGTCGCCTGGGCTTATCGGGCACGTGAAACCTTCCCATGGGCGAAGGAGGTTCCGGAGGAGATCTTTTTCAACGACGTGCTGCCCTATGCCGCGCTGAACGAGCGTCGCGATGACTGGCGGGAGGACTTTTTCAATCGCTTCAGCAAGTATGTCAAAGGGGCCAAAACTCAGGAAGAGGCCCGACTGGCGGTGTGCCAGAATATCAAGGATGAGGTGAAGGTGAAATACAGCACCAAGCGCAACAAGGCCGACCAGAGCCCTTACGAATCGATGGAGACAGGTTTGGCCAGCTGCACCGGACTCTCGGTCTTACTCAACAATGCTTTTCGGGCCGTGGGGATTCCTTCACGCATTGCCGGAACCCCATCGTGGACGACCAAACGCGGGAACCATAACTGGGTGGAAATCTGGACGACGCATGACCGTCAGTGGCATTTCACCGAGTATTATTTCGATAAAAAAGGTCTCGATCGTGGATGGTTCTTGGCAGATGCCGCCAGAGGCAATGCGCAGAGTTTGTATCACAGCATTTACGCCAGTTCGTGGAAGCCGACGGGGCAGCATTTCCCCTTGGTGTGGGATTTGAAAATCCGCTACGTGCACGCCGTCAATGTCACCGATCGCTACGTTCAGCTGGGCGGGGTGAAGTCCGGTGAGGATGTCTGCGAGCTCCGCATCCATTGGATGAAGGGTGGGGAACGGGTGGCCGCCGAGCTACGCGTGGTCCAGGGTGATGTGAATTTGGGTGAAGGGGTGAGTCCCAAGGCCACCGACGACATGAATCGCTATTTCACCGTCAAGGCGCGCAAAGGCCAGCTTTACATCATCGCCTGGAAAGATCCTGTCAGCGGCAAGATCCTGCAAAAAACGGTGAAGACGCCCAAGGAGGAAGCTTGGTTGACCGTGAACCTGGCGGAGTAAAACCCAGGTGTTTTATCCGATCGCGCGTGGAGGTCGGAGTGAGGCGAAGAGTGTCTTTGTGGAGCCTTCCGCAGCCCAGGGCATCGGTCACGATGCCCTGAGAAAATATTTCACGGAGCCCCCGCATAGAGGCTCGGAGCGCTGAGCTAGCTGCCGCGTTTGTGATCGAGAGAAAGCTGATTGTAGCGATCTCTGAAGGCAAGTAGTGCGGCGAGGTAGGCCAGATACACCATCTGGGAGCCGGCATTACCCCAATTTTCCAGCAGACAGGTGCCAAAGATCAAGGAGATCATCAGCAGTGAGGCGGCGACCAGGGTGTGGCGGGTGAACAGACCCAGAATTAAGAGGATGCCGACGCCGAGTTCCACGAAGGGGACGGCATAGGCGTAAGGTTTCACCATGGCGGCTGGTAGGACGGTTTTCTCAAACTGTCCGGTGATGTGATTGGCGAAACCTGAGAGTTTGGGCAATCGCACCGCGCCGTGGATGAGCAAGTTCACCCCCATTCCGAGGCGGGCGAGGGTGTAGGCCAATGTCTGATCTGATGTGTTCATAGGAAATTGGCAGCAGCATATCACTGAAACGCGATGGCGCTAGTGGGAATCTGTTATTGGGGGGAAATAAAACAGGCGACCCTCAAAGAGGATCGCCTGTGGAAAAATGAGAGCTGCGCGTTAGGGCAGGTTGGGAAGCTCGATGAAGCCTTCCAGTTTGCGAATCCGTGTGGGGTGACGCATTTTCCGCAGGGCTTTGGCTTCGATCTGACGAATACGCTCGCGGGTCACTTGGAACTGACGACCCACCTCTTCGAGAGTGCGGGAGTAGCCGTCCTTGAGGCCGAAGCGTTGCTCCAGCACTTCGCGTTCGCGCTCGGTGAGGGTGTCCAGGACATCGCCGATTTTCTCTTTCAGCATGGCGAAGCCAGCTTCTTCCATCGGGTTTTCAGCGGCCTTATCTTCGATGAAGTCACCGAAGGAGGTGTCGTCTGAGTCGCCCACGGGGGCCTGCAGGGAGATCGGCTGTTGGGCCATCTTGAGAACGGCTCGGACACGCTCGACGGGAAGGTGAATTTCCTCCGCGATTTCGTCGGGGCTGGGTTCACGACCGTATTCCTGCACCAGCTGCTTCTGCACACGCATCAGCTTGTTGATGGTTTCGATCATGTGCACCGGGATACGGATAGTCCGTGCCTGGTCAGCAATCGAGCGGGTGATTGCTTGGCGAATCCACCAGGTGGCGTATGTGGAGAACTTGTATCCGCGGCGATATTCGAATTTTTCCACAGCCTTCATCAGGCCCATGTTGCCTTCCTGAATGAGGTCGAGGAATGATAGTCCACGGTTGGTGTATTTCTTGGCGATGGAGATCACTAGGCGAAGGTTGGCCTCCACCATCTCTGTTTTTGCCTGATAGGCTTCGCGGGTGCGTTTGCGCAGATCGCGGCGAGTGGTGATGAAGTCCTCGGTCTTGTGCCAGGCGAGTTGCTGGATTTCACGAACCTTGGTTTCAAACTCCTTGTCGCCAGGCTTGGCGTTGAGTTTGCGATCGTATTTCCAGAGTTTCTTCTGGTGGTCTTCCACCTGGGCATTGAAGTCTTCGACGACTTTCTGCTTGTAGTAGAAGCGGTTGTAGAGGCGGGTCACGGAGGTGAGGTTCTTCTCAAATGTTTCAACCAGCTTCTTCTTACCCCGTGGGTTCTTGGCCTGAAGTTTGCGGAAAATTTGATCGTTGTCCTCGTGCAAGTTGCGCACTTGTTCGCAGAGTTTCGGCAGGGCGCGCATGTAGCGCTCACGGCTTTCGATTTTCTTGTCCTGAATGACACGGTCGAAACGTTCCTTACCGCGAGTCAGGCGATCGGCGAGGTCGAGGTAGCAGTTGGCAATGAATCCGAACTTGTGCAGCTCGGCATTGGCGGCGATCTCGGCGTCTTCGATGCGCTTGGAGATTTCCACCTCCTGCTCACGGGTCAGCAGTGGCACTTGGCCCATCTGCTTGAGATACATTCTTACCGGATCATCGAGGATATCGAGTTTCTGGTCGGTCTTGGGGCCGGTGGCTTCATCGGCGTCGTCCTTTTTGCGGTCGCGGTAGGAGTCCACTTCGGAGGCATCAATGATATCGAACTCCATCTTGCGGAGACGATCGAGGATGGCTTCGACATCGCCGGGGTCGACCAAGTCGTTGGGCAGCACCTCGTTGACGTCATCGTAGGTGAGGTATTCCTGCTCTTTGGCCAGTTTGATGAGCTCGCGGATCTTCTCTTGGATCTCCGGAGTATCGATGCGGCTCTTAGGAGCTTTTTTGGATGCCTTTTTTGCCGTGGCTTTCTTGGCGGGAGCTTTTTCAGCAGCGGGCTTTGTGGCGGCTGCTTTCTTGGCGGGTGCCTTTTTCTTGGCGGTGGCTTTTTTAGCGGCTGCCTTGGTCGTTGCTTTTTTTGCCGGAGCTTTAGCGGCTTTTTTGCTCGCCTTCTTAGCGGGAGCTTTTTTTGCCGTGGTTTTTTTAGCGGCTGCTTTTTTGGATGCCATAAGAGTGGTATGAAAATGGATGGGATGCGCTGACAGGAATAGTAGGTGTGGATGCATCTTGGATACACCTCACCTATTCTAGGGCCCAGAGGTTAGAAACCAACGGGGCGCGAATCTCTGCGAGAGATTGCCCTAGGTCAAGGGAAAACTTACAATGGCAAGGAGTTATGAATCAACTCTCGAATTATTCTTTCACACGTTCGATGTCTGCTCCGAGCATGACAAGTTTGTCGTCAATGTTCTCGTAACCTCGGTCGATGTGATAAAGGCGGTGGATTTCCGTGGTGCCTTCGGCGCATAGTCCAGAGAGCACCAAGGCAGCGGAAGCCCTAAGGTCAGAGGCCATTACGGGGGCTGCGGAGAGTTTTTTACCCCCTTGAATCACGGCAGTGCCATTATCGACTTTGATGTCTGCCCCCATCCGGCTCATTTCCGCGCAGTGCATGAAGCGTTGGGGGAAAATGGTGTCCTCGACCACCGAAATGCCATCTGTGACGGCGAGTAGGGAGGTAAACTGCGCCTGCATATCGGTGGGGAAACCTGGGAAGGGGGCGGTGACGATGTTCACGCCTTTGGGGGCTGCTCCCGGGGTGACGGTGCAGGAGGTCCCTTGTTCGTTGAATTCCACCCGATGGCCGGCTTCGATGAGTTTTTCGGTAGAAGGTTTGAGGTCCTCTTGGCAGACGCGGTTCAGGGTGACTCCTTTTTCCGGACATCCAGCCATGGCGGCGGCGCACATGAAGGTGCCGGCTTCAATGCGGTCGGGGATGACGGTGTAGTCCACTCCGTGTAGTTTCTCCACGCCTTCGATTTCGATTCTGCGGGTGCCGGCTCCGGTGATCTTGGCTCCCATTTGATTGAGGAAATTGGCCAAATCGACCACTTCAGGTTCGCAGGCGGCGGATTCGATGACCGTTTTGCCCTTGGCCAAGACGGCGGCCATCATCATGTTATCGGTGCCTAACACGGTGGGACCATGTTTGCCTCGGAGGTCGCACTCGTCACCGTGGAGACCGTTTTCAGCCACGATGTGCATGTTGCCACCTTCCATATCAATATTCGCTCCGAGCGCTTCCAGCCCCTTGAGGTGCAGGTCGACCGGGCGGTCGCCAATCACGCAGCCGCCGGGGAGTGAGACGCTCGCCTTGTGCAAGCGGGCGACCAGTGGGCCCATGATGCAGATGGAAGCGCGCATTTTCCGCACAATATCGTAGGGCGCGTCGTGGCTGATGGTGCCTGCGGTGATGCGCACGGTGCCGCTTGATCGTTCCACCTCGGCACCGAGTGCGGTGAGGATCTGGATCATGTAATTGGTATCGGAAACATCGGGCACCCGACGGATGATGCAGGTTTCCCCGGTGAGCAAGGTGGCTGCGAGGATGGGGAGGGAGGCATTTTTGGAGCCTGAGATATGCACGGTGCCTTGAAGCGTGTTGCCGCCTCTTACGAGAAGTTTGTCCATGTTGTCTGGGTGTGAGGAATTGGGATTAGGAAATGGGGGCTGGCTCCGGCTCCGGGGCGCCGGGGAGGACGGCGATGGGGAAGCGTGCGATGCCGTTGAGGTCCTTGTGGGTGGTGATGTGGGTAAAGCCTGCCGCCTGCAGCATCTTTTCCACCGCATCGGCTTGGTCGTGACCAATCTCCAAGGCGATGGTGCCGCCCGGAACTAAATGCGAAGGTGCTTGCTGAATGAAATCCCGCAAGATGTCCAGCCCATCTTTGCCGCCGAAGAGCGCGCTGTCAGGATCTCTGAGAACCTCCACCGAGAGCTGTGAGCGATCGGTCTCGGCGATATAGGGGAGGTTGGCAGCGAGGATGTGGAAGGTTTGGTCCTGCAGTTCGGTAAAGAGATCGGTCTGGACCAGCGAGTAGCGACTGAGCCCTAACAGGGTGGCGTTTTCCTCGGCGAGCGCCAAGGCGTCTTCCGAGATGTCAGCCAGCACGAGTTCATTGCAGCGGCCGCCGAGCTCGGCGGCGAGAGTCAGGCCGAGCACACCGGAGCCGGTGCCCATATCGAGAATCCGCAGATCATCGCCCATGGTGGCATTGAGGATCAGGCTGGCAAGCTCCTCAGTCTCGGGGCGGGGAATCAGCGCGCGGGCGTCGGTTTTAAACTCGCGGCGGTAGAATTCGACGGTGCCGAGGATGTGCTGCAGTGGCTCACCATCGCCGCGACGTTTGAGGTTTTGCCGCAGGGGGATCAGTTCTTCCTCGGCCATCGGGCGATCGAACTGCATGTAGAGTTCCACTCGCGAGCAGCCGAGCTGATGGGTAACGAGCAGCTGCATGTGACGGCGTGCGTCATCGATGCCTTTCTTCTCCAGGTAAACGGTTCCTTTTTCGATAATATCGAGGACGGTGGTCATGTTAGCAAGGGTGGCGGCAGCAGGTTAGAGAAAGACAGGTTTACTGCCGGTGGGAAGAGTGGCTTCGGAGGGTGGGCCAGGGAAATGCTCGCCGATGAATTTGTCCCAGACGTCGCGGGTTTCATCGGAGATGGTTTCGTTTAGTTTGTCCTCGCAGCTGCCGCAGATCAGCATGGGGAAGGGGCCTTTGATCAGATGATCGCCACTGAACATACCTCCGAGGGTGTAGTTGTTCAGGCCTTTGGCATCGACGCCACAGGTGAGGCACTTGGCGATGTAGTCCTCAGTGTCAGAATCCGATCCCAGGGTGGCCTCCCGCTTTTCCATATCGGCATGGTCATGCATGAAGTCAAACATGGCCACGCGAGACTCCTCGGAGAGTTTGGAATTCAATTCTTCGCGACACTCAAAGCACATCGCCAGCTCGAACACACATTCCCCGGCGGCAAAGGATTTGTTCACAATATACATATCCTTCTCACTGAGCAAACCCTCGCAGGCACAGCACTGGGTGAAGGGTTTTCCTGTTTCTAGGGATGTAAAATGATCCGGCACAGAGGCGATGATGGTGGATGCGATGAAGAAATCAAGACAAGAGCGGAAAGCTGGGCATTACGTCAGCTCAATGAGGACCGGGCAGTGGTCGGAACCTAACACATCGGCAAGAATGTCGGCCTTTTCGACGCGCTCCATGAAAGGGGTGGAAACACAGAAGTAATCGATTCTCCAGCCAATGTTCTTGCCGCGGGCCCCCGCACGGTAGCTCCACCAGCTGTAGGCCTCGGTGGTGTCGGGGTGGAAGTGACGGAAGGTATCGGTGAAGCCTGCGGCCACGATGTTGTCAAATCCAGCTCGTTCCTCATCCGAGAATCCGGCATTTTTGCGGTTCTGTTTCGGACGGGCGAGATCGATTTCCTGGTGGGCGACATTCAGGTCACCGCAGAATACGACTGGTTTGTCGTTCTCCAACATTTTGCAGTAGGCCAAAAAATCGGCATCCCAGCGTTGGCGGTAGGGCAAGCGCAGGAGTTCGTTTTTGGAGTTCGGTGTGTAAACGGTGACTAAGAAATAGTCCTCAAACTCGGCGGTGATCACGCGGCCTTCGGTGTCGTGTTCATCAATTCCGATGCCGTTGGTGACCTTGAGAGGTTCTTGTTTGGAAAAAATCGCTGTGCCGGAATAGCCGGCTTTCTCGGCGGAGTTCCAGTAGGTGTGATAGCCGGCGGCCTCAAGTGGGAGGTCCACTTGCTCGGCACGGGCTTTGGTTTCTTGCAGGCAGAGGATGTCTGGCTGATGTTCGGCGAGAAATTCGGAGAAGTTCTTTTTGATCACGGCACGGATGCCGTTGACGTTCCAGGAAATGAGACGCATGGGTGATGTATGGGTGAGTAGGTAAAGGAAATGTGGCTGGTTAGGATCGGTCTAACCGGGAGGCCAGGTCATCGGGCGGCCGGCGAGAATGTGCAGGTGCAGGTGCGGAACCTCTTCTCCTCCATGTGGACCATTGTTGATTACGGTGCGGAAGCCTGCTTCGGCGAAGCCTTCTTGCTCGGCAACTTTGCGTGCTGTGAGCAGGAGGTGGCCGAGCGTTGCTTGATCCTCGGCTTCCGCCCGGGCAATGCGAACGATCGCTTTCTTCGGCACGATCAAGAGGTGCACCGGTGCTTGTGGGTTGATGTCGCGGAAGCACAGGCAGAGGTCGTCCTCATAGATGATGTCCGCCGGGATTTCGCGGTCGCAGATTTTCTGGAACAGTGTTTTTTCAGCCATGGTAAGGAGCGGGTGACAGGAGTTGTGTTAGGCCAGCGTCAATCGGATCTCGCGAGGGTTTGGCAAGGTGGAGTGACCGTGGGTGGTGAGGAAGGTGATGATCTCCTGATGCAGTTTCTCGCAGGGAGCGGTCCAGCGTTTCGCACCGCGGAGAAGTTTGACACAATCGCGGGTGCCTGTGAAGTAGAGCTCTTCGACGCCGTGAAGTTTTAAGTCCTCAATCTCATCGTGTACTTGATTGAAAAAAGCGAGTTCGAAGCCATTGCCGGCTTCCTTGGCTGCCCGCGTGAGGCTGAGCTTCACCGGTGGAGCGAGCAGTGGCAGGGTGTTGGCGATGGCTTCGCAGCCGATCCTTTCTAACATCCGGCGCACCCGCGAGTGCAGCTCCTCGATGGTGAGAACTCGCAGCGGGCATTTGTGTTCGAGGTAGTGGATGATGCCTTCTAACAGGTCGTCAATGAATGGGAAGTCCTCACGCTCGGCGGCGATGGCGCCTCGGTGGATCGCTTCACGCAGCCACGCAGTATCGTAGCCGGTCACTTGGTGACGGCCGATCTGGAGCACGGGGCGATTTCCGACGATGCAAATCATGCTGGGGAGGCGGGCAGGACGGGGGTAATGTTCTGGGGCTTATTCTTTGAAGAGCTTGCGTTGGTGGGGGTCTCTGGAGGCGCGGTGTTCGAGCGCTTGAATTTCGCGGATGAACTCACCCACGTTATCGAACTGACGGTAAACGGAAACATAACGGACGTAGGCCACGGGATCGATCTCGTGGAGTTTGCGCATCACCTTTGGGCCAATGCTGCTGGACGGCACTTCCGTTAGGTGATCCTTGTGCAGTTCGGCGAGGATTTCTTCGACGGCTCGGTCCAGGCGGTCCATGGACACGGGGCGCTTCTCGCAGGCTTTGACCAGTCCGCGAAAAATCTTCTCTCGGTTGATCGATTCCCGGGTGCCGTCGCGTTTGACCACTTGCAGCTCGGTGCGCTCGATCTGTTCATAGGTGGTGTAGCGGTAGTCACAAGCGAGGCAGACCCGCCTGCGGCGGGTCGTGGTTCCGTCCTTCGACATTCGGGAGTCGATGACTTTATCTTTTAGCGAGCCGCACTGGATACAACGCATAGGGGTAATTCTGCTGTTGATGCGGAAGCTAGTGCAGCAGGTAGAGGGGTATCAAAGCAAAAATGCCCCTATATTCAGTCGCTGATGGCGATCGTTAAGGTTTCAATACTATTGTTTTTGGAATTAGTCAAAAACCTCTGTATTTCACCCAAATCATCCGAATTCGGGAGTAAAAAAATGGCGCTCCAGTGAGGTGCGTGGATGGAGAGTAGCTCGCGGGCGGCGATCGCTTGTATGCTCGCTCGCGCGGATTAACCCTTAGCTTCGGCAGGCGTTCAGCAAGCCGTCCAGGTAGTGGGTGATCTCGGTGAGACCATCGCGCCACTCTCCGCTCTCGAGCACCTCGAGGTCTTCACGCGCTTCGTTGAGCATGGTGGAGGCGGTGTCGAGGGCGCTTTCCACAGCTCCTTCGTATTCGGCGATGCCGATCAGCACCGGGAGATCGAGGGGTTGTTGCTCGATGATGCGTTTGTTGAGTTTGTCGCGTTGGGCCGGGTCGGCCTTTTCGATCAGGTTGAGCAGCGGCAGGGTGAGTTTGCCTTTTTCCAAGTCGGTGCGCAGGGTTTTGCCGACTTCGGCTTCGGTGCCGACCAGGTCCAGGCAGTCGTCATAAATCTGATACGCGGTGCCGAGCTTCAGGCCGTAATCATAGAGTCGTTGCTCAATGTCTTCGGAAACCCCGGAGAGTGATGCGGCGATGCCGGTGGCGGCTGCGAACAGGGCACCGGTTTTCATCTCGATGATGTGGAAGTAATCGTCCTTGGTTAGAGTGAGGTCAAAACGACGCTGGGTCTGCATCACTTCACCTTGGCAAACCTCGCGGGAGGCTTTTCCCACCTTGCGGCAGATATCGATGCTGTCGAACTCAGTGGCTAACAGCAGGGAGTGGGAGAACAAGGCATCGCCTAACAAGACAGCCATGCCGTTGCCCCATTTGGCATTGGCGGTTGGCACGTTCCGGCGGGTGTCTGCACCATCAATGATATCGTCATGCACCAGTGTGGACATGTGGATGAGCTCGAGAATGACGCCAATCTTCAGGTGGCCTTCGTCCACGCCCCCGGTGGCACCACCGGCGAGAATGGACAGCACAGGGCGGATGCGCTTGCCGCTGGTGTTGCAGATGTAATCGATATACGGCTCCACGGAAGGGTCAAAGGCACGAACCTGGTCGCGAATTTGCGCTTCCACTTCCTTGAGCTCTTTCTTTACAAGTTTGAAAGGAATTCGAGGAATGGTGCTGGGTTTAATCAATGACATGTCGGAAATGGTGGCTAAATCTTGAGCATAAACCGGTAAGTTTGGCAATGGCGGTTTGCTGCGTTTGGGTGGTGGATCAGGCTGAGCACGAGCTTGAAGGATTTTCTTCTGCATCGTGAGGGGTGCCGAAGTGATAGCGAGCGCTTTCGAGAATTCCACAAGAAATTTCATCAAATTCTAAGCCCGATGTGCTTATTTTCAAATGGGAAGCGTCTTCGTAGAGCGGTGTGCGGTCGCTGAGCATGTGACTGATCAGGCCCATCGGGTCGTTACACTGCAGGAGCGGTCGGTTATTATTGCGCGATGTCCGCTCGTAAGTTTCCTCCGCCGAACAGAATAACCAGACGACAAATCCCAGCTGCTGCAAGAGCTCCCGGTTTTCTGGTCGGAGCACCATGCCTCCACCGGTGGAGATGATGTGGTGGTTGAGCTCATCGTCGAGCAGCGATTGGAGCAGCTGCGTCTCCATCGAGCGGAATGCGTCCTCGCCCTCATCGGCGAAGATTTCCGCCACGCTTTTGCCAGCTTGCTCCTCGATAACGTGATCGGTATCGATCAGGGGGTAGGAAAGTTTCTGGTGCAGAACGCGGCCGAGCGTGGACTTACCACAGCCCATGAAGCCGACCAGCACGATATTGCGCAGGCGGTGACATGAGGCTGTTATTGTTTCCATGGGGTGAGTGTAACGGATGGAGTCCATCCATGGCGATAGGGAAGATGGATAATTATGTCACCACGGCACGAAGTCCGTATTTGCCGTCAATTTCCTTGGTTCTGAGCCCCGCTTAAGCTAATCCGAACGGCGTGAGCGAAACACGTATCATCGATGCCTCCGATCCAGCGGAGCAAAATAAAGTCGTGCAAGAGGTCGTCGATCTCCTTGCCGCCGGAGAAGTTGTGGCCCTGCCTACGGAAACCGTTTACGGTCTAGGCGCTGACGCCCTCAACCCGGACGCCGCCGCCAAGGTGTTTGACGCCAAGGAAAGACCCTCGTTTGACCCGCTGATTGTGCATGTGGGGTCCTACGAACAGGTGGATGAGGTGGCCGAGGTGCCTGAGGATCTGAAGGAAATCGTCGCCAAGCTGATGAAAGCCTACTGGCCCGGCCCCCTGACGCTGGTGCTGCCGAAAAAAGACTGCGTGCCGGACATCGTCACCAGCGGACTGCCAACCGTGGCGGTGCGAATGAGTGCACACCCGATCATGAAAGCGGTGGTCCGCGCTCTTGGAAACCCGATCGCGGCGCCGAGCGCTAACCGATTTGGCCGAATCAGCCCGACCTCTGCCTCCGCGGTGGAAAAAGAACTGGGTGGCCGCATCCCTGCCATTGTTGATGGCGGTGCCTGCCGCGATGGCTTGGAGAGCACCATCATCCGGCCCGAGGCCGGGGAAAAACGCCCGACGCTGCACATGCTGCGCTCCGGTCCGGTGACCAAGGAGATGCTGCAACGCTTCGGCCGAGTGGAACGCCCCAAGCGCAATCGCTCGAACGAGGCGCCCGAAGCTCCCGGCCAACTGGCCAATCACTACGCCCCCGTCACGCCGCTGCGCCTGCTCAGAAGCTTTGCCGATTTCAAGCCTGAGGAAGGCAAAAAATACGGACTGCTCAGCTACTGTGGTGCAGAGAAGGCCGGGTTCATCAATGCTTACGATTGGGCACAGGTGGAGGAGCTTTCACCTGGCAATGGCAAGCTGGCCGAGGCCGCCGTGCGCTTTTTCTATGTCCTGCGTCAGCTCGATGAAAGTGGCGTCGATGAAATCATTGCCGAGCCGGTGTCAGAAACTGGACTGGGTGTGGCTATCATGGACAAGCTTCGTCGCGCCAGCATCCGTTAGGCGGCTGACTCAATTGCGCCATCAATCACGTTCCCAACTTTAAGACCCCATCCCTCCATGCTCCGCGCTTTGATGCAAGTATCCGGCTTCACCGCCATCAGTCGGGTGTTAGGTTTCTTGCGTGATATTCTGATTGCCCGCTATCTGGGCTCAGGGCTGTTAGGCGATGCCTTTTTCTCGGCCTTCCGTTTTCCCAACCTCTTCCGCCGCATCTTCGGCGAGGGCGCCTTCAACGCCGCCTTCGTGCCGATGTTTGGTCGTCGATTGGAAAAAGATGGCGAAGAGGAGGCGATGAAGTTCGCCTCGAATGCGTTCTCCACTCTATTAGTCGTGCTGATCGCGCTGACCATCGTGGCGATCCCATGTATGAAATGGATCATGGGCGCGGTGGTGCCCGGGTTTAAGGCGAAGGTGGAAATGCCGATTTCCTCCGCGGCAGGGGAGGCGAGCGAACGTTTCTCGGTGCGTGTCGATGGCATGCGCGATGTCTATCTGACCGTGCCGGAGCAGAGTGTCGATGGTCTGGACGGGGCCTACACGCTGACGAACCTGCATTTCGTCGAGGAAAAGCAGCGCGAGTTTCTGCAGTTCTTCGGCACCGGCGAGCGAGGCTCTGTCGCAAGTCTGCAAGAGGTCACAGCCGAATACACGGCTCAGGAACAGATCCGGGCGGAGAAGGATCATCGCGAACCGAATCCAGCCACCCAACATCTGCTGCCGAACGCGGCCGAGGCGTCAGGTGCGGCGACCGAAGCCGACCAGTCGCGCTGGGTGATTGGCGGCAATGGTCAGGCGCGGATTCGACTCCCCAAGGGGCACGACTACGGCTGGTTCGAAGGGGAGCTGGTGCGCAGCGGAGTGCCTGATTCCGTGTTGCCCATGGATGCCAATGGCCGTGCTCCAGAGCTGCAAATTTACCGCAACCACCCGGACACTTTTGACCTCACTGTTAGGCTGTCTCAGATCACCTTTTGCTATCTCTTGTTCATGGCTCTGGTCGCGCATCTCAGCGGCACCCTGAACACCTTCAAGATCTTTGGAGCCCCCGCGGCCGCACCGATCCTGCTGAACCTGGTTTTCCTCGTCGGACTCGGGGTCTTCGTCGCTGGAATGAAATCCGAGCTGCCCGCCCATGTGCTGGCCTGGTGTGTGGCGGTGGCGGGCTTGCTTCAATTCATGATGCTCTACGGCGCGTGTCGGAAAAATGGTTACCACATCCGGGTGCAGAAGCCTGTGTTTGACGGCTCGATCAAAAAGTTGGTCCTGCTCATGGGGCCGGGCATTCTTGCCGCCGGAATTCAGCAGATTAACTTATTGGTCGGTGGCGTTATCGCCTCGTTCAAGGCGGGGGCGATTTCCTGGCTGTATTATTCCGATCGCGTCTACCAGCTGCCACTCGGCATGATTGGCATTGCGCTCGGGGTGGTGCTCTTACCCGAGGTCACCCGACTGGTGCGGCGTGACGACATGCAAGGCGCCTCCGACAGCATGATGCGAGGCATGGAACTGGGACTCATCATCACGCTGCCGGCTGCGGTCGCCATGATGGTCATCCCTGTGCCGCTGATCAGTGTGCTGTTCCAGCGGGGTGAGTTCACTGCCGAGGATGCGCGCCAGACGGGCATGGCGCTGCAAGGATTCGCTCTGGGGCTGCCCGGCTATGTGCTGATCAAGGTGCTTCAGCCCGGCTACTTCGCCCGTGAGAACACCCGCGCGCCAATGATCATGGCCGGCATCACCGTGGCGGTGAACATCGTGGTAAGCTTACTTTTATTCGGGCCGTTTGGGCATGTTGGCATCGCCATTGCCACCACCGTTTCCGCCTGGGTCAATGTGGTCTTGCTGTCGCGCGGCTTGCGCGGTCTGTTGCATCCCGGCAAAGCGTTCATGGGCAAGCTGCTGCGCATCATCGCCGCGAGTGCGGGGATGGGCGCCTTGGTCTGGCTGGCATATCAAGCGGTGGGCTCGTGGTTTGACGAGGCATTCATTCAGCAGTGCATCGCTCTCGCGCTGCTCATTGGTCTGGGGATCTGCACCTATGCGATGATGATTCTGGCGATGAAGGTGACCAGCGTGGCGGAACTGAAAGCCGGCTTCCGGCGCGGCTGATTAGCTGGAAGATATCGATTTTTTTTCCTGACAAAGCGCGCTCAGGAACCGAGTATCAGTCATCATGATTTCTACACCATCACGTTTCCTCACTCTCGGCCTGGCTGGCCTCGTATTGACCGGTTCTGTTAGCGCGGAACCTGCCAAGAAAAAGGTCGTCACACCGAAACAACCTTGGAGCGACTACCGGGTGCACGACACCGAGCGTCCCCATCCGGAAAAGGTCAAGACCGCCGGCGCCATCACCACGCCCGCACCGGCCGATGCCATTGTCCTCTTCGACGGCAAAAACACCGAGGCCTTTACCAAAAATTGGAAGGTGGAGGACGGAGTCATGATTGCTTCCCCAGGGAAAAACCTCACCAAACAATCCTTCGGCAGCATCCAAATGCACGTCGAATGGAGAATCCCCGCTGGCCGCAAGGTTCAGGGGCAAGGCGGCGGAAACAGCGGCATTTTCATGATGGATCGCTATGAGGTCCAAGTGATGGAAAGCCACACCAATGTCACCTACGCCGATGGTCAGGCTGGTGCGCTCTACGGTCAGACGCCACCACTGGTGAACGCGTCCGCTCCCCAAGGTGAATGGCAAAGCTACGACATCATTTTCGAAGCTCCCGTCTACGGCGAAGACGGCATGAAAACTCCCGCCTACATCACCGTGATCCACAATGGCGTGGTGGTGCAGCAGCATCAGAAATATTACGGCCCGACCGTTTTCAGAAAGGTAGCGAGCTACCCGAAAACACACCCGGAAAAAGCCCCCATCCAGTTCCAGTGGCACGGTGACCCGATCGAATACCGCAACATCTGGGTGCGCGAGCTGAAGAAGTAATCACACGCTCTGAACCGTCACATCGCTCGGCCCGTTCATACCAATTTTTGGATGAGCAGGCAGAGGGCGATGATGATGGTGGTGCCTAGAATTTTTTGCATCGTCCGCGGCTTGAGTGATGTCGCCCCAAGCGCGGCCCCGAGCATTCCTCCCACCGCCACCGCGATCATCAGCGGATAGTAGTCGAGCAGGCTCACCGAGTGATGATGCAGTCGGGCAATGAGGCCGGTGATGGAGTTCAGCCAGATGAAGATGGCGCCACTGGCCGCGGCTTGTTTTTCCGTGCCCAATCCAACGATCAGGATGAAGGGAACGAGGTAGATCCCGCCTCCGATGCCGACCACCCCCGCGATAAAGCCCAGCAGCGCACCCGCGATGAGGCTGAGTGCGAGCTTTTGCCAGCCCTTGAGGTTCCAGCTGAGGGAGGTTTTTTGGTAAAAGAAGATGCGGATGACGACAATCGTCAGCGAGGCGAAAAGAATCCCGTAGAACACACCCTTGGGAAGGTGGAGCGATCCTCCGAGGTAGGCCATCGGCATCGAGGTGACCAGGAACGGGGTGATGATTTTCCACGATGCGTGCCGGTGCCTGATGAACTGGTAGCTGCCGGCGGAGGTGACGATGAGGTTCAGCGATAGCGAGATCAGGGGGATGGCCAGCGGGGCGACTCCGGAAACGGCCAGCAGTGCCGTGTAACACGAGCCTCCTCCCAGGCCGACGGATGCACTGCAGTAGGAGATGCAGAGAAAAACAGCAGCTAACAGAAGTAGGGTGGAGATGTCAGGCATGGCGCAGTGTGGATGCGAGCAGTGTTCACGGAGATTTGAAAAAGAACAGCAGAACATCGACGGGCGCGGGGGAAAGTGGCCTGCGGATGTTTTTCGATCTCGGGGTTGCAGAATGACGCTTGCTCGGCATCTTCTCCGCAACGATGAAAGATTCCATTCTACTACAAGCAACCCGCATTGGCGCATGGCAACTCCCCAACCGCCTGGTGATGGCGCCACTGACCCGCTGCCGCGCCAGCGAAGGTCGGGTGCCCAATGCCATGATGGCCGAGTATTACGCCCAGCGCGCATCGGCCGGGCTGATCATTTCAGAGGCAACCTCTGTGTGCCCGATGGGCGTGGGCTATCCCAACACGCCGGGGATTTGGTCAGAGGACCAGGTGGCTGGCTGGAAGCTGGTGACCGATGCCGTGCACGCTGCCGGTGGCCGCATCATTCTCCAGCTGTGGCACGTCGGCCGCATTTCTGATCCGGTCTATCTCGATGGCGCGCAGCCCGTGGCTCCCAGTGCCATCGCCGCCGAAGGGCATGTCAGCTTGATCCGACCCGAAAAGGCCTTCGAAACTCCCCGGGCGCTTGAGCTCGATGAAATCCCCGCCGTGATCGAAGCCTATCGCAAGGGGGCGGAGAATGCCAAGAAGGCGGGCTTCGATGGGGTCGAACTTCACGGTGCCAACGGCTACCTTCTGGATCAATTTTTGCAAAGCAGCACCAACCAGCGCGAAGACGCGTATGGTGGATCGATAGAAAACCGCGCCCGTTTGATGTTGGAAACGGTGGACGCCGCCATCTCGGTCTGGGGCGCTGATCGGGTCGGCTTGCACCTGGCTCCCCGCTGTGATGCACACGACATGGGCGATGCCCATCCTGAGGAAACCTTCGGCTATGTCGCACGCGCGATGAAGCAGCGGGGGATTGCCTTTCTCTTTGCTCGCGAAGGCATGGAAGAACCTCGGCTGGGACCGATGCTCAAGAAGGAGTTCGGCGGTGCCTTTATCGCAAACCAAGAGCTGTCGTTTGCCGATGGAGAAAAGCTCGTCGAGGCCGGCGAGGCCGATGCCATCTCATGGGGGAAACGTTTCATCGCCAATCCGGATTTGGCCGAACGCTTGCAGCAAGGAGCCGAGCTGAACGAGCCTCAGTCGGAAACTTTTTACGGTGACGGCCCGGAAGGATACACCGATTACCCGAGCCTTGACGGCGCTGTCTAGGCAGGCGTTATCGAAGCAATATATCCCTCTAACAATCCCCTTGAGTCAGCTCGTTGACAGTTGACTCAGGGGAACACTGAAACCAATCAAGAAAAAGAGCACCGCACCGAGTAGGATCATCCAGCCCATCGTGAGTGCTGCAATGAAGCGGCTTTGGTGCTGGTCGTTTTTGGCCAGGAAAATTAAAGCAGCTACGAGGACAGCAAGATAGAACAGAGCGGCAAAGGTGAAGCCGCCCGAGCTGCTGGCGGTGATGACCATCTGCGAGATGAGTGGCAGCACGAGCTCTTCCTGCTCGGCTAGGGCAGTGAGCTTGGCTCCGAACGATGCCAGCGTCGTTGCTGCGACCAAGTGCGCGAGTAGCAAGGCTGCGGTGGCACCGACGCGTGTGATAAGCGACTTACTCATGGGGTGAAAAATTGGGATTCTAACTGAGCTGCGACTTTTTGAGTTTGCTCGCTGTTAGGGGTTTCGGTTTCCGGGAAGCGGAACAAATTGTAGTCGGTCGCTTTAGACTTCGATGTTTGGCGAGTGAGGCGGTAGCGGTCGGTCCGTAACGACTGCGATCCTTTCCAGAACGATCGAGCGATACCGTCGCTCTCCGCCGTCGCGACTTTCAGTTGCGGAGCGAGTGAGGCTCCATCGAGTGTGTTAGGTTTAACAACCCCAGTGAGTTCGCACAGGGTGGGGAAAATATCGATGGTCTCGGTGATGGCATCGGCCGCTGTTCCGGCTTGCTTCATTTCAGGAGAGCGAATGATGAGAGGTGAATGCAGAGCTTCCTCGTAGAGATTGTGTTTTCCCCAGATACGGCGCTCGCCAAGGTTCCAGCCGTGATCGCCCCAGAGCACCACGATGGTGTGATCCTTCTGGCCTGATTGTTCCAGGGCGTTGAGAATTTTTCCCACCTGGGCATCAACGTAGCTCACCGACGCGTAGTAGTGGCGGCGGACGTGGGCGGCGTAGGCGGTATCCTCGCGCGGGTCTTTTTCCTCATGGCTGTAGCCCCCCAAGAACTCACCGCTCTTGCTCCAGGTGAGTGAGCGTTCGGGTTTCTCCGGATGCTGCACGGGTGGCAGGTCTTTGCCCTCGTAGAGATCCCAATACTGCTTGGGCGCGGTGAAGGGGAGGTGCGGTTTGATCAGGCCCACGGCTAACAGCCATGGCTTTTCTTGCTTAGCGAGCTGGCTGATGTGTTCAAGCGCCGTGTTGGTGATCAGTCCGTCGGGGTAAAGGGTGTCCGGTCCTTCTTCGATCTCGATTGCGGGAGATTTTCCCCGGCTGCGCGGCACACCGTGAGCGAGCCCATGCATCGCACGCTGCGGCGTTTTCCACTCGCCACTGGGCATCAAGTGCTGATCCCAGGCGCCCGGCATTTCCACTTTGCTAGGATCGTTCCATTCCTTGCCCATCAGTCCGCCCGGGTGGTGGCTGACCTTGCCGATGGAGATGGTGGTGTAACCGTTATCTCTGAAGGTCTGGGGGAGCGTGGTCGTGGACTGCGCTCTTTTGTGAGCTGCGGAAATAGCACCATTTCCCAGGTCGGCCCCGGTCCTCGGGTAGCGACCGGTGAGGAGGGCGGCGCGGGAAGCCCCGCAGGTGGGGACTTGCACGTAATGCCGACTGAACAAGCGCCCTTGCGCAGCGAGCCGGTCAATGTTCGGCGTGTACATGTGCTCCTTGCCATAACAGCCCAATTCAGGGCGTAGGTCATCGACGCAGATGAAGAGAATGTTCGCCTTCTGCTCCGCGCTCAGAGTGAGTGGAGCGAGGAAGAAGAGCGAGGTGACGAGACGTTTCAGGGGGCTGGTGAATCGCATGAGTAATGGGTGATCGGTTAGAAAGTGCCGTTGAGTTTGCGCCCAACCCAGAACAGTCCTAACAAGGCAATCAGACAGGCTGCTGTGATCCAGCTGGACCATAATGGCGTCCGGGTTTCCATCGGTTGGGGATCGGGGAGGGCTTGAATCTCTTTAATGAGGTTCGCCAGGTTTTCCCCCTGGAGTAGTCGGCCCCGAGACACGGTGGCCATTTCCTTCAAAACATCCGGTCTGGCGGGCACCCCGGTTTTTTCGATTTCAGAACCTTGAGCCAGAAGCGTAGTGGTGATGCCGTGCGCTTTGTCTTCGCCGATGACAGCTTCAATTTTCCAAGCGCCGGGCTGGGCTATTTTGAACCGACCACTATAGCTGCCCCATGCGCCCTTGGCTTTATCTAGGCTGATTCTTCGGGTTTTGCCGTCTGGGGAGGTGATGTCCACCAGCACGTCGCCGTCTTTCAGAGGGGCGCCGTATTGGTCGAAGGCATTGGCATTGAGGGTTACTGTATCGCCGGGTTTCGGGCGATCCGGGGTGAAGTAAAGTCGGATGCGTTCACCGGCCGCCATGTTGCGCTGGTAGGACATCCATCGTGCCACCTGGCCCCAGAAACGGTAGTGGTAGAGATCTTCCACGCCACGGCGCCAGCGCCAGGCGGAATCGTGCCCGAGGAAGAGGACTTTGCCATTGCCGGCTGTCTTGGTGACCAGCATGGGGATGCGGCCAAATTCATTGGAGCGGTTCGCGTGCACCGCCAGCACATCTGTGCCGCCCTTGGCCTTGATCACTGGGGCATGCCAGTAGAAGCCGGGCAGGCTTTTCCAGATCACCGGATTGTCTTCCTCGGTATTGCCCAGCATGGTCAGCAAGGACCCTTTGCCTTCCGAGGTTAGGTTGATCTGTGATGGAGTGGCATCGCTGTAGCCTTCCTTGCGCTTGGCATCCAGAATGACCGGGATGAGATCACCCAGCGGGCTGTCGATCAGGCTCATTTGATTGCCTTGTCGACCGGGAATAAAAACGATGCCGCTGGCTTGGCTCTCCACCAAACCTTTTAGCAGCTCCGCCTGCTCGGTGGTGATGCCGCCGTTGCCAATACCGACGTCGCCGATGAAAACGACATCGTATTTCTGCAAGTCTTCCAATTTTTCAGGGAAGCTTTGAATGTAACCCGGGCCGTCGCCTTTTCCTAACTGGGGATGGAGCATCAGGCAGTCGACCGAGACACCGGGGTCGCGATAGAGTGCGTTGCGGATGAAGCGGTATTCCCAGCGAGGGGTCGACTCGATCACGAGCACGTTGAGCGATTCCTTACGGCCCGCGATGGTGAATTTACGTTTGTTGTTCTTCGCCACCATCTCGCCGTTGGCCACGGGGATGGAGAGTTCCAAGGTGGACGATCCTTCGGTGGTCAATCGCCAGAGAATGGAATCGTGATATTCCTCGCCGGCGGGGATGGTGATGTTCTTGGTGCGTTCGATGCCGGATTTGATGTCGCGCAGGCGAACCAAAGTGCGCACGTCACGGTCCAAAGAAGAAAGGATGGTGAAGGGGATCTGCACGTTCTCACCGACGATGCCGTAGGTGGGGGCGGTGACGTTGGAGATGTCGAGGTCAGGAAGACGGTCGTCACTGCCCACAGGAATGGCGTAGAGGGGGATGTTGCGGCGGCGCATTTTCTGGGCAGCTGCGACGGGGCCTGAGCCCGTGTTCCAATCGCCATCCGACAGAAGAACCACGGCGCGGAGGTTGTTGTGTTCTTCTAACAGGTTGTCGAGAGCTCCATTGATATCGGTGCCGGCCAGCGCCAGAGTGGCGGGATCGGCATCTTTCGGTGGGGCTGAAAATGGCTGCTCAAAGACGCGGTTGCGGTCGTCGTTTTTCAGCGGTGTGAAAAGGTCGCTGCCGAGAACTTTTTCCATCCACTCGGAACGAGGCACCACTTCCTGACTCGCACTCAGCTCGAGGGGGAGGATGGCGTCGGCCGTGGTGGCGGAGCGCGAGGCATCGTAGAGGATGGCGACTTCCGGCTTGCTGTCAGGTTCGCTGACGACACGCCACTCGGGCTGCCAGAGCATGAGCACACAGATCAGGGCGCAGAGAAAGCGGAGGACTTCCAATGCCCCGGTGCGTTTGCGCCGGGTGGAACGTCTGATGGCCATCACGCAGAGCGTCGCGATCGCTAACAACGCAATGATGCCGACCCATAATGTGACGGGGGTCGGAGAGAAAACGAGTTGGTTGATTGAAAAATTCACGGGTGATTAGGATTTCGTATTTTTCAACTTGGGCTGGAGGCAGAGGATGGCTTCGGTGATGAGGAATACGAGCATGGCGATCAGGAAGGCGCGCCAGATTTCGCGGGCGAGAGATTCAGATTCGCCTGCATCTTCGAAGAGTTTGTATGGCACCCCCTCTAACACCGAGTTGAGTTTCGCGGTGGTTAAAATTTGCCATTGATCTTCGGACTTGGGTCGGTTGGTTGCCAGAAGTCGGTCGCCCAGTTGCCACACCCCGGCTTCGTATGGGGCATTGCTGCTGGTGGACTTGGCGTGAGTGTCGAGACGGCGTCGGGTTTCGCCATCGGCAGCCATCGACTTTCGACTTCCGGTGATCGCTGCGAAGGCGGATCCAAAGCGATTGTCGCCCTGCTCGATCATGCGCTGCACGATGGGCAGGAGCGCGTCGGCGTCGGCGAGATTCGACCAGGTGTAGTCCGGTAAGGTGGCAATGAAAATAGCGCTGCCATCGCCGATGACTTTGCGCACGAGGAACGGTTTTTCATCGTCCCAGAGAGCGAGTGACGTCGCCTCGCCAAGAATCTCCCGGCGTTTGATGGCCTTCAGTTTGGGAACGGGGATCTGAGTGCCTTCGAGGCCGTTGCGCAGGGGGCCATCTGCTTGGTCCCACTCGGAAATGATGAAATACTGTCCTTGGGGGGCGGTGCTCTGTTCACCCCAGGAGAGACCGGCGAAGTTGGTGTCGGATTCTCCCAATGGGGGCAGTAGAATGGCGGCTCCACCGGATTCGATGTAACGCATGAACTCTTCAGCCACGGGACCATCCGGAAGGGCTGCCTGCCAGATGATAAGGGTGGCACTGGACCAGTCGATATCATGAGCGCTGTTCGGAGAGACGCGGGTGGCTTCGCTGCGGTCGAAACCCGGAGGGGCGGCGGCGAGCTCGAGCCATTCGGGTGCTTCGCCACCTTCACTGACCAGATAAGTCTTCGACGGACTGTCTTCTCCGTAGGCAAAATACGAAACGTTGTCGCGGAGATTGGTGTCGGCTGGCAGGGAGACAAAGCCGTGCCCCCGGCCCTCGCGCGTGCCGAGGGGGAGACGTTTTTGGAACTGATAGGTCTGGCCGTTGACGGTCACCTTGTCCGCACTGCGTGTGCCATTGACACTGTAGGTAATAGGGATGGCGGCGGGGCCATCGGAATCGGTGCGGGTCAGTTCCAAGTCCAGCACCAGTTCATCTTCGGTGCGGCGCGATGCAAGGACGCGGATCGAGATGTTGTCTTTTGGTGCGGACGCGAGGGAGAGAATGCGCAGGGTGGTTTTTTGCGGTAAATCATTCAAGCCCGCGCGGATGGCGGCCCAGCGACCTTCTTCCGGTGACCAATCGGACTCCTGTAAATCCGAGGCCACCCAGATCTCGGTCCGACCCGGTGAGTGGTCTAACACATAATCAATGGCGGTGGAGATGAGTGTGGGGATGGAGGCCTTGGTATCGGTGGCGGAGGTGGAACTCAGTTCCTCCAGCGCATCTGGGGAGGGAACGTCCTGGGCCTTGCCGCTAGCGCTATCGATCAATACCAAGCGCGGCGAATTCAGCTCGCTGAGCGACTTGCGCACGCTGGCAATGGCACTGGCACGCTTGCTCTCGCGGCTGCCGGGTGATTGCTGCTCCATGCTGGCGGAGCGATCCAAAACCAAGATCACGGTGTCCACTTTTCCTCCGCTCCAGCCTAAAAAGCCACCGACCAATGGTCGAGCAATGGCGAACACCAAGGCAACGATCGCCAAGGCACGGCAGGTCAGAATAATGAGATACTTCAGCTTCTTCTTGCCGCGCGATTCTCTGGTCGCCTTCAGTAGGAACTCCATGGCCGCCCACTGCACGGTGCGGTGCCGTCTGCGGTTCAGAAGGTGAATGACGATTGGGATGCTCGCCGCGAGCACGCCCCAAAGCAGGAATGGTGATAGAAAAGACACGGAAGATTATGAGGGTGACGGGGGATGGTGAAGTCAGGCTTTTCCCTTCTTGGTGAGTCGGCTTGTTAGGAAATCATGCACGATCTCCTCGTAATCCTGATCGGTGGTGATCAGGTGGTAATCGGCATGGATATCATGGCACTTGCCTTTGACCGTGGCCATGAATTCCTTCATTGCCTCACGGTATTCGTCGGCGACCAAGGTGGGCTCGGCGACAATGGAGGTCTTGTCTTCCATATCGACAAAGCGGTGCGGACGTTCGAAGTCAAAAGCGATCTCCTGCTTGTCCAGCATGTGGAAAACGGCGACGTCGTGCTTGCGGTAGCGCAGGTGCTGGAGGGCGTCTCCCAGAGCGTTGGTGTCGCAAAAGAGGTCGGAGAGTATAATCACCAGCGCACGTTGGGCGACTTTTTCGGCAATGGTGTGCAGCGCTTCCACCAGGCCTGTCTCCCCGGTCGGCTCGGTATTCGCCAGCACCTCGAACATGTGGTTCAGGTGTGCCGGACGCCGTGTCGGTGGGATCTCCACGTGGATTTTCTCCTGGCAAACCGAAAGCCCGGCGGCATCTCCCTGATCGATGATGAGGTAGGACAGCGTGGCCGCGAGTTTGCGGGCAAACTGAATCCGGGCATCGTCGGCGGCGGAGAAGCCCATCGAGCCACTGGCGTCTAACACGAAGTAAGCGCGCAGGTTGGTGTCTGCTTCAAATTCCTTGATGTAATAGCGATCAGATCGGGCGTAGGCTTTCCAATCGAGCCTGCGGGTGTCGTCGCCCTGCACGTATTTCCGGTATTCGGCGAATTCGACGGACGACCCTCGATGCGGCGAGCGGTGTCTACCAGCGACGTTACCGGTCATTGCTTGGCGGGCCTCCAGGGGGATGGCGCCAAGTCGCGACAGGGCTTCGGGGTCTAAGAAATCGTATTTCATGTTTGCTTCGAGAGTGCAGGACGGCGGAATGACTAGCGGGAGACCTTAGGCCTCGCGCATTTCCTCCACCAAGCGGTCGACCACCTTGGCGGCCGTCATGCCCTGGGACTCGGCGGCAAAGTTGGTCAGCACACGGTGGGTGAGCACCGGGCGTGCCACCGCTTCGATGTCCTCGAGGCGAGCCATGTAGGAGCCGTTCAGGGCAGCTCGTGCCTTGGCGCCGAGAATCAAATACTGCACGGCACGCGGGCCTGCACCCCAGCCAACGAACTCGCCAATCCAGTCGGGAGCGGCTTCGGTGCCGGCGCGGGTCTTGCGCACGATTTCGACGGCGTAGTCGTAAATGTGATCCGGCACGGGAACGCGGCGGACCAGTTGTTGGAATTCGATGACCTGCTCGCCATTGAGAATGTGTTTGAGTGCTTTCTTGGCAGTGCCGGTGGTCTCACGGGCAATGCGGAGCTCTTCTTCGTGCGACGGGTAATCGACGTTGATGAGGAACATGAAGCGGTCCAGCTGAGCCTCGGGCAGAGGGTAGGTGCCTTCTTGCTCCACCGGGTTCTGCGTTGCCAGCACGAAAAAGGGTTTGTCCAGCGGGTAGGTTTTACCCAGCACGGTGACCATGTTTTCCTGCATCGCTTCGAGCATCGCGGATTGCGTTTTCGCGGGGGCACGGTTGATTTCATCGGCAAGCACCAAGTTGGCAAAGACAGGGCCTTTGATGAACTGGAATTCGCGGTGGCCGGCGTCGGTTTCTTGAATGATGTCCGTTCCGGTGATGTCCGCCGGCATGAGGTCGGGGGTGAACTGGATCCGGTTAAAGCTCAGGTCCATGGTTTCGGCGACGGATGAGACTAACAGAGTTTTCGCCAAGCCGGGAACCCCCATCAGCAGTGCATGACCGCGGGCGAAAAGGCAGATGGCCAGCTGTTCGATGACGTCCTCCTGGCCAATGATGACGTTACCAATTTCCTCCTTGAATGCTTGATACACCTTACCGAGGTGATCAATGGCGGCCACATCGTCTGCAGGCAGCGTGGAATTCGCGGCGGCGGCTACTGAGTCCGGAGCCGGTGGGGCTGCAGTCGGAGAGGAGGTGTTGTCAGGAGGTGTGGTCGGTGTTTCCATGGTCGAGTAAGTTGAGTAGCTTGTGAGTGGCGCGTAATGAAGGAGGGGAGGCGGTCGCTGATGGTTGAATCAGTGGTTAGAGTAAACGGAGCATGGCAGCGTCTTCTATCGTGTTATCGGATTCTTAGCGAAACTAGGGATGAGATTTATTTTGTCGAGGTAGGAAAATGTCGATTTTTCAAGTGACTGTTTGGTTAAGTTATGCGAATATCTTGCTCGTCGTTCATTGGGATGCTGGTGAACTGCAACAACGAACCACCACTATGGCAAAATCTGCAAGTAATCCATTCGATCACGCTTTTGAAATGCTGGGCGACGCCCCTGAGGTAGCAACAGATTGCGTCAACTCCGAAGCCCTTGAAACCCTGACTCAGGCGCTGACCACTCGAGCCACCAGCCGAGGACGGATGATTTTACTACGCTCGCCGCGTGCTGGATTTGGTAAGACGCATCTGCTGAAGCGCCTCCATGAACGTGTGGCGCACACCCACGAATTTATTCCATTGGAGCCCAGCAAGGGGAAGAACCTGAGCGCCACCGAGTGTCTGGATGCCGTGCTGCGCCGCTTTTCTCGTATTCTGCCATCGGGTGGAGGGCTGACCGTGTTGGACTTGTTAGCACGCCGGATTCTTGCCACTGGCCTAGAGCCCTTGGTCCGCTCCGGTGAGGTTCCGAGTCAAGATCGCGACAGCGCTCTGCAGGCACTTCAGGAACGACCCGTTGAAACCTTTGATTTTCACAATGAAGACGCCGTGACAGCCCGCTGGGCGCAGGCGAATTTCAACCTGCTGGGACCACGGCTCACCGCCGAGCTTGCCGAGCGCACTGACTCCGGTTTCCGTCCTGTCGCCTGGTGGGTGGAGCTTCTGTTCCACTACAGTTCTGCCGAGCTGGAGCAAACCACCAGAAACAGTTCTCTTTTCGAGACCGTGTTTGGCAATGGTGCTGCAGAAACAGACATGCATGAGAAGCTGGTCAGTTTGATGAACCTCACTGGCCTGGTGACTTCACCGGTTTTGGTCTTGGACGAGGTGGAAGGATTCTCGAGTGATCCGGATGCGGCTCTTCAGGTGGCTTCTTTCCTCAATGCTCTGCATCAGTCTTGCGATCAGTTGGCCCTCATCATCAGCGTCAATGGTGACGTCTGGGAGACGGCCTTCCTGCCACGCCTTCCCTGTGGTTTGAAAGACCGCCTCAGCGATATTGTGGTAGATCTGCGTCCGATGACCAAAGAGCAGGCTGCCAGCTTGATTAAAGACCGTGCCGGTGAGCACGCTGATCAAATCCTCGATACCATGGATCTGGATACCGGAGTCATCTATGCCCGT
This sequence comes from Oceaniferula flava, assembly GCF_016811075.1. Classification (NCBI taxonomy): domain Bacteria; kingdom Pseudomonadati; phylum Verrucomicrobiota; class Verrucomicrobiia; order Verrucomicrobiales; family Verrucomicrobiaceae; genus Oceaniferula; species Oceaniferula flava. Next base: position 127,806 of record NZ_JAFBGL010000010.1, read on the forward strand.
GGTCTGATCCGTGAGGCTTCCAATAAGTGGGAAGAGCTGGGATTGGTGAAAGCTGAACCCGAAGAGGTCGAGGAGGTCGAGGAGGTCGAGCCGATCGAAGAAAAGGTCGACTCTGAAATGGAAGTGCCAGAACCGGAAAGCTCCGAGCCAACCGCTCCTGTAACTGCTCCAGTATCCACTCCCGCAGCAGCCCCTGTGGTTAACACGGGCCCCATCTCGCTCGCCTCAGAGCCTGAGGCACCCGATCCTTTTGGAATGTCTCAGGAAAATCAGACTGAGCCATCAGCACCTTACACCGTGGCGTCCATTGCCGCAGCCGCTCCTGTAGCCGCCGCATCCACTTCCGATGCGATTGCCGCAGCCGCAGCCGCAGCCGCAGAGTTGGAAGAAGATGAAATTCCCTCGGCCTACCAGCCAGAGACTCAACGGGTCAGTGAAGCTGTGAGTTCTGTGGAGCCATCCCCATTTGAACAGGTGGACCCAGCGGTGACCGCGCATGATTTTTCCCAAGCTCAAGAGCAACCGCAGATCATTGCTAGTAAACCTACCCAAGCTGTGGTGTCTCCCTTCGATACCACCGTGGCTCAGGAACCTGTGGTCGACTTCTCCGAGCAGCAGGGGACACATGAGCAGAATAACTACCAAGACTCTGCTACCCAGCAGGTGAACCAGCCATTTGGTCAGCCTCAGGCTGCAGCACAACCATTTGCCCAGGCTCAGGAACAAACTCCAGCCGCTTTTTCCCCTCCGACTCAAACCGTGCAGAATGACACGAGCGGGTATTCCGAGTCGCGCCCATTTGCTGATCACACGCAGGCGGGTGAATCTCAGCCGCAGCAAGTATCCCAGCCTCAGTCGCAGCATCCGTCGCCATTTTCCTTTGCCGAGGAGCCAGTTCAGGCAAGCGCTCCTTTCGAGCCCGCTCAGCCTGAGTCCGCAGTGGAAGCTTCAATCTTTGCTCCCGCAGAGCCAGTCCAGAACCAAGCTCAATCCAACGAGTCGTCCATCGCCCAGGACTCACCGTTCAGCATCGATACCGAAGCGACTCCTGTGTCACCGTTCCAAGCGGTGCAGCCGGCGGTCTCTCAACCTGTTTCTCCAGCTCAGCCGGCCTCAGCTGTTTCTCAACCGCTGCAACAGGCCGCTCCGCAGAACAGTCCTTTCGAAGTCAGCCAAGAGAGCTCAGCAGCACCTGCTCCGCACTCGGTGACTTCGGATGATCAGGAAAAAGTCGAAGACCTGCTTCGTCAGTTCCGCGATCGCTACGGCCGGAACGATAGCTAGATGCCATTTTTACGCCTTATTGATGAGGTGGTGACAGTGGTCGGGAGAAAAAAATCTCCGCACGGGTGTATTTCACGCTTGTCATTGGTCTGCGTCGTCTATTGACTCTTTTATGGCGCAAATCTCTCTAGGACTATCTTTTGACGACGTTCTCCTCACACCGCAAATGAGCAGCGTGCTCCCCGGCGAGGCAGATCTCACTTCCGCACTTACTGAAAACATTGGCCTCAATATCCCCGTGGTTTCCGCCGCGATGGATACGGTTTCCGAAACCGAGCTGGCCATTGCCCTTGCACGTGAAGGTGGCATCGGTGTCATTCACCGCAATAACCTGATCGAAGACCAGGCGGCGATGGTTTCCAAGGTCAAGCGCTCCGAGAGCGCAGTGATTCATGAACCCTACACGGTCAAAAAAGACCAAAGCGTGGGGGAGCTTCGGTTCATCATGGACCAGCAAGGTTTCTCCGGATTCCCTGTGGTCGATGCCGATGGCAAACTGGAAGGCATGGTGACTGGGCGTGACGTGCGGCACATGGCCGACGATTCCGCAAAGATCTCAGAAGTCATGACCCCGCTCGAGCGCGTCGTGACCTCTCCGGAAAGCACCACCATGCGCGAAGCTCGTAGCATTCTCTACGAGAACCGTATCGAGAAACTTCCCCTGGTGGATGCCAATGGCACTCTCTGTGGTCTGATCACGGGGGCGGATATTGAAAAAAGGATCACCTTCACCAACTCCGCCAAGGACCCGAACGGCCAACTACGCTGCGGCGCCGCCGTGGGTGTCGGTCCAGACTGCGTGGAACGTGCAGAAGCACTGGTGAAAGCCGGCGCCGATGCTTTGTTCATCGATGCCGCGACCGGACACACCAGCCGTGTGATGGAAGTCATCAGTAAACTTCGCGAGCTGGGCGATGTGCCTGTGGTTGCCGGGAATGTAGTTACTGCCGAAGGCGCCAAGGACCTCTGTGATGCTGGCGTTTCTGCGGTGAAAGTAGGAGTGGGACCCGGTTCCATCTGCACCACCCGGGTGATTTCCGGCGTGGGAATGCCTCAGTTCACCGCTATCCAGAACGTGGCCTCGTATTGTCGCGACAAAGGAGTCGCGGTCATTGCCGATGGAGGTATCCGCTACTCGGGTGATATCGTCAAAGCTCTCGCAGCCGGTGCTGACCTCGTGATGTTAGGCTCAATTCTTGCCGGCACCCGCGAAAGCCCCGGTGCCACCGTGCACTACCAAGGTCGTCGTTTCAAATCCTACCGTGGAATGGGCTCACTGGGTGCCATGCGCAAAGGATCTGGAGATCGCTATGGCCAGAACAGCTCCGGGAAACTGGTGGCCGAAGGCGTCGAAGGTCGCGTTCCTTACAAAGGACCTTTGGCCGATGTGGTGTTCCAGCTGATGGGCGGACTTCGTTCCGGCATGGGCTACGTGGGCGCATCCAATCTCCCCGAGCTTCGTGAGCGCGCAGTGTTCACTCAGATCACATCCGGTGGATTGAAGGAAAGCCACGCTCACGATATCGTCATCACCGAGGAGCCGGTGAACTACCAACCTACTCTCTAACGTTTTCTAACCATTCAGTTTGGCGAATGCGCTTATCCCCGCATTAGCCTTGCTCTTTTTAACCTAATTACTTCCAATCTAACATGACTGAAAATAATCACGTAGCCGTCTTTGATTTCGGCTCACAGTACACCCAGCTGATCGTTCGCCGCGTGCGTGAGCTTGGTTTTTTTGCCAAACTCTACGAACCAGAGGACATCGTTAACATTGGCCAGCCAGGAGCTATCATCTTGTCGGGTGGTCCCAAGAGCACCAGCGATGTGGACGCTCCGGATATCGATTTTGAGAAGCTAAAATCCTACGGTGTGCCAGTTCTCGGTGTGTGCTACGGCATGCAGCTTCTGAACATCAAATTCGGTGGTGCGGTAAAATCCAGCAACCGTCGCGAGTATGGTCCGGCTGCGTTGAAGCCATCATCCAACGACGGCCTCTACGAAGGAATTTCCCACGAGTCGCAAGTTTGGATGAGCCACTCCGACACCGTGAGCGATCTGCCCGCCGATGCTCAAGTGCTCGCTGCGAATAAGGAAGGGACACCTGTCTCTCTGCAATGGGGTGATCGTTTCTTCGGGATCCAGTTCCACCCGGAAGTCACCCACAGCCACGAGGGACTGCGGATTTTGCATAACTTCCTGCTCCAGGCCAATGAGCTTGCCGAGTTCCGCATTGAGGACTTCAAGCGCGAGATGCTCGATGGGATTCGTGAAAAAGTGGGTGACAAACAAGTCGTCTGCGGTGTTAGCGGCGGTGTCGATAGCACCGTGTTGGCTGTCCTGCTGAAAGAAGCAGGTGTCAACGTGCGCGCTATTTTTGTCGATCACGGCCTGATGCGCCTCGATGAAGGTGATGAAGTGCGCAACAACTTCCACCGCATGGGTGTGGAGATCGAAACGGTCGACTGCGCAGATCTGTTCCTAGGTAAATTGGCCGGCGTCGCTGATCCGGAGGAAAAACGCAAAATCATCGGCGGCCTCTTCATCGATGTCTTCTGGGACACCGTTGGAAATGCTGAACTGCTCGCTCAAGGCACGCTCTATCCCGACGTGATCGAATCGGCCTCTAATGCCAAATCGAAGGCGTCCAAAATCAAGACTCACCACAATCGGGTCGACCGCATTCTCGAGCTGCAAGCGCAGGGCAAAGTGCTCGAGCCTCTTGCCGAACTCTTCAAAGACGAAGTCCGCGAGTTGGGAACCTCATTGGGAATCCCGGCTGACATTCTCAACCGTCACCCATTCCCTGGTCCAGGCCTCGCTGTGCGTTGTCCTGGTGACATCACCGAAAAGAAACTTCGGATCATCCGTGAGTGCGACCACATCTTTATCACCCGTCTGAAAGATCACGGCTGGTATGATAAAGTTTGGCAGGCTTACGCAGGTTTGATTCCGGTGAAAACAGTGGGTGTCAAAGGTGACGAGCGCAGCTATGAGTGGGCGATCAGCCTGCGTGCTGTGATCAGCGAAGATGCTATGACCGCTGACTGGGTCGAGCTGCCACCCGCGCTGCTTCGCGAGACCAGCAACCGCATCCTCAACGAAGTCGATGGCATCAACCGCGTGCTCTACGATATTTCCACCAAGCCGCCAGCGAGCATTGAGTGGGAGTAAGGATCGACCAGAATCTCCCTAACAAAAACCTCTTCCGATTTGGTTCGGAAGAGGTTTTTTTATGTTGAGTAGTTAGGTGGATTCGACGGCGCGAAGATAGAAAGAACAAACCGATAGGTGAGTGGATTTGCTGCCGAGTATGCAGAACGCATCACCGATCTGTCACAAGGGACTGATTCTGTGGGGAATATTAACAATTCTTAACTTTCTGGGCTTGGAAAAGAGAGGGTTTACGCTAATCTCATGTTTGAGATGAAGTGTCCCCGATGTGTGCAGCGAATCCATCGCAGTGCTCCGCAGTGTCCGCATTGCGGCTTTGCGATGGCGGACCTTGATGCTCAATATGGCGAGGACGAGGTCCGCATGCGCCGACTGAGCGATTCGGCCGGTGTGCTGCGTTTGAAGGAACGCAAGAAGGCGGTGAAATGGTTCGACCAATTCGAAGCGAGTTTTCCCCAGCTTTTTTTCAGTGTCTACTTCGGGGCGCTCGATGACCGCTTGAACATTCGGCAGTTCGGTCTGTGGCTGCTGAATCACGGAGCCTTCGAAGATGTCGATTTGAGCCGACCGAATGACGGTGGTGTCTTACTCGTCGTGGATGTGAACTCCAAGGCCGCCTTCATCGCGAATGGTTACCTTTTGGATGTTTATCTGAAGGAGGAAGACAGCTTTCGTGCCCTATCCTCCGCGCACCCCCACTTGCTGCAGGGGAATTACTATCGGGCACTGAAGTCGGTGATGAAAAGCCTCTCTGCCGCACTGCGAAAGCGCTCCCGGCAGGCGAACCGGAATCCAGAAAAATACCAACGCCTTGTGGGACAACCTCATCAGGAAATGGGGGACATCCTCCAGCGAATCCGCTCGGTGCAACCCTCAGAAAACTCCGAGTCGGCCACAGAACCAAAACCTTCCCACCTCAAGGCCCAGTGACATTTCCCCGATCGCATCCTATTTTACGCGCTATGGCTCGGATTCCTCTCTGCGCAGGATTCGCCGCGCTGACTTTGGCCTCGGCAAGCGCACAGAGCTTGCCTAAATGGACCGACGGAGATCGTGCCCGTTTACAAAAAGGAGAGATCATCGTCGGAACGATTCTGTTAGTCGATGATCCCAAGGTGAGTGAACTACCGAAGGTGGACAAAGATGTCATCGTGGCAGTCCCTGAACCTGAAATTCCAGAGCCTCCCTATGACCCCACCGAGATCCCCGAGGAGTTTATCAAAGGCTACTTCGCCTCGAAACCATCGGGCTTTTTAGTCGATCCGCAGCGCCTGCTCAGCAAGCAGGAAACAGACGACCGTGAAGCCTTTCTCGAGTATCACGCGGAGGAATCCATCGTGGATATCAAGCTGTATTTGTTTGATTCTGAGCAGCAAATTCCAAGTGAGTATACCTTACACCGTTTAGTCGAAGAGCAATATGCCGATGGTGAACTGACCGCCGTGATCTTTTATTATCTAGGCAACCCCTCGAGAAATCAGCTGGCATTCGCTGGGAAGGGAGCCGAAGAGATGACAACGGAGGGAATTCGCCGAATACTTGAGAGCTCCATTCTCAAAGCAGAGGAAAAATCCGATCCCTCTGATCAAATTGAAGCCTTTGTCGTTCAGACTTCGATCAAGCTTTATTGGATCGAGCGTGCTATTACCGAGGAGCAAGAGCAACAACGCATCGCAGCCGCTGTGCCGACCAAGCCATCCTCCGATACCCCAAAACCAGAAAAACCTGGTATGGCGGACCAAATCAAACCCTTCCTTCTCTATTTAGCTGTGGCCGTCGGTGGTGTGTTACTTACCGTGGTCGGGCTTTGTGGATCGTTTTTGCTCTGGAAGAAGAATAGGAAATACCATTTTCCCGTGCTGGAACTACCACGCCGACTCGGTGCCGACTATGCGGCAGGCGTCGGAGCCGTGATTGCTTTCCATAATAAACAGGGCTCTCCATCGAGTCAGCGCGACCAAGTTCCCGATTATTTGTCACGGGTGTGATCTGTGGAGGGCGGCTGTGTGTCATTTTTTGCTGCTTTAAACATATGTTCTTCGATAATCGGTCAAAAAGCACATAATTACTTTACGAAATCGTGACTCGTGATAATTTGAATGTGTTCCCGCAAGGGAGCGAGACAGTCCGATTGGCACTAGTTCATACAGGTTAGGGGGTTTCCTGGTGATCTTGTCCGGTCGGACTGTTTTTTTGTACCCAGACGTCAGCTTTAGAGCTGCTCAACGATGATTTTTCGGCTGCTACTGCGCTTGCTGGAATCCGTCAAAATGATGATATGCTCGCCTTCTGTTAGGTTTGCGGTCGCTTGCCCATCATGGCTTTGGATGTCCAAGGTTTCACAACTCCACGTCACTTCACCGGGAAAATCCGTGCTGAGTAAAAGCCTCTTCCCCTGACCTGGTAAATCAGGGTCTAACAAATAACGAGCTTCGCGTGATGGTGAGAGAATACGCAGCGGAGTCTGGGTCACGATCAGTTGCTCGTTCTGCAAGCTGAGTGCGTAGCGATTGCGGTCGCCCTCTTGGCTCATCCAGTCGGCATAGCGCACATCTAACATCACTCGGCCTAACTGATCAAAATCTGCAGCCCGGGCGGGAAGGGGAACTTGCTGTTGGGGCAAGGCCATGGCAATGCCGTGCGCTGATTTTTGAGTGAGACGTTTGCCTGTGGAGGAGTGCACCAGGCAATCGGTCATCTCATCAGGTCGCTCGAACCACGTCGGTGGATGGTCGCGGTGCAAGCGCAGCATGGTGGCATGAAAAATAGGTCCCGCACCGGTTACTCCGGAGATGCCACGCATCGGGCTGTTATCCAAATTCCCCGCCCAGACACCGACGGTGTAGTCCTTGGTGAATCCCAAACACCAGTTGTCGCGGAAGTCGGTGGAGGTGCCGGTCTTCACGGCGCAAGGAAACGGCAGCCGTAGAGGAGAATGCGTGCCAAAGGCGGCCGACCGTGCGGAGTTATCTGTCATGGTCTGAGCCAGCATCCAGCATGAGCGGTAGCTGGCGACGTGATGTTCTGCGTGCTGTTTTTTTGTTAGGTAGCTAACAGGTTTGTAAACTCCCATGCGTGCGAGTGATGCGTAGGCGTTTGTCAGTTCTAACAATGTAACATCGCCCGACCCCAGTGTCAGCCCGAGACCGTAGTGGATGGGCTTTTCATTGAGTGTGCTGATCCCAAATGATTGCAGCTGTTTCTGTAAAGCTTCTGCCCCGCCGACGGAATTTAGCACGCGGACGGCTGGCACATTGAGTGAGTTCGCCAGCGCGTGGTGAATGGTGACTGGGCCCGAGTGTTGGCGATCGTAGTTCACGAAGGTTTTTTCCCCGCGCGCATCCGAGTAGCGTGTGGGGATGTCTGCGATGATGGTGGCCGGCGTCATGCCACCTGATTCATAGGCCAGTAAGTAGGTGAACGGTTTCAACGCAGAACCCGGCGAGCGCGCGGTCCGACTGGCATCGATCTGGCCTCCATTGGATTGATGAAAAAAGGGAGATCCGACGTGGGCCAGCACCTCGCCAGTGCGGTTCTCGATCACCACGACGGCGGCGTGTTGAATATGTTTCTTTTGCAGAGCCGTGATTTGCTGGCGAACAATCTCCGTGATGTCCTGCTGCAAGGGGGCCGAGATGCTGCTGCGGATCTCTGTGGTGGAGTCCGCAGTTCGGCTGCGGCGCATGATCTGCACGAGGTGGGGAGCCGTGCGCTCACGGCGACCTCGGTTCAGTTTCAGCGGCTCTGCCTTTGCTCGTGTGATGCGCTCCGGATCGATGTCATAAACGATGGCCATGCGATCGAGGATCCAGTTGCGCCGTTTCAAGGCTGCTTCCGGGTTGCGACGTGGGTTCAGTCGGCTGGGTGCTTGCGGTAAGCCGGCGAGAAGAGCGCACTCGGCGAGTGAGAGCTGACTCAGTGGTTTGTCAAAATAATGCCGGGCTGCCTGCAGCGGACCCTGACTTCTGTTACCGTAGTCGAGATGGTTGAAGTAAGATGTTAGGATATGATCTTTGTCGTAAATCATTTCCACGTGACGGGCTGTTAGGTACTCGCGGATTTTGGTGGTAAACGTTCGGCTCGCCCTTTTTGAGCTGAGTTTCACTGTTTGTTGCGTCACCGTCGAGGCTCCGGAGACGAAGCGCTTTTGATCCCATGAGTCTCTCAGCGCGCGGGCGGTGGCTCGGAAATCGACACCACCATGTTGATAGAATCGTTTGTCCTCTGCTGCGAGGGTTGCGTGGATGAGATCGTGCGGGAGGTCATCGAGTGATGTCGCGCGGTGGCGGTAATAATCGGAGCGCACCCAGTGATCGAGAGGCACTCCATCGCGGTCTAACAAAACAACCGAGCTGCTCGGTCCCGTTGCAATATCCGGCGGCACCGTGAACGCAAAGGGAAGGAGGAAATAACCACCGAGTCCCAGAACAAAACCTGTTAGTGTTAGATGGGGGAGTTTTCGCCGGAGCTTTGGGGCTCGGCTTCTTAACCAACTTGGACGGCAGATGTTCACGGCGCTGAGTCAGGATCGAGTTTACTTCGAGACCACGGTTTCCTTTTTCAAGGTCGTGAGTTTGGCACTATCGCTGATCGCGATCTGCTCGGGATCATACATGCACTCGACCTTGGCTGCGGGAGCGGTGGCGGTGCCTGCGGAGGTCACCCGTGCCAGGTAGGACACGGTGCGGGTGCCGTTCCTCCAAGAACGATTCACGAAGAACGATGCCCGATCAGCACGTAGCTCCTTATGCGCAATGCTCCACTGGTAATCGGAGTTTCCTCGGAATTTGGATTGTTGACTGGCGAAGTCATTGTTCACAGCTTCGAACAAGGAGGGCAGTCGGTCTTCGATGACGACGTATTCCAAGGCGGTGGAGAAGGTGATTTCCAGACTGATCTTCACCAAGTCTCCGACCTGGGGTTGTCCCAGTGCTTGCGTGCTGCCATCGTGGAGCATGCGTTCGTAGCGGCGGATAATCGACATGCCGTTATGGCCACGGGGGCCGGTGGGGGCGAGCGCCGGTTTTGCGTTCACCTTGATGTTGGTGTGCGCGGTGTTGTTGCTGCTGGCGATCAGTTTCATGTCGCCGATGATGGGGATGCGCATAGACTGGGTGGCCTGATCCGCATCCAATGTGATGGTTTTGGTTTCTCCCTGACTGACGATTTGTAAGGTGGCAGGTGCGCGATCTTTTTCGACATTCCGGGCGTAGGCTGCCATGGCTTGCAGTGCCCATGCGTTGCACCAGGTGGTGCGCCAATGGCCGTATGGGTTACGGCTTTTCAGCATGTCCTTCATCACGACATGCACGCGTGAATCGCTGGGTGCGATCACCGACCAAGCGAGCACCTGCAGCGCCTCGTCCGCGTGGTGGCGCATCCAATGGGTGCTGTGTTCGCGGGCTTTGACATTCTGGATCAGTGAAAGCGCGGTGGCGCGGTTTACATCACTATCGTCGGAGTGATAGAAAGCCAGTGCGAGGAAACAACGTGCCGAGGGACTGAGGTGGTCACGGCTATCGAGCATCTTATTCTGCAGGGCGAGTTCCGGTTTTCCGGCGAGGGCCAGAACATACAGGGTGCGGGCGTGGGTTTCGTCCGTCCAGCGGCGGTCATGGTCTTTCGTGGACTGTTGTCTTTTCACATACTTAGTCATCCAGACTGCCAATCGGTCGATGGCGCTCTGCGGCACTTGCGCGCCGTTTTTCTGCGCCATGATCAGGCCCATCCCTCCGTAGGCGGTGGCCCAGTCGAGTGATTTTTTCCCGCCCGGCCAGTAGGATAGTCCACCATCGCTGGTCTGCATGCTGAGCAGGCGATCTGCTCCCATTTGAATAGCTTTGCTGATGTCGGCCTCGGTTTTGTCTGTGAAACCAGGCACGGTGGATTGGAGATCACGTGCGGCAAACCAAGGCATCATGGCTGAAGTGGTCTGCTCGGTGCAGCCATAAGGATATCTTAGTAGGAAATCGGCAGCTCCAGCGGCTTCTAACAATAACGAGTTGGAGAATTCCAAATCGAGATGGCCCCGGCCACCCAGTAGCTCTGGCTGGATGTTTTTAAGGAGGTCGTGGCGATGGCCGCTGTTCATGGTGATGAACTCCACCTGACGCATGGTGGGAACAGGGAAGGTAACCTCAAACTTGCTCTCCGCCTTGTCGGACAGGTCCTTGGCGAGAGCGGGGGTGAGTGAGGTGTTACCGGCTAATTTCACGGGCACGGCGGACCACACCCAGCGGGTGGTGCCGGTGTTGACGAAACGGACATCAAAGTAAACGGTGGCAGCTCCATCTGGCTTCAGGGTGACGGTTTTCGAAAGTGTATGCTGAGCGCTGCCAGTCTGACTGCCATGGTCTGGAACCGTGAGGCTATCCGTTTCTAACGAGATCTCCCAAGTGCCTTCGAACTTGGAATTGTTTTGCACCAGCACCTTGGGCGATAGGGCATCGCCTTCGCTGGCGTAACGTGGAGTTCCTGGCTCTAACATTAGAGGTTTGTCGACGATGTAGCTGCTGCTTTGATGACCAAACTTTTTCGCTCCGTGCAGAGCGATCGCCATCACGCGATAGCGAGTCAGGGTATCGGGGTTTTTGATCGTGGCCACGAACTTGCCCTCGGCGTCTGTTGTGACTCGAGGCAACCAGATGGCGCAGGGATTGAAATCGCTGCGTAGCTTCACATCGTCGGCAACAGGCCCTGCGGCAAACGGATCTGCATCACCTCCACCGATGGTGAAGCCCTTGTTGCCAAAGTTTCGATCGTCCGGGTTCTCGGCGATGAAGGTGGAGAAAGACGTTCCGCAATCGACTAACAGGGGGCGGCGTGCGTGGAAAAAGTCCATCAGGTTCGGAGTCTGGTATCCTGCCACGGCGAGGGTGCCTTCATCCTCGGCATAGAAAACAACCTCAGCTCCGGCTGCCGGTGAGCCGTCGGACAGGGTGACTGTTCCCGTCACCTCGGTATTTTCGCCGGGGCGGTGCTGACTGCCGATGACTTCCAGGCCGACCTTTAAGCGGTCTTTGACATTGGTGACGTTGAGGGTGCAGTAGCCGAGTTTCAAGGCGGGCTCTTTGTGTTTGCGTGGGCTGGCATTGGCACCGCGGATCACCACGACGGAGACGTAGGCATTCGGCGCGTCCATGTCGGTCAGGGGAATCTCGATGATTGGGTTGTCAGCCTTCAGTTCGCGACGATACTCACGGTGCACTCCGGCACGTTCCACGGTGACCAGTGCGGTTCCCTCGATTGGCGTCATCACCAGGATGCGGGCTGTTTCTCCGGGTGTGTAGCGTTTTTTTTCCGGCACGAGTTTGATTTTCATGCCATCCTGCACTGCCCAAGGATACTCCTTGCTGCCGTAGATCCAGATGCTGCTGGCGGTGGAAAAGGCATGCCCGTTCTGATCGTTGCCTTTCAAGGTGATCAGATGGCGCCCACTGTGTTCGGCCTTGAAGGGAAGCGTGATCGGCGTGTTCGGCTCAATGGTGATTTCTTGCTCGCTGACGACTTCTTTCTTCTTGGTGTTTTTCACCGAGACCTTGCCGTCGGCTGATTTGATTTTCACCGCTTCATGGAACTCGCGCTCGATGGTGGCGGTGACGGTGACGGCGTTCTGCCGTGGTTCGCCCTGGGGATCGACCGCGATCAGTTCAAGCTTCGGGTCTTCGCCCACGCGCACCAAGCGATCGACGCGGGAAATCCCGATATAGGTGTCCGCAGGGTGGACCGTGGTGCTGGTTTGTGTGGTGAGAGTCTGGTCGCGCGAGTCGGTGATTTCTGACTGCACGCTGACGGATAGGGCAGTGGGGAAGGTGAGCTTGGGGAGCTCCATTGAGATGGCGGCCTTGCCATGCTCGTCCAAGTTGCCTTTACCGCTGCGGTCCGAACTGCCGCGGTGGGTGCTGTCATCGCTGTAGCCAAAGTAATGACTCCAATACCATGGATCATACTTTCGGTGGTCGCCGAACAGGTAGTCGCGGAATTTTTCCGGATAAAAGCCGGTCTGGGTGGCGTCAAAATACCAATCGATATTGCCGTTTTTCACAGCCTGCCCTTGGTAGTAATCGGCGTTCAGATTCACGGTGATGTTTTTGGCTCCTGGGTCCGCTGCGGGAATGTTCGAGGACACCTCAAAGGCATTGCGGCGGAACTCCTGCACATTGAAATGGTGACGGAAGATCCGATATTGGTCCGCCTGCCAGCTGTTCTCATCGGCATGCGCGGGGTCTTCCGGGAAGACGAGTTTGGCGGTAAAGCGACCGACGGTTTCCACAGGTAACTTCAACGTGTGATCAAAGGTGCCGTTTTCCGAGAGGGTGATGGTTTGATCGACCAGGACGCGGGAAGCGCTGTCACTAATCAGTAGCTGGGCGGTTTTTCCTGCGGTGAGTTCGATTTGGTTATCCAGATAGCGGCGGGCGACACCCTTCAGCTGCACGGTCTCACCGGGACGGTAAAGATTGCGATCCGTGAACATCTTGGCCGTGCGTTTCCAGCCCTTGAGATGATTCCACTCGGTGTCCACAGGGAAACGCCAGAGGGCAACGGTGCTGAGTGTCTTGTCAAAGGGGATGATGTAGCAGTCGCTGCCCAAGGTGGCGCGCAGGTGGCGGTCGGTCTGCTTGCGTGGGACGCGAGCAATGCCGTTGGCATCAGTGGTGGCGGTTACCGCTTTCTGCGCATCCTCGTTGAACACCTGGAGCTCCACATTGGCGAGAGGTTTTCCGGTGTGGTTAGAAAAGGCGTAGATCAGAGCCTCCTTATGATTCAATTTCCAACAAAGGCCGATGTCTGTGAGCTGCACGAAGGATTGGGCGACACGATTTCCGCCCCGGGCCTTTCCCTTGGCGGTGCCTTCAATGGAGACAAAAAAAGTGGTCGTTTTCAGTCCCTTGGGCAACACCTCATTCCAGTCGATATGAAGATCGCGCGAGGTATCGATGGGGTTGTCGAGGAAGACGGTGCGATCGTAAACCGTCTTGCCGTTGATCAAAGAGTAAGGCAGTGGCGTTTCCGGGCTGATCTCGCTGTTGTTGTGGCCGTTGCCGGTGTAGTGGCGGTAGCCCTGCATGGTGCGCACGGCGTTATCAGGAGTGAGTTGTTTCACGCGAATGCGCACCGAGGCGAGGTTCACGGTGTCGAGGGCGTAGAGACGGTTGCCCTTGGCGTATTGAGCCGAATCAAAACCTGGCAGTGCGAGTCCGCTGCGGAGGTGTTTGAATTTGACTTCACGGGTGATGCGTTTCGCCATGGTCAGTCCATTGCGGGAGGTGATGCTGGGGTTGATCGTGACCTTCCACGCATCTTGATCGTTGAACGATCCACTGACGATGAGCGTTTTTCCCAGCACCTTGAACTTGGCATTTTTGATCTTCGGCTCGCTTTGCACCACACTGGCAAGTTGCGCTTGGGTGATCTCGGTTGGGAGATAGGAGTTAAAATTGATATGCAGCTCACGTGGTTGGTTGGCTGCGATGTAGGGGACGACGCTGCGAAGTTCGAAGGGATCGACATCACCGATGTATATACTCCCGGCGTTACTGACCTTGGCGGTGTTTGATGCGTTGGGCGTATTGTGGAGAACGTGCAAATACCAGTTGTCGCCGACGGGCAGAGGGTTGACCGGGCTGACCATCACCGCATTGGGGATTTCATGACTGAGATCGTCAGGAAGTGCCGCTTTTTTGCCCGTTCGTGCTTGTTCAAAGCGAGCCTGCCAGGTGCTGCCTCGGTAGTAGCGGGATTTGATATCTCCCCAAGTGGCTCGGCGCACTTGAGCGGCCACCATCATGCCCGCCTTGTTTTTGAAAACGAAAAACCGAGCGGTCTTGTCGGGGCTCACCGCATCGTTAAAATAAACGTAATAGCTCGGGCTGCGTGTGAAATCGAGCGAGTTGCCACGCCGTCTCGACCCCTGCATTCGAAATGGCTCCGTGGCCATGGTTTTTAACTTGGTGGCCGGCACCTCCTTGCCATCACGATCGGTGAGGCCGGGGTGGAGGGAAAAGGTGTAGGTCTGCCCCAGCTTCGGTGGTCCATCGGGGATGAATTCGGCAATGTTGGAGGCCTTCCAATGAATTTTACCTGCCAGCTCCGGGGTGATTTTCATGATGGTGTTTGCTACCATTTGATCAACCTGGTCGTCGGCGACCACCGCGCGATCGAAAATAATCTGATATTTGGATTCCGGAACCAGGCGGGAAGAGGAAATGCGTAGTGTCGTGGCAGCTTGTAACCCTGAGACGAGGCTGGAAAGCAGTAGGCTAAGTGCGAAAATAGCGCGAAGTGAAGGTGTCATGATAAGCAGGAGGTTGGAGGTTTGGATCGATCGAGGCTGGCAAGGATAAGAGAATCCCGAGCACGCGCATAAAAAAACATTCATGAGTATGCTCTAATGGTTACGACGGATGAATCTGAAATTATTTCAAAGAGAATGAAACAAAGTTGTCTGACAACGCTGACTAGCAGAGAAATGCACGCTGAGGACAAATGACGCATCCTAGCGCTTGCATGGTAGGGGCGGCACGCTAAGGTCTCGCCCGATGAAAAATCAGCCGCTGAAAATCGCCGACCGCACGTTTTCCTCCCGACTCATGGCAGGCACTGGAAAGTTTGCCTCCGGTGAATTGATGAGTGAAACCTTGGCGTCAAGTGGAACGGAAATTGTCACCGTGGCTCTGCGCCGCGCGGATCTCACTGGCAGTGATGACCCCCAGGCGGATATTCTGAAGTTTATCGATCCGGAAAAATACCTGCTGCTGCCCAATACCAGTGGCGCTATGGATGCGGATGAGGCGGTGCGTTTGGCTCGCCTGGCGGTCACCGCAGGCCTGCCGAAGTGGGTGAAGCTGGAGATCCATCCCGACCCAACGTATTTGCTCCCCGATCCGATTGAGACCCTCAAGGCGGCCGAGATTCTGGTGAAGGAAGGGTTCACCGTGCTGCCTTATATCAATGCCGACCCGGTCTTGGCGAAACGATTGCAAGAGGTGGGAACCGCCGCAGTGATGCCGCTCGGAGCTCCCATCGGATCGAACAAAGGTGTGGTCACCCGCGATCAAATCCGCATCATTGTCGATCAAGCGACCGTCCCTGTGGTGGTGGATGCCGGACTCGGTGCGCCGAGCCACGCGGCGGAAGCGATGGAGCTGGGCGCCGATGCCGTGCTGGTGAATACAGCCATGGCGATTGCCTCGGATCCTGTCCGTATGGGCGAGGCCTTCAAACTTTCAGTGGAAGCGGGTCGTGCCGCCTATGAAATGGGGCTGCCTGAGATCATCGATCATGCCTCCGCGACCAGTCCGCTCACCGGCTTTCTCGATTGAAAACAGCTTCATTGTTCCAAATAGGGATTGGTCTCCGGCGCTGAGCTAGCCTTGCTGGATGTGCGATCCGGATTGGCTGGGCTGCCGTCCGTCTTGCGTTCCTCCGAATCCTCCTCGATCGCGCCGGACTGCATGGTCTCGAACCAATGCACGAGGAAGAAACGTTTCTCTTCCAAGTTCAGAAAATCTTCAGAGGGGCCGATGATTGGGCGCAGGGTGGTGGGCATCTGCAGGGTCACCACCGTGAAAATCACCGCCCAGAGGTGAAGATAACCACCTTTGCCTCCCCCCATGCTGCTACTGGCACGGCCAATGATCCGCAGACCCACGACCAGGCTGATTAGCCAGATGGTGAGACTGAGAAAGCCGAAGAACACCAGCGAGTTGCTCGATGTGGAAAAGAGCCAGACGACGGGAGCGAAGCCAACCAATAACAAGGAGGTGATGGCGAGAAAAGTGAGCATCAACCCGATGATCTGACGCACCGTGGTTTCCATGCCGCCGAGTGCCCCGAAGATATACAGGCTGGGCAGACAGATCAGTCCGCTGAAAAGCACGCCGCCTATCACCTTGACCGGAGCGGCCCAGAGCTGCGCCCCGGCACTGAACATGCCGAGCACCAATCCGAAAATAGCGAGGCTGACCAAGGTGATGACGAGCAGGGCGGGCAGCGGGCTGCGCTCGCCATGGTTGATCTCGTGAATCACGCTGAGCGGTTTCTTGAGAAGATAGTTTAAGATCTGGGAGAATCCATGTTGCCCCATCGCTTGGTAATCGGGATCTGGTGCGGGTGGCGGGAGCTGCAGGCCTTGGGCGGGAGGTGTGGGTGTGGTTTCGTTCATGATGCTTGTAGTTTAGAATTCGAGGAGACGTAAGAAGGCTCGCCAGAGGGTTTCGTAGAAGCTGCCCTCCATCGGATCATCTCTGAGAAACTGGACGGCGAGTCCGGGCGACCCGAAAAAGGGGCGCATGATCCAGGATATCTGGGCTCCGACAAATAGGTTCCCCGCCAGCCAGGCGAAAAACGTGCGTGTGCCCAGCTTCGGAGAACTGGCAAAGTCCCGCAGCTGGCCCAACAATGAGCGGTGGGCGATGATTCCCGCGTAGGCAATGACCAGGGTGTGGATCAGCAGCAGGGCACTGTGCCATTGTTTCGCCCCCGGATGTTCCGGCAGCGGGGCTTGCAGTGCCATGAAGCAGGTGACGGGGCTTAGCGATCCGAGAATGACGGCCATCAGGGCAAAGCCGGCGAGCAGGAACTGCACACTCTGGCGGAAGGAAATACCACTGCCTAACACCAACGCCAACATGCCATTGAGCACGCCGTTCACCAAGAGAGTGGCAAAAATCACGAGTGGAAATTTGACCGCCACATAACAGCCCATGCGCCCCCCTTGCCAGAGCCCCAGAGTGAAGCCATACAATCCGCAGCCGAGGACGACCGCCGGGATGCAGAATGCCAGTGAGCTCAGTGGTTTTTCCATTAACCATTCTTGCAGCAGCGCGCGCCGTCCCTGGCAGAGGGCTTGGATGGAGTGGGAAAGGGGAGGGTGCACGGTGACTGCGAGTGGGTGATCAGGCTGGTTTGGTGGGCCAGTGGTTCCTAAGCTGCCCCAGCTTTGCGAAGGGATGATGAAGACAGGATGATGTTTTCATGAAATCGCAGCGCCGTGGTGGGAGACATGCCCATGTTTCCACAAAAAAGCCGCCCTCTCGCAGTGGAGAGGACGGCTGATGGTGGTTGTTGTGATGATTAGACCGATGTCTGGCTCAGGCGGGCTTCGGCATGATACCAGTCGCCCAGTTCATCACCGTAGATACCTTCCTGTTCGCGTGCCTTGTAATTCAGGTAGGCGGTGTAGCGAATGTCTTCGAGACTTGGAGCGGTGGCCGCTGTGGGCTCGGCCACTGTTTCAGTGGGCACTTCCGTTTGGATGCTTTTGGGCGCTGCTTTTTTGGCGGCCTTTTTCACGGTCTTTTTAGAGGCCTTCTTCGCTGTTTTCTTGGCCGTCTTCTTGATTGATTTTTTTGCAGCCTTTTTAGCGGTCTTTTTAGCTGTTTTTTTAGAGGCCTTCTTGACGGCCTTCTTCGCGACTTTCTTGGTGGCCTTTTTGGCGACCTTTTTAGTCACTTTCTTAGCCACTTTTTTCGTGGCTGTCTTCTTCGTTGTCTTTTTAGCGGTTTTCTTCGCTGTCGCTTTTTTGGCGACCTTTTTGGTAGTTTTAGACGGTTGTTTCGGCATGGCGACAAATGGATCGGGTTTTAGCGTGTTGCACTCGCTTTCCAACGAGCAACACCTGTGCCACTTGCCTCCAAATGCCAGATGTGTCAACCGTGATGAAGTGATTGTTTCTCATGCTTTTAAGTCTTTAGCATGAGCATGGAATTTTAGCCTTAATGAAACTGCTGGAACTGGTATCCCTATCGTCCCAACCAGTCTCGAGAGATTCCAATAAACAAATCGCCCCACTGCGTCCGCTGACCTTTGCACAGGCCGTGACCATGATGATTCACGGAGCTCGTGCATATTATGAAACAGCATCTTTTTTCCCTCGGCGTTTTTCTTTTGGGTGGTCTCTCGACCATGGCCGATCCTGCCGTCACGGACTCTGTCGCGCGCAGCGACCAAGCGGTCATCGATGCCGCCATTGCCAAAGTCTACCCCTCACTCGCGCGCATCCATGTGATCATGGAAAGTGCGAAAGATGGTCGTATGCAAAAGACCGGAGGCACCGGCTCAGGCACCATCATTCACAAAGACGGCTACATTCTGACCAACCATCACGTCGCAGGCAACGGCACGCGGGTGTGGGTCAGGCTATCGAATAAGGCCAAAGTCGATGCCACCGTGGTCGGCACCGATCCGCAGACCGATCTGTGCGTGATCAAGATGAACATGGATCAGGTGCCTGAGAGCATGAAACCTCTGCCGGTGGCGAAATTTGGCGATTTTGAGACTCTATCTGTCGGTGACACCGTGATGTCCATGGGCTCGCCGGCGGGCGTGTCTCAGTCGGTCACCCTGGGGGTGGTGGCTAATTTGGAAATGATTGCCCCCGGGAACTCCCGAGGATTGCAACAGGATGGTGAGACGGTGGGCGAGCTGGTGCGCTGGATCGGCCACGATGCAGTCATCTACTTTGGCAACAGCGGTGGTCCCTTGGTTAATCTGCGCGGGGAAATCATCGGGGTGAATGAAATCGGTCTCGGCTCGCTGGGCGGGGCAATTCCCGCAGATATCGCCAAGCAGGTGGCGCATGATTTGATCGAACACGGCAAGGTCCGCCGATCATGGACCGGGTTGATGATGCAGCCCCGTCTGGAATCTCAACAGCATGAAACCGGGGTGCTGACCGGTGCGGTGGTGAAACATTCTCCGGCCGATCGCGCTGGCCTCCAGGCCGGCGATGTGATCATTCGCTTCGATGGCTTCGAGGTCGATGCCTCGGCACCCGAGCACCTGCCGCTTTTCAACCGCATCGAGCTCGGCACGCCGGTCGGTAAGGAGGTGGAAATCCGATATCTTCGCGATGGCAAGGAGCACAGCACTAAATTGACCACCGTGGAGCGATCCAGCGCACGGGGCAAGGATGTGGCTCTCGATGCCTGGGGCATCACCGCGCGCGATCTCACCCAGCGCAGTGCCCTGGCATTGAAGCGGGAAAATACCGACGGCGTCCGTGTTTCCAGCATCAGCAAGGCAGGCCCATCCGCTTCGGCGAAACCCTCCCTGGCACCGGGAGATCTCATTCTCATGGTCAATCAACAAGCGGTCAAAACGCTGGCCGATTTGCAAAAAATCACCGCCGATCGCTTGAGCCAAAGAAGCAGCGAGCAGGCCGCGGTGGATACCATTGTGGAATTTGAACGCAAGGGACAGCTGTTAGCTACGATCGTGGAGCTGGGCAAGGGACCGAACACTTCAAACTCCACCGCCGCCCAGCACGCCTGGATCGGGTTGGAGACGCAGGTGATTACCAAAGAGCTTGCCAGCTTGTTAGGTATCGCAGGGAAGAAGGGGGTGCGCATTACCCAGATTATTCCCGGGTCCAAAGCCGCGGAGGCTGGGTTTGAAAAAGGAGATCTGATTCTCAAGGCCGACGGTCAGGTGATCCGCGCCAGCCGTGAGAGCGACAGCGATGTCTTCGAGAGCTTGATTCGCGAGTATCCGGTGGACGAGACGATTGTCTTCGATGTCGTTCGCGCCGGTCAGACGAAGAAAATCAAATGTCCGCTGGAACCGGCCCCCAAGCCGGCGAGAGAGTATCGCAAGCTGATCAACAAGACCCTCGAGTGCACCCTGCGCGCTCCGGCCAAGGACAATGCGGATGAGGCCGAGATCGATCGTGGAGTATACGTTGACAGTGTTGAGCGTGCCGGCTGGGCCGCTCTCGCAGGGCTGGCTGGCGGCGATGTGATTTTAAACATCGGCGGGAAAAAGGTCACCTCCCTTGAGATGCTGGAAAAGGAACTGGCTGACATCGAGGCGAAGCAAAATGACTACATCGTGCTGTTGGTCAAACGAGGAAAGCTGACACGTTTCGTCGAAATCCACCCCATCTGGAAAAAGTAACATCTACCATCATTCAACCGAACAACGATTATGAAACTACACCCACTCATCGCCGCAGCAGGCTTGGTTCTTGCTGCAATCGCCCCCGCCTCAGCGGACTTCAAGGCCGAGGCCCGTCAGGTATTTACCGATAAGGCCCCTTCCGTCATCGGTGTCCGTGGCTTGCTGAAAATCGAGGCCAGCATGAACGGCAAGCCGGCAGGGAGTCAGGATAAGCAATTGCACACTAATGGTGTGGTTATCGCCGATGATCTGATCGCCGTGGCCTATCGCACCCTGAAACCCGATGTCTCTGCCAGCCTCGGAAAACGTCCGGGGCTTACCGTCGAAACCGAACTCTCCGAGCTGAAATTGATCACCCCGGACGGCGAGGAATACGATGCCAAGCTGGTGCTCCACGATGAGGACCTCGGTGTCGCCTTCGTGGCGGTCGATCCGAAAGGGGAGAATGCCGATGGCTTCAGCATCGAACCTCTCGATGTGAGTAAAGACGTTACCGTCCAGCAGTTGGATGACCTGATTGCCATTGGCCGTCTGCCCGAGAAGTTGCGTTCCGTCGCTCGGGTGAACATTGCCACCGTAGCCGCCATCGTCGAGCGCCCCCGCATGATCTACATCTGCCAAGGTATCTCGATGAGTAACCCTGTCTTCAACGCCTCGGGCGATTTCATCGGCCTTTCCGTGGCGATCAAGAACACCGGCGCTGCTCCTGTGATTATGCCCGCCAAATACATCCGCAAGGTGATGGATCAGGCGAAAACCAAGCAGGCTGAATTGGCGAAGTAGTTTCGCTTTTCATCCCACTATCAAAACAAAAGAGGCAGCCATGATCGGCTGCCTCTTTTTCGTTAAATGGTTGTGTGAAGATCGGTCGCTTAGACCATGCCGAGCTTCATACGGCCTTCTTCGGAGATCATGTCTTGGTTCCATGCGGGGTCCCAAACGAGGTCGACATTGGCTTCGTCGATGCCTTCAACTGTCATCACACGTGCCTGCGCATCGGCTGCGATCACCGGGCCCATGCCACAGCCGGGGGCGGTCAGGGTCATTTTGATATCGACCGTGTTTTTACCGTCTTGCTCGGAGATGGAGCAGTCGTAGACCAGGCCGAGGTTGACGATGTCGACCGGGATTTCCGGATCGTAAACCTGCTTCAGCTGGTGCCAGACCTGATCTTCTTGGCTGGCATCGGAGGGAAGGGCGTCTCCGGTGCTGCTGCTGGCTTTTTCATTGGGATCAATCCCCAAGGCGTCGGCGTCGTCGGAGGAAATGCGCGCCAGTCCGGACTGGGTGGCCACCGTGTAGGAGCCGCCGAGGGTCTGGGTGATAATCACAGCCGTTCCTGCCGGCAGCGTGAACGGGTCACCGCTGGGAATCTGGACGGCGTTGATTTCGCGATTGGTAATGATCTCAGTCTGCATGCCGGATTGATCCCACGCGCCCGCCTGTTTGTCAACTCATGCGAAGCTCGGATGGCTCCCTGTGGTGTCAGTATTTTTTGATTTCCCGATTCCCATCCCATCAGCCCCCGTGTATGCATGTGTGATAGTTATTAAATATATGAGTAAGAATATACCTTCTGGCCCGAGTCCCGATCAGGACTCTCGATATTGGAAAAAAAACATCACCGTTCTCAGCTGCATTCTGGTGATCTGGTTCATCGTCAGTTTTGGCTGCGGGATCCTGTTTCGCGATTGGCTGGATGTCCATTTCCCCAAAGTGGGTAATGCTCCATTCGGTTTTTGGATGGCTCAGCAGGGATCGATCATCTGTTTCGTGCTGCTCCTGATTGCCTATAGTTTTCTGATGAACCGCTTGGACGAGCGCAGCGGTTACCAGTCACCGGAACATCACTAATTTTTCCCCATGACCCAAGATACCTGGAATTTTATATTCATCGGCATTTCCTTCGCGCTCTACATCGGCATCGCATTTAAGTCGCGTGCCGGATCCACCAAGGAATATTACACAGCAGGCGGGGGAGTCTCTCCCTTGGCAAATGGTATGGCCACCGCCGCGGACTGGATGTCGGCGGCCACCTTCATTTCCATGGCGGGGGTGGTAGCGTCCTCCGGTTACGATGGCTCGCGCTTTTTGATGGGCTGGACCGGCGGCTTTGTGCTGCTGACCGTGCTCATGGTGCCGTTTCTCCGTAAATTCGGGAAATCCACCGTGCCTGACTTCATTGGCGACCGTTTTTACTCCAAGACCGCTCGATTTGTGGCCGTGCTCTGCGCGATTTTCATCTGCATGACCTATATTATGGGGCAAATGCGCGGCGTGGGGGTGGTTTTCTCCCAGCTCTTTGGTATTGGCATCCCTCTGGGGGTGATCATCGGGGCGTCGATTGTGTTTCTCTACGCGGGTTTGGGCGGAATGAAGGGGATCACCTACACCCAGGTGGCTCAATACAGCGTGATGGCCTTTGCCTACACCATTCCCGCGGTGTTTATTGCGATTCTTCTGACCAATAATTTTATCCCGCAGCTTGGACTGATCGGAAACTACACCCAGGGCGATGCCACACCGGTGCCCTTCTTGGAAAAGTTGAATAACATCAATACCTCCATCGGCTTTTCCAAATACACCGATGGATCGCTGTCCAAAATCGATATGTTTTGCATCACCGCCGCCCTGATGTGTGGCACCGCCGGACTGCCCCACGTGATTGTGCGTTTCTTTACCGTGAAGGATGTCAAGGCGGTGCGCAAATCCGCGTGCTGGACGCTGGCATTTATCGCGGTGATCTATCTGACCGCTCCCACCATTGGTGCGTTCTCGCGGGTGAACTTGATCGAGAAACTGAACAACACCGCCTACAGCGAAGCTCCCGCGTGGTTGGCGGAATATGAAACGACCGGTCAAATGGCTTGGGTCGATAAAAACAACGATGGCATCATCAATATCCATGGCCCGGCAACCTCCTCTGCCGGCAAACCCAATAATAACGTCTTTGTCAGCGACAACGGCAAACCGAAATACCCGCCCGCCGATGCCGATGAATCATTACAGAAGGGGCAACATGGTGAACGCCTCCTCGCGCTGAAGCCCGATATGACTAATCCCAACGAGCTCTATTTCGGCACCGATATCATGGTGATGGCCAATCCTTCCATGGCGGGATTGCCCAAATGGGTGATCGCTCTGTTGATGGCCGGCTGCATTGCTGCCGCCTTATCCACCGCCGCAGGTCTGCTGCTGGTGCTCTCCACCTCGATCTCACACGATCTGATGAAGAACATCATTAAGCCGGACCTCAGCGATCGGGAGGAGGTGAACTACGCCCGCATCGCTTCCTTCGTCGCACTCGGCGTGGCTACCTACTTTGGTATCAACCCGCCGTCGGCATTCATCGCGAAAACCGTGGCCTTTGCCTTCGGTCTCGCCGCCTCATCGTTCTTCCCCACCTTGCTCATGGGGATCTTCAATAAACGCATGAACAAGGAAGGCGCTGTTTCCGGCATGGTCTGCGGGATTTTGTTTACCATCAGCTACATCATCTATTTCCAATTCCTGGGTGGCACCAAGGACCAATGGTTCTTGGGCATCTCGCCTGAGGGGATCGGCTTTGTCGGTATGTTGGTGAACTTCGCAATCGCACTGGTTGTTAGGTTCTTCACACCGGCTCCTCCGGAGCACATTCAACACATGGTTGACCGCATCCGGAGACCCGTTTCTGCACCTGGAGACGAAAACGACACGCCGCCGGTGGTGCATTGAGTGTTTTCGGTGAAAAAACTCACAGGCCACAACCGCTCAAAATCAGTGGGTTGTGGCCTTGTTGTC